>DASSPM010000170.1:0-40679 GCA_035699625.1 Candidatus Limnocylindrales bacterium | reverse complement strand
CCTGCCCGAGAACCCCGGCAAGGGCAAGTTCGGCGTGGATGTCGACCATGATTTCGCGCCCGAGTACGTGGTCAGCGCCGACAGCCGCAAGCGGGTCGACGACATCGCCAAGGCGGCGCGCGGCAGCGACATGGTCTATCTCGCCACGGACCTCGACCGCGAGGGCGAGGCCATCGCCTGGCACGTCTCCGAGGCGGCCCACGTGCCGCCCGACAAGGCACGCCGGGTGACCTTCTCGGAGATCACCGAGCACGCCATCCGCGACGCCTTCGCGCATCCTCGCAGCATCGACATGGACCTCGTCGACGCGCAGCAGGCTCGGCGCGTGGTAGACCGCCTGGTGGGCTACACGCTCAGCCCGCTCATCTCGAAAAAGGTGCGCAGCGGTCTCTCGGCTGGGCGGGTGCAGTCCGTGGCGGTCCGCCTGGTGGTGGACCGCGAGCGCGAGATCCGTGCCTTCGAGACGCGCGAGTACTGGACGCTCGAGGCACTGCTCGAGACGGCTGCCGGCGAGCGCTTCGCGGCGGAGGTGGTGCGCATCGGCGGCGAGGCCCTCGACATCGGCGACGGCGAGACGGCGCAGCGCCACGCCGAGACGCTGGCAGGCCTGGCGCCTCGCGTGCGCTCGGTGAGCACGCGTACCCAGAAGCGCAGCCCGGCCGCGCCCTTCACGACCTCCACCCTGCAGCAGGAGGCGAGCCGCAAGCTGGGCTACGGGCCCAAGCGCGCCATGAGCATCGCCCAGCGGCTCTACGAAGGCGTCGAGACCCCCGACGGCCACGTCGGCCTCATCACCTACATGCGCACCGATTCGGTGGCCATGGCCGGCGTGGCCATGGGCGAGGCGCGCGAGGTCATCGCGGGGCGCTACGGCGAGGCGTACACGATGTCCAAGGGGCGCGTCTACCGGACCAAGACGCGTGGCGCCCAGGAGGCCCACGAGGCGATCCGGCCGACCAGCTTCGCGCGCGACCCCGACTCGTTGGCCGGCCACCTCGAAGCCGACGAACTGCGTCTCTACCGTCTCATCTGGCAGCGCGCGCTCGCCTCGCAGATGGCGCCCAAGGAGATCGAGACGACGACGGTCGAGCTCGATGCCGAGCCCTACGAGCTGCGCGCCTCGGCCAGCCGCACCCTCTTCGACGGCTTCTCCGCGGTCTACACGGAGGGTCGCGACGATGCCGCCCGCGACGAGGAAGAGGCCGAGGCCCGCCTGCCCGGGCTGGCCCAGGGCGACACCACGCGCGTGGCCGAGGTGACGCCCAGCCAGCACTTCACCGAGCCGCCGCCGCGCTACACCGAGGCGACCCTGATCAAGGCCCTCGAGGAACACGGTATCGGCCGGCCGTCCACCTACGCCGCGACCATCTCGACCATCCAGGAGCGTGGCTACGTGCGCCTCGAGGAGAAGCGGCTGCATCCCGAGCTCGTGGCCGAGGTGGTGACCGACCTGCTGGTCGAGCACTTCGGCGACTACGTCGACCTGGAGTTCACGGCGCGCATGGAGGAGGAGCTCGACGAGGTGGCGCGCGGCGAGCGCGAGTGGGTGCCCTTGTTGCGCGCGTTCTACGCGCCGCTCAAGGAACGGGTCGACGAGAAGCGGCGCGAGCTGCGGCGGCGCGACTTCACCACCGAGCCCTCGGACGAGGTCTGCTCAGAGGGCCACCCGATGGTCATCCGGCTGGGCCGCAACGGCCGCTTCCTGGCCTGCTCGCTCTACCCGGAGCACCGCGAGTCGCGGCCGCTGCCGGGGGAGGAGCAGCCGGCCCTGGCCGGCGAGGGCGAGACCTGCCCGCAATGCGGGAAGGGACAGCTGACCACGAAGCGCGGCCGCTTCGGACCCTTCCTGGGCTGCTCGCGGTATCCAGACTGTGGCTACATCAAGCGCGAGGGCCCGGAGCCGCCCCCGCCGCTGCCCTTCGAGGCCCAGTGCCCCAAGTGCGGCCGGGGGCACCTGCTGGCGCGGCGGGCGCGCCGCACGGGCAACGTCTTCTACGGCTGCTCGCGCTATCCCGAATGCGACTACACCACGAACTTCGAGCCGCTCGGCGCCACCCACGACGCGGACGGTGGAGCCGTGGCCCGGCGCGCCGAAGGGGCGCTCTGTCTCATCTGCGGTGCGGCCATCGAGCTGCCGGAAGGGGACCTCGTCGGTTTCCGCCTCGCTGGCGGGCCGCCCGATCCGGGCGCCCTGGCACGAGCGCGGCCGGCCGGCCGTGGCGGCGGACGCCCGCGCGGCGGCAAGGGCAGCACGAAGGGCACGAAGAGCGGCGCGCGCGCCCCCCGCAAGACGCAGCGGCGCAGGGCGAGCGCCGCGTGACGGGCGCCGAGGCGCTCGAACGATACCTGCGTGCCCTCGAGGCGCGCGACACCTCCCCCCACACGCGCCGGGCCTATGCCGGGGCGGTGCGCGCCTATCTCGAGTGGCTGGCGCCGCGCCTCGAGAGCGCCGGCGGCTGGACGGGGCCCGGCCGACGACTGCTGCGGGCCTACCTGGCCGAGCTCGCCGGACGCGGCCTGGCGCGCAGCTCGATCGCCAGCAACCTGGCGGCGCTGCGCTCCTTCTACCGCTTCGCCCGCCGCGAGGGCTGGGTGCCGGGCGACCCGTGGGCCGCCGTGGCCACGCCGCGGCAGGCCAAGCGGCTGCCGCGCGTGCTGGCGATCGATGACGTGGAGCGCCTGCTGGACGCGGTGGCCCCGCTGGCCGAGCGTGGCGCGCGGCCGGCTGCCCGCCGCGGCCGCGCTCGTGTGGAGGCCCCGGCGGGCGGGGGGACGGCCCGCCGCCGTGCGCTCGCCCTGCGCGACCGGGCGCTGGTCGAGACCGCCTACGCCGCCGGATTGCGCATCAGCGAGCTGGCCGGCGCGCGCATCGCCGACATCGACCTCGCGAGGGGCGAGGTCCGCGTCGTCGGCAAGGGTCGCCGCGAGCGGGTCGGCCTGCTGGGTGCCCCCGCGCGCGACGCACTGTCGGCCTGGCTGGCGGAGGGCCGGCCGGTGCTCCGGGCGGGCGCGGCCGACGACGACGATGGCGCCGTCTTCCTGAACGCCGCCGGTCGGCCGCTCGGCGTGCGCGGCCTGCGTTATCGCATCGACCGGCTGGTGCGCGTGGCGGGCCTGCCAGACGGGGTCGGGCCGCACACGCTGCGCCACTCCTTTGCCAGCCACCTGCTCGACGGTGGGGCGGATCTGCGCGTGGTGCAGGAGCTGCTCGGCCACGCCAGCCTGGGCACCACCCAGGTCTACACGCACGTCTCGCCGGCGCGGCTGCGCAGCGCCTACCGGCAGGCACATCCCCGGGCCGGCGGCGCTCGGCCGGGGCGCGCCGCGGCCCCGTGAGCGGCACGGCACGGGCGCTGGCCCGCGCCGGGCTGGTGGTCACCGCCGCCTTCCTCGTCTCGCGCATCCTGGGCTGGCTGCGGCTGGTGGTGATCTCGACCCAGTTCGGCGCCAGCGCGGAGCTCGACGCCTACTTCGCCGCCTTCCGCGTGCCGGACGCCGTCTTCCAGCTGGTCGCCGCGGGCGCCGTCTCGTCGGCGCTCGTGCCTGTCCTGTCCGGCCTGCTCAGCGGCGGCGAGGAGGAGCGCGCCTGGCACGTCGCGGCGGCGGTGGCCAACGCGATGCTCGTCGGGCTGCTCGTGCTCGCGGCGGCCTTCTTCGTGCTCGCTCCCTGGATCGTGCCCTTCATCACGCCCGGCTTCGACGCGGCGAGCCTGGAGCTGACCGTGCAACTGACGCGGCTGATGCTCCTCTCGCCGATCTTCCTGGCCATGGGCGCGGTGGCCACGGCCGTGCTCAACGCGCGCGGCCGCTTCGCCGCGTCGGCCGTCGCGCCGAGCGTCTACAACCTGGCCATCATCGGCGGCGCCCTGCTGCTCGGTCCGTGGCTCGGGGTGCTGGGCCTGGCCATCGGCACCGTGCTCGGATCGGCGCTGCATCTGGCGGTGCAGCTGCCCGTGCTGTGGGCCGCGCTCCGGCGGCACTACCGGCCGCGGCTCGGGCTGGCCGATCCGGCCGCTCGGCAGGCCTTCCTGCTGATGGCCCCGCGCGCGCTGGGCATGGGCGCCGCGCAGATCACCTTCGTGGTCAACACGGCCCTCGCCTCGGCCCTCGGGACTGGCGCCATCGTGGCCTACAATGTCGCCTTCACGGTGCTCCAGATCCCCATCGGCGTCATCGGCGTGCCGCTCGGCATCGTGCTCCTGCCCTCGATGTCGCGGGCCATGGCCAGCGGCGCCGTGGAGGACTTCGGGCGACTCGTGGTCCGCTCGCTGCGCCTCCTGCTCTACGTGATGCTCTTCCTGACGGCGATCGCGGTCGTCCTGCGGCGAGAGGTGGTGACCCTGCTCTTCGACTACGGCCGCTTCGACGCCGCGGCGGTGGCGACGACCGCCGAGGCGCTACTCTTCTTCCTGGCCGGGCTCGCGGCGCACGCCATGATCGTCGTCCTGGCGCGTGCCTTTTACGCTGACCAGGACACGCGCACGCCGGTCATGGCGGCCCTGCTGTCAGTGGCCATCAACGTCGTCGTCTCGGTGCTCAGTGTGGGCACGCTGGGCCTGGGCGGCCTGGCGCTCGGCATCGCCGTCGGGGCCTGGGCCGAGGCCGGCCTCCTGGCGCTGCTGCTGCGTCGCCGCGAGCCCTCGGTGGCGCTCGACTCGGTGCTGCGCGGGCTGCTCGTCTTCGGCCTCGGTGCCGCGCTGGCCGGCGGCGCGGCAGCCGTGGCACTCGGCGTGAGCAGCCAGCTCGTGGGGTCTGAACCGGCGCGCCCCGTGCTGCTGTTGCAGGCCGCGGCCGTGACCGCCCTGGCCGGCCTCGTCTACCTGGCCTGGAGCCTGCTCCTGCGGCTGCCCGAACTGCCCGGCACGATCGGGCTGCTGCGCGCTGCGCTGGCGCGCGGTCGGGTCCCGGCGGTCGATCGCGACGGCGACGGATGAGCAGCCAGAGGACGGCCGGACCGGCCGACGCGGCCGGTCTCGCCACGGACGACGCGGCCTGGGACGAGTTCGTGGCACGTGCTCCAAACGGCGCCTATCCGCAGCTCTCGGCCTGGGCGGAGGTCAAGGCGGCCACCGGCTGGCGGGCGGAGCGGGTCCTCGTGGGCGACCCGTCGGCGCGCGTCGGCGCGCAGTTGCTGCTCCACGATATCGGGCCGACACCCTGGCAGCTGGCCTACGCGCCGCGCGGACCCATCGCCGACCGGCTCGACGCGCAGGCTGCCGAGACCTTCACCGGGACCATGCGCGAGCTCGCCCGCGGCCGCCGACTCAGCCACGTGGCGGTCGATCCGCAGGTCGAGGCCGGCGACGTCTTCGAGTCCCACCTGCGCGCCGCCGGCTGGCGACCCGCTGCGCCCATCCAGCCCGACCGGACGCGCCTGCTCGACCTGGCCGCCGGCGAGGAGGCCCTCTGGGGCGACCTGCGCAAGAAGTGGCGCCAGTACGTGACCAAGGCGCGCCGCTCCGGCGTGGTCGTGGTGGAGCGCGGCCACGAGGGCCTCGATGACTTCTATGACATCTACGTCGAGACGGCCCGCCGCGCCGGCTTCGTGCATCGCGCACGCGCGGCCTATGCGGCCGTGTACGAGGCGTACGCCCGACGCGGCGCCGCCCGTCTCCTCTTCGCCCGCCTGGCCGACGGATCGCCCGGTGCGGCGCTGCTGCTGCTGCACTGCGGGCCGACGGTCATCGAGCCATACGGCGGCATGACCCGCGCCGGCGCCGAGTCGCGCGCCAACTACCTGCTCAAGTGGGAGGCCATCCGCAGCAGCCAGGCGGCGGGCTTCGAGCGCTACGACATGTGGGGCCTGTCGCATCCAGGCATCGAGCACTTCAAGGCGGGCTTCGGCGGCCGGGAGGTGCGCTGGACTGGCACCTGGGAGCTCGTGCTCGACCCGCTCGTGCGCGGTGCCGTGGGCGCCGCACAGCGCCTGCGCGTGCTCGTCGCGCGCCGCCGTCAGGGCGTACGCGGCGCCAGCGGCGGGATGGACGCGGCGTGAGCCGGGACGGGGGCGCCGCGGGCAGCGTGGGCACCGCGACCGCGGCGGCCGGCGCGCGCGGGGCGCGGGCCGAGGTGACGGAGGTGGCCGACGCGCCCGCCGGCGACTGGGACGCGCGCACGGTGGCGCCGCCGGGCGGCCACGTGCTGCAGGGCACGGCCTGGGCCGAACACCGCCGCGGCCAGGGCTGGCGCCCGCGCTTCGTGACCTTCAGCGACGGCCGCGTGGCGCTGCTGCTGACACGCCTGCAGCCGCCGCTGCCTGGCTTCCTGGCCTACGCGCCGCGCGGGCCGATCGCCGGCGGCGACCCGGCCAGGGCGGTCGCCGCCCGGGCCGTGGCCCTGGGGGAGTGGGTGCGCAGGCAGGGCGGCACCATCTTGGCCGTCGATCCCGAGCTCGACGCCGACCCGGCCTACGATGCGGCGCTGGCCGCGGCCGGCTTCCGGCCGACCGAGGAGATCCAGCCGTCGCGCCACCGGATGGTGCTGCAGCTGCCGGCGGGCACGACCGAGGAGTCGCTCCTGGCGGGCATGGCCAAGGGCACCCGGCAGCGCATCCGCAAGGCCGAAGAGGGCGGCACGCTCGTGCGCGAGAACGGCGCTGGGGAGCGGCTGGCCGAGTTCGGGACGCTGCTCGACGCGACGGCCGAGCGGCGTCACTTCACCTTCGCCGCCGAGTCGGGCTTCGTGGACTGGTGGCGCCGCGCGCTCGGCGCCGGCGTGGCCGTCTTCCTCGTGGCCGAGCACGGCGACCGGCTGCTGGGGGGTCTCGTCGCCTACCGCCAGGGAGGCCACCTGGCAACGGCCTTCTCGGCCGACGATGCCGGCACCCGCCGCGAACACCCGGGCACCATGCACCTGCTGCGCTGGAGCATCATCCGGCGCGCGCTCGCGGAGGGTCTGCCGGCCATCGATCTGGGCGGGGTGGACCTGCCCGGCCATCGTGAGCGCCCGGCCGAGGGCGACCCGGGCTGGGGTCTCTACGAGCACAAGGCCTCCTTCGGCGCCGAGTGGGTCGAATCGGCCGCCGCGCACGAGCTCATCGCCCGGCCATGGCTCTACCGGACGGGCCTGCTGCTGCGCGGGGCGCGCCGCTCGGCGCGCCGGCTGGTGGGCGCCGCCCGGCGCGGCCGGTGAGCGAGGCGGCCCGGCCCGGGCGCGGGCTCGGCGAGCTGGTCGGGCTGCTCGAGAGCAGGGACCTCCTGCGCAGCGTGTTGCCCGGCCGTGAGCCGCCGGCCCGGGTGCGCGTCTCGGACCTGGTCTACGACTCGCGCCGAGCCGCGCCGGGGGCGCTCTTCGTGGCCGTGCCCGGCGAGCGTGCCGACGGCCACGACTTCGCGGTCCAGGCGGTCGCCGCCGGGGCCGTGGCGGTCATCGTCGAGCGCGCCGTGCCGGGCGTGGCCGTGCCGCAACTGCTGGTGCCCGCGGCCCGGCCGGCGCTGGCCCTGGCCGCCGCCTGGCTGCACGGCTTCCCCAGCCGCCGGCTGGGCATCGTCGGCATCACCGGCACCGACGGCAAGACGACGACCAGCTTCATGGTCCGGGCCATGCTCGAGGCGTGCGGCCTGCGCACGGGCCTGGTGGGCACGGTCGAGGCGATCGTGGGTGGCGAGCCGCGCGGCAACCCGGCGCGGGCGACGACGCCCGAGGCACCGGAGCTGCAGGCGCACCTGGCGGCGATGGTCGCCGCCGGCGACGAGTGGGCGGTGGTCGAGTCCACCTCGCACGGGCTGGCCCAGGAGCGCGTCGGCGAGGTCGCCTACGACGTGTCCGTGGTGACCAACGTGACCCACGAGCACCTCGAGTTCCACCGCACCCACGAGGCGTACCGGGCGGCCAAGCGGCGCCTCTTCGAGCGCCTCGCGGTCGGCCCGGCCAATCCCGAGAAGGGCCACGGCAAGACGGGCATCGTCAATCTCGACGACGAATGGGTCAGCGAGTTCGCCGAGGCCGCCCGCGCGGCCGGTGCCCGCCTGCTGGGCTACGGCATGGACCCCGGCGCGGACGTCGCCCTGGCCGGGCTCGAGGAGGGCGCGCGACGCCTCCGGATGCAGGTGCGCACGCGGCGCTGGCAGGCGCCCCTCGAGCTGCGCCTGGCCGGCCGGTTCAATGCCCACAACGCGCTGGCGGCGCTGTCGGTGGGCGAGGCACTCGGGCTCGAGCCGGCTGCCATGCGGGCGGGGCTCGAGGGGCTCGCCGGCGTGCCCGGGCGCATGGAGCGCATCGAGGCGGGCCAGCCCTTCGCGGTCGTGGTCGACTACGCCCACACGCCCGACTCCCTGGCCAAGGTGCTCGAGGGCCTGGCGCCGACGGCAGCCGCCGGCGGCGGCGGGCTGATCGCCGTCTTCGGCTCCGCCGGCGAGCGCGACGTGGTCAAGCGGCCGCTCATGGGCCGCGTCGCCGGCGAGCGCTGCCGGCTGGTGGTGGTGACCGACGAGGATCCCCGCGGCGAGGACCGCGAGGCCATCCTGGAGGCCATCGCGGCCGGTGCCGAAGAGGCTGGCCGGCGGCGCGGCCACGACCTGTGGCTGATCGCCGATCGCGCCGAAGCCATCGCCGCCGCCTTCGAGGCGGCGCGCCCGGGCGACGTGGTGCTCCTCGCCGGAAAGGGTCACGAGCGGAGCATCGAGATGGCCGACGGCGCTCGGCCCTGGGACGAGGCCGCGGAGGCCCGCCGGGCGCTGGCGACACTCGGCTACGAGGCGGCCCCGTGAGCGAGCCGCGCACCATGGCCGCTCGCAGCCAGCCGGCCCGGGCGGCGACGGAGGCGGACCGGCCGGCCTGGGATGCCTTCGTGGCGGCGCGCGCCGAGGCCGATCCGCTGCAGGCCTGGGCCTGGGGTGAGGCCAACGCCACCGAGGGCCGCGAGCTGCCCCATCGTCTCGTGCTCGCCCGCGACGACGGCTCCCTGGCGGGCGTGGCACAGGCCCTCGTGCGCGGCGCCGGCATGGGCCGCAGCGTGGTCTACGTCCCGCACGGGCCGCTCTGGCAGCGCGAGGCGGACGACGCTCCGGCCCTGCTCCGGGCGCTCCTCGACGGCCTGCGCACGCTCGCACGCGAGCAGCGTGCGCTGGTGGTCAAGCTCGACCCGCGCGCTGCGCCGGGCGGGACCACGGCGGATGAGCTGGACGCGCTCCTCGCCGGGGAGGGCCTGCGGCGGGCGCGGCACGACCTGCAGGCGCGCACGACGCGCCTGGTGGACCTGCGCGATGGCGCGGACGAGCTGATGGCGACGTGGCACAAGGACGCGCGCAACCTCGTCCGGCGCTCCGCGCGCGAGGGCGTGGAGACCGAGGTGGACCGCGCCGCTGCCGGCGGGGCCATCGAGGCCTTCCACGCCATCTGGCGCGCCACGGCGGAGCGCGCCGAATTCCGCATCAGGCCGCTGCCCTTCCTGGCCACGCTGGCACGCGAAGCGGCCGCGAGCGATGGCTGGTACCTCGTCCTGGCCCGCCTGGCCGGCCGGCCCATCGCCGGCGCCCTCGGGCTACGCGTAGGCGACCGCGGCCACTACCTCTACGGCGCCTCGCTCCGGGCGCCCGAGCTGAAGCACGCGCACGGTCCGTACGCGTGCCTGGCGGCGCTCATGGCGGCGCTTGCCGCCGACGGCGTGCGCACGCTGGACCTGTGGGGCGTGGTCGAGCCCGGCGAGCCCAGCCCCGAGCCGTCGTGGCAGGGCTTCAGTGCCTTCAAGCGCCAGTTCGGCGGTCAGCCCCTGCGCCACCCGGGCACCTTCGACCTGGTCACGGACCCCGTCTGGTTCACGCTGCGCGACCTGCGTGAGCGGCTGCTCGGGCTGCTCCGGCGCTGAGCTCGCCGACGCCGTGCGCGTCCGTCGCCACCGGCCCGGCCGGTCGCCGGGCTCGCGGACCGCGCTGCGGCGGACGGTACACTTCCTGCCATGTCCGTCGAGCCGATCCCGGCACGCACGACGCCTGCGCAGCGGCGCGCCACGCGCGAGGGCCGCCGTGCGGCCGCGGCGCGCCCGGCGAAGTCGGTCGACCTCACGCCGCGCGCGCTGGAGGCCCAGGCCCGCCGGCTCGAGTCGGTCATCGCCCAGCACCATCCTCAGGCCGACCTGGCCGTCGTGCGCGAGTCGTACCGCTTCGCGGTCGAGGCGCACAGGGAGCAACGCCGGGCGACGGGCGAGCCGTTCATCACGCACCCCATCGCCGCGGCCCAGATCCTGGCCGAGATGGGCCTCGATCCGGCCGCCATCCAGGCCGCGCTGCTGCACGACATCCCGGAGGACACCGAGTACTCCCTGGCCGACATCGAGGAGCGTTTCGGGGCCGAGGTGGCCAAGCTCGTCGACGGCGTCACCAAGCTCTCGAAGTTCAGCACCCTCAGCCACGAGGAGCAGCAGGCCGAGAACATCCGCAAGATGTTCCTGGCCATGGCCGAGGACATCCGGGTGGTGCTCATCAAGCTGGCCGACCGGCTGCACAACATGCGCACCCTCTACGGCCTGCCCTCGGAGAAGCAGCAGCGCATCGCGCGCCAGACGGCCGAGATCTATGCCCCGCTGGCGGAGCGGCTGGGCATCTGGCAGATCAAGTGGGAGCTCGAGGATCTCGCCTTCAAGTACCTCGACCCCGAGCGCTACCGGACCCTGGCGACCCAGCTCGAGACGCGGCGCAAGGCGCGCGAGACCTACATCGAGCGCGCCATGTCGGCCCTGCGCGAGGCGCTCGAGGCGGCCGGCATCGCGGCGGAGCTGTCGGGCCGCCCGAAGCACATCGCCAGCATCTGGAAGAAGATGCAGCGCAAGGCGGCCGACTTCAGCGAGATCTACGACGTCTACGCCATCCGCGTGCTGGTCGACGAACTGAAGGACTGCTACGCCGCGCTGGGCGTGGTGCACTCGCTCTGGCGCCCCATCCCCGGCCAGTTCGACGACTACATCGCGATGCCCAAGGGCAACCTCTACCAGAGCCTGCACACGGCGGTCATCGCGCTCGACGGCAAGCCGCTCGAGGTCCAGATCCGCACGCACACGATGCACCGCGTGGCGGAGGTCGGCATCGCTGCCCACTGGCGCTACAAGGAGGGCGGCGGCTCGAAGCACGACCGCGACTACGACGCCAAGCTGGCCTGGGTGCGCCAGCTGATGGACTGGCAGCGCGAGGTCGCCGACGCGACCGAGTTCGTGGAAGGCCTCAAGCTCGACATCTTCCAGGACCAGGTCTTCGTGTTCACGCCGAAGGGCGAGGTGAAGGACCTGCCCGCGGGTGCCACGCCGCTCGACTTCGCCTACCGCATCCACACTGACGTCGGCCACCGCTGCATCGGCGCCAAGGTCAACAACCGCCTCGTCCCGCTCGACTACAAGCTGCAGAACGGCGACATCGTCGAGATCGTCACCACCAAGGGCGCCCACGGGCCGTCGCGCGACTGGCTCAACATCGTCCGCACCGGCCACGCGCGCGAGAAGATCCGCCAATGGTTCAAGCGCCAGCAGCGCGACGAGAACATCGCCCATGGGCGCGAGTCGCTCGACCGCGAGCTCCGCCGCCTGGCGCGCACCTCCCTCGACAAGCTCGGCGGCGAACGGCTGGCTGAAGTGGCCGACCAGTACAAGTACCAGTCGGTGGACGACTTCCTGGCCGCCGTCGGCTACGGCGCGGTCAGCGCCCAGCAGGTGGTGATGCGCCTCGGCGTGGCCGACGACGCCGACGAGGCGGTGCTGCCGCAGCACGCTCCGCCGCAGCCGACCCGCACCGGCGGCGTGCGCGTGAAGGGCGTGGGCGATCTGCTGGTCCGCTTCGCCGGCTGCTGCCATCCCATCCCCGGCGATCCGATCGAGGGCTTCATCACGCGCGGCAAGGGCGTCACGGTCCACCTGCGTTCGTGCCCCACGATCATCAACGAGCGCGACGTCAACCGCCTCATCGAGGTCGAGTGGGAGGGCGAGGTGCAGCAGACCTATCCCATCTCCATCCGCATCGAGGCCTACGACCGGACCGGGCTGCTGTCGGAGATCACCAACGTGGTGGCCGAGAACCGGGTCAACATCCTGGCCGCCAACGTGACCACGAATCCGGATCACACGGCGACCGTCAAGGCCACGCTGCAGGTCGCCTCCGTCTCCCAGCTGGCCCGCGTCCTGTCGCGCCTGGAGCAGGTCAAGGACGTCTATTCGGTGCAGCGCGACCTGAGCTGACGAGAGGATCGATGGCCAAGCTGTTGCTCGCGGTGGTCCACGCCGATGACACCGGCCCGGTGCTCGAGGCGCTGCGCGAGGCGGGTCACCGTGCCACGCGCATCCCATCCGCGGGCGGCTACCTCGACATCGGCAACGCGACGATCATGATGGGCGTCGAGGATGCGGCGGTGCCCGAGGTGCGTGACATCTTCGAGCGCATCTGCACCCCTCGCGAGGTGCCGGTGCCGCCGGTCCTGCTGGGCCGGCTCTCGGAGTGGCGCGCCTCGGTGCGGCACGGCGGGGCGACCATCTTCGTGCTCGAGCTGGCCGAGATCATCAGCCTCTAACCGTCCCGGGCGCGCGCGGCGGCGGCGCGCGCGGCGACCTCGAAGGCGTTGTCGCGGTACCAGTGGCCGCCGCCGCGCCGCGCGCGCAGCGAGGCCAGCAGGTAGCGCAGCGGGAAGCGCCAGCCGTGCACCCGCCACTGGCGCACGTGCTCCAGCTCGTGGGCCAGCTCGGCCCGCGCCAGCGGCCGCCAGCTGACGATGTCGCGGCCGATGGTGATGGCCAGCCAGTCGGGGATGAGCAGGCGCCCGCCGATGCGGCGCAGCCAGGGCAGGACGTGGAGACGCGGCTCGGCCACCACCTGATGCTAGCGGCGTGTCGCGTCGCGCGGTCGCGCGTACCGCGCGTAGTAGTCCTCGTCGCCGTTGCCCGCGTCGCCCGTGCCGACGAATCGGTCGGGTTCGAAGAGCGCCAGGTGCGGATGCGGCTCCGCCCCCATGAAGCGCTCGGCGAGGAGCCGCGTCAGGTATGGCGCGAGCAGCATGCCCCTGCCACTCCAGCCGTTGGCCTGCCACCAGCCCTCCAGCTGCCCCGTCTGCCCGACCAGGGGCAGGTGGTCGGGCGTCACGTCGTACATGCCGGCCCATTGTCGGATGACGGTCAGGTCGGCCAGTCCAGGCGCCTTGCGCACCATCAGCCGCGCCGTGCGGCGCAGGAAGTCGGAGGACGAGCGCTGGTCGTGCCCCACGGGCTCGTCGGGGTCGACCACGCCCATCACCACCTCGCCGCGCAGCGTCTGGTTGAACCAGCCCTCGGTCGGCCGGTAGAAGGTGACGGCCTTGTCGATGGCGCGGTGGACCGGTGCGGTGACCAGGACCTCACGGCGCAGCGGCCGGTTGGGCGCGTGCACCGCGGCAAGCCCGTTGAGCGCGTTCGACCAGGCGTCGGCCGCATTGAGCACGTGGCGCGTCTCGACCCGGCCGCGGTCGGTGAGCACCGCCCGCACGCCGCCATCGCCGCGTGCGACGCCGACGACGTTGGTGCCGCTGGCGATGCGCACGCGCCCCGTGGCCGCCAGGTGCTCCAGGTGGGCCCAGACCACGGCGTCATGGTGAACGATGGCATCGTCGTGCACGACGCCGCCCGCGAGCGGATCCCCGCCACGGAAGACGGGCACCAGGCGGAGCACGTCGTCGGGCGCCAGCAGCCGGCTGTCGATACCAAGCCGGTGGTGCATCTCGACCGCTCTCGCCATGCGCTCCATCTCTTCGGCCTCATACAGCGCCCACAGGTAGCCCAGGCGGTAGAAGAGCACGTTGAAACCGAGCTCTTCGCCCATCCGGTCGTACGTCGCCTGGGCGGCCACGGCGACGTGGCAGAGCTCCTCCGTCAGCTGCATCGCGCGCAGGCGGGCAACGTTGCGGCCCGTCGCGCCTGCGCCCGGGTAGGCGCGTTCGACGATGAGCATGTCGCGCAGGCCCAGCGCGCTCAGCCAGCGGGCGAAGGAGAGGCCAGTGATGCCGGCGCCGACGATGACGAGCGACGCGCGCGCGGGGAGCGGGCCGGCATCGAGCAGCCGGGCCAGGCCGGCCACGTCGCGGCTCACCGCGCTCTCGAGCGGGGACCGGCCAGATCTCCCAGGCGCACCGGGCGGAGCGGCGGCCTGCCGGTCGGTAGCGTCGTGACCTCGTCATCGGTGCCGACGGTGGCCGCGCCGTCCTCAGCGCCGACCGTGGCGGCGGCCCCCGCGCAGGCGGCAAGCACGGCGGGCAGGCAGTACTTGCCCTGGCAGGGCCCGGTCAGGGCGCCGGTGCGCCGCTTGAGCAGCTCCAGCAGGCCGTAGCCGACCGCCTGGTCGGCGCGCAGCTCCGCCCCCCGCACGTCCTCGCAGAAGCACAGGATCGCCTCGTCGGCGGGCGACGTACGTTGCAGGCCGTGCACCACCGACGCCGGAGTCAGGCGCTCGGCGGCCCCTGCAGCCCGGCTGCCGTCTCGAGGCGCCGGGCCGCGGGCGGCCCGAGTAGCGCTCGTCGTGCCTGCCAGTGCGGCCGCGGCCCGTCCCGCGGTACGCGCGGCCTCAACGGCCGCCGGCGAGTCGATCGGCCGGCCGGCCGCGGCGCCGGCCAGGAAGAGGCCGGGAACGGCGGTCGAGCCGTCGCGGCCACTGTGTGGCACGATGCCCCCGCGCCCATCGGCCTCGAGATCCAGGCCGGCGGCGATGGCGGCCTCGACGCTGGCGGCCCGGTCGCCGACGACGACCAAGTCCACGTCGGCCCAGCGCTCGTTGCCCTCGACGAAGCAGCGCACCGCACGCGCGCGATCGCCACCTTCCACCGCCAGCAGCTGCTCGCCGGTCACGCGCGCCACGACCCGCGCGCCGGCCGCGATGAGGGCCGCTTCAGCGCCGGCGCAGTCGTCCGCCTCACCCACGAGCAGTGCCTCCTCGCCGGGCAGCACACCGAAGGCGCCCAGCAGCCACTCCACGGTGCGCGCACCGATCACGCCGGGGCGGTCGATGCCCGGCACCGGCGGCAGTCGCTCGTAGGAGCCCGTGGCAACGACCGTGGCCCGCGCATGCACAGTGAGCAGCACGTCGCCGGCGACGGCGACGCCGCCCTCGTCGTAGAGACCGAGCAGCGTCGCGCCCGTGCGCAACTCGACCCGCGCCGCGATGCTCGCCGCGAGCGCCTCCAGGCGCCGGCCGTCGGGCAGGGGCGGGGTGCGCCAGCGGCAGATCGCGGCTGGCTCGAACTCAGCTTCGAGCAGCAGCACGGAGGCGCCGGACTCGGCCGCCGCCTCGGCCGCCAGCAGGCCCGCGCAACCGCCGCCGACGACGAGCACGTCCACCTCGCGCTCGAGGGCATCGCGCCAGGGGAGCGAGCGCGGGCCGGCTCGGAGCCGGCCGCGCCCGGCGAAGAAACGCAGCACGTCGAGGTAGCGCTTGCGTAGCTGGCGCGGCCGCAGGAACCGGTGGTGGTAGAAGCTCGGTGGCAGGAGCCGCCACACGTGATCGACGAGGCCCAGCACGTCGCGGCGCCCATCCGGCACGCCGTGCTCGCTGCGCGCTCGCAGCCCGTCGCGCACCGGCACCCGGCAGCTGCGCAGGCTCGGGCGGCCGTCCACCTCGCACTCGCACCAGCCGCACTGGCCGGTGGAGCACATCAGGCCACGCGGGCGGTGGACGCGGAAGCTGCGCGAGATGCCCGCCTCGCCGGCCGCCAGCAGGGCCACGGCCAGCGGTTCTCCCGCGTGCCCGGCGATGCGCCGCCCGTGCCAGCGGAGACTGACCGGCTCGCCGGGCCGGGCGGCCGGGTGCAGCGGCGCCGGCAGTCGCCGCGCGGTCATCGCCGGCCCTTCAGCGGATGTGGAAGGTCGGCGAGGCGTCGATGCAGACGCGCTTCGACTCGAGGTACTCCTCGAGGCCCTCCATGCCCAGCTCCCGGCCGAGGCCGCTCTGGCGTACGCCGCCGAAAGGGCTCTCGGCGAGCCGCACATAGTGCGTGTTGACCCACACGTCCCCGGCGCGCAGGCCGCGCGCCAGGCGTACTGCGCGGTCGAGGTCGCGCGTCCAGACGGCGCTGCCCAAGCCGTAGTCACTGTCGTTAGCGATGGCCAGCGCCTCCGCCTCGTCGTCGAACGGGATGACCGACAGGACCGGCCCGAAGATCTCCTCGCGGGCGATGGTCATGGATGGCTCGACCGCGTCGAACACGGTGGGCGCCATCCAGTTGCCGGCCGACCACTCGCCGTCCAGACGCTCGCCGCCGAGGACCAGGCGCGCGCCCTCTCGGCGGCCCTGCTCGACGAAGCCCAGCACCTTCTCCAAGTGGCGTCTCGAGACCAGCGGTCCGAGCTGCGTCTCGTCCTCCAGTGGGGAGCCGGCCCGCAGCGCCCGCGCCCGTTCGATCACCCCGTCGAGGAAGCGGTCGTGGATGGAACGCTCGACCAGCAGTCGTGCCCCGGCGGTGCACGACTGGCCACCGTAGAGGAAGATGCCCACGGCCACCGCGTCGAGTGCCTTGTCCAGGTTGGCATCGCTGAAGACGAGCACCGGCGCCTTGCCGCCGCATTCGAGGGAGACGCGCTTGAAGGTCGGCGCGCCGAGGCCGAGCAGGCGCCGACCGACCTCGCTGCTGCCGGTGAAGGCGACCTTGTCCACGCGCGCGTCGGAGGCCAGCATCTCACCCACCACGCCGCCCTCGCCGAGCACGGCGTTGGCCACCCCGGCGGGCAGGCCGGGGATCCGCTCCAGCAGTTCGAAGATGGCCATCGACGCGGCCGGCGCGTCGCTGGCCGGCTTGAGCACGAAGGTGCAGCCCGCGGCCAGGGCCGCACCGATCTTGCGCAACGGCAGGTCGAGCGGGTCGTTCCAGGGCGTGATCAGCGCGCAGACGCCGACCGGCTCGCGCAGCACGAAGTCGAGCAGGTGCGCCGGCGCGGCCGTGGTCACCTTGCCCTCGATGAGTCGGGCCGCGCCGGCGTAGAAGCGCAGGCGGTCCACTGCCGGGTCGATCTCCCGCTCGCGCGCGTAGCGCACCGGCTTGCCCATCTCGCGCGCGATGAGCCGGGCCAGTGGCTCGCGCTCGACCTCCACCAACCGGGCCAGCTCGAGCAGGACGGCCGCCCGCTCGCGGCCGCTGCTGTGCGGCCAGGGTCCCGCGTCGAAGGCCTGCCGGGCCGCGTCCAGGGCTGCGTCCACGTCCGCGCGCTCCGAGCGGGCGGCGCGGGCGACAAGCTCGCCCGTCGCCGGGTCGAGGCTCTGGAAGCGCTCGCCGCCGGCCGGCGGCGCCCAGCGGCCGGCGATGAAGTTGTCGACCTGGCGGACCTGGGTGGTGCTCACGCGTCCCTCCGGATGACCTCGAGCAGCAGCTCCGCGGCATGCTCGAGGAGCGCTTCCTCGATGACCAGCGGCGGCGCCAGCTTGAGCACGTTCTCGGCATGCCCGCCGCCGCCCACGATCAATCCGCGCTCGAAGGCAGCCCGGCGGAGTGCCGCGGCGCGTTCGGCGTCCGGCGCCCGCGAGGCGTGGTCGGCGACGATCTCGATGCCCACGAAGAGTCCCAGGCCACGCACCTCGCCGACGTGCGGCGCGTCGGCCAGGCCGGCGCGCAGTCGCTCCAGGAGGGCGGCGCCGAGGCGCGCCGAGCGCTGCCACAACCGCTCGCGCGCCATGACCTCGAGGGCGGCCCGCCCGGCCGCCAGGTTGACCGCGTCGGCCAGGAAGGTCGAGGTGTGCGTACCCGGCGGCCAGTGGCCCATCATCGCCGCGCGGCCGACCACGGCCGAGACCGCCAGGCCGCCGCCGATGCCCTTACCCACGGTCATCAGGTCGGGCGTCACCTGCCAGTGCTGCCCTGCCCAGGGCAGCCCGGTACGGCCGAAACCCGACTGGATCTCGTCGAAGATGAGCACGATGCCGTGCCGGTCGCAGAGCTCGCGCAGGCCGGGCAGGAAGTCGTCCGGCGGCACGATCACGCCACCGTTGCCCTGCACCGGCTCGACCAGGATGGCCGCCACCGACCCGATGCCCGAGGCCGGCCCGACGACCGCCTCCTCGACCAACGCGAGCGCCTGGCGGCCGGCCTCCTCAGGCGGCCCCAGGCGCCAGCGGTAGCGGTAGGGGAAGGGCAGGAAGTGCCCCCCGGCGCCCTCGCCCAGTCGGGCCCGAAAGCCCGTCTTACCGGCCAGACCGACCACCGCCGCGGAGCGGCCGAAATAACCGCCCGAGAAGACGATCACCTCGCGCCGGCCGGTCAGCGTGCGCGCCAGGCGCAGCGCGGTCTCGTTGGCGTCGGTGCCACTGATGCCCAGGATGACGCGCTCGAGCCCGGGCGGCGCGATCGCCAACAGCGCTTCCTCGAAGGCGACGCGGGCCTCGCTGGCGAAGGCCGACGAGACGTGGGCGATGCGACCCGCCTGCTCGCGCACGGCGGCCGTCACGGCGGGATGGGCATGCCCGAGGGTCGCCGCGGCGAAGCTGCCGTAGAGGTCCACGAAGCGGTTGCCGTCGGGATCGATGAGCAGGGCGCCCGTGCCCGACTCGACCACCAGCGGCGCCTCCGGCCCGCCGGTGCGGAGGCCGGCGCCCTCCACACGGCGCAGCCGCTCGATGACCGCCGCGGCGCGCGGACCTGGGTAGGGCAGGCGGACGACGGGGGCGTCGGCCGTGCGCTCGCCGCGCGCCGCGGCGGCCGCGGTCGCCGCGTGGCTGCGGCTCATGCCCCGCTCGTGTCCAGGTGGCGGCCGTCGACGATGACGGCGCGCTCGTCAAGCCAGAGCGTGGGCGCGATGACCAGGCCGTCCAGATGGACCTCGGACTCGACCAGCCCGCCGTACTCGTTGGCCGAGTCGCCCAGGGCCACGTGTACCGTGCCGAGTGCCTTCTTGGCCTCGGTGATGTCGTCGGCGATGCGTGCCGCGGGGTTGAGGCCGATGCCGATCTCGCCGATGTTGTCGCTGTCGCGCACCTCCGCCAGCACGCGCCGCAGCTGCTCGGCCTGCGGCCCGCCTTCGACGGCCACGGCGCGGCCGCCGCGCACCGTGATGCGCAGCGGGGAGTCCAGGCGACCGAGGTCCGAGGCGACGCGCTCCCAGACCACGATCCCCTGAGACGTGCCCTCGAGGGGCGGCAGCGAGACCTCGCCGCCGGGGAGCGCGGAGACCTCGCCCGGCTCGAGGCAGATGGCCGTGCGCCATGCCATCGGCTCGCGGCCCTCGATACGCGCGCGCAGGTCGGTGCCGGCCGGTGACGTGAGGCGTACTGCGCGCGTCGCCCGCAGCAGCGCTGCCAGTGACTCCGCGCGCCGTCGGATGGCGAAGAAGTCGGCCGTCATGGCGCCCCTGCGCCAGGCGTCGGCGCGCCACGGGGCGTTGAAGACGCCGCGCGCGCCGGCACGTTGCGCGGCTGCCTTGGCCGCGGTGTGGTACAGCGAGGTGCTGGCGGCACAGACGACCACGTCTGCCGCGGCCATCGCCCGCGCCGCGGCCTCGGGCGGCTCGGCGCCACTGCGCGCGCGGGGCTCGATGGTGACCACCATCGCCTCGCCGCCGGCGGCGCGCGCCGCGTCGGCCAGGGCCCGGGGGATCTCCACGTCGGTGCGCCGGTCGACGACGACCACCAGGTGCTCCCCCGCGCGCAGGCCCAGGTAGCGCCCCACCACACGTCCTGCCACCTCCTCGATGGGCAGCGCTGCCTCCCCGGGCTCTCCGGCCTCACCCGTGGCGGCGCGCGGCGCCTGCGTGCTCACGCGCCGCCGCCTTCGCTGGCCGCCGCTCCGTCGGCAGGTCCGAGGTCGGTCAGGTGGTAGCGGCGGCGGACCTCGGCCGCCTCGGCCGGGTCGTGCTGCTCGTGGCGCTGATAGAAGCCGGCGCGACTGATGGAGTACTTGCCGGCGCGGTGCAGGTCGGCCAGCGTCTCGGCCGCCTTGAGCGCCATCAGGTTCGGGTTGAGGATGGGCAGCCCGCGGTGGCGCCCCGTGGTCATCACCTCGCGCTCGAGGCAGCCGGCGATGATGGTGCAGCCCAGGATGACCACCTCGGCGTCGTCCTCGCGCAGGGCGGTCGCGGCCTCTGTGGCGGCATCGTCGGCGACCCTTGTGGGGTCCTGGATCATCTGCGTCACGTACCAGTCGATGCAGCGCACGCGGCGGCAGTTGCCAGCACCGTGGAGGCGCACCAGATCCTCGATCCAGGGCACGGCCTTGCGGTGGTCGGTGATGATGGTGAAGCGATGGCCGAAGTACGAGGCGTGGTTCATGGCCGCCTCGAGCGGACCGACGACCGGGATGTCGACCAGCTCGCGGGCAACGCGCACGCCCGGGTCGTAGCAGCAGCCCACCACGACGGCGTCGTATCCGGCGGCCTCCAGCGTCCGGACCGAGTCGAAGATGGCCAGCTCCATGAGGTGCTTGGGGTAGTAGTAGTCGATGTTCTCGGGCACGCCTTCCAGGTGGATGACGTCGACGGCGCTGCCCCGAGCGGCGTAGGGCAGCAGCGTCTCGCGGATGATGTCGTCGTAGACGGGCGTGCCGAAGGGGTTGATGAAGGCGATCCTGCGCTCCACGCTGCTCACCAGACGCTGCTCGCGGCGGTCATCCCGAGGCCGGCCCGCCCGGCGAGGTAGGGTACCGGGTCGAGCGGCGTCCCTTCGCCGCAGATACGGCCCGCCACGAGGCGGCCCGTGGTCGGGCCTGCGCCGTTGCCGAAGACGTGCCCAGCGGCGACGATGACGCCCTGCCAGCCGGGCAGGCCGTCGATGATGGGCAGGTTGTCCGGCGTGTAGGGAAGGATGCCCGCCCACGCCCTCGCAAAGCGCGCGGCGCGCAGCTCGGGCAGGTCCGCCAGCAGCACTTCGGAGATGAGCGCCACGCCGCGCACGTCGGGCCGCCACTCGAATCCGGGGTAGTCCATGGCACATCCCAGGACGTAGCTGCCATCGTCCTTCTGGCAGGCGGCCTCGAGCAGCAGCTGGCCGTGCCGCTCCTCCGCCGCGGAGGCGAAGAGCTCCGGTCGGAACGAGGGCAGCTCCTGGAAAGCGCTGTACTGCTTGACCGCCACGGGGCCATAGAGGAGGTGCTCCAGGCGGGGCGGCATAGGCTCGGTCTGCATCACCTGCAGGCGCATCGGCAGGATCGGCAGCTCGAGACCCAACTGGCGCACCAGCGAGGGCGTCCAGCCACCGGCGGCGACGACCGTCCATTCGGCCTCGATGGGCCCCACGTCGGTCTCGACGCCCGTGACGCGACCCTCGCCTGCACGCAGGCTGCGCACGGCCACACCCTCGCGCAGGCGCGCACCGTGACGCTGCGCCGCCAGGCCGAAGGCGCGCACGTAGGCCTCCGGCTCGACCTGGGCATCCCAGGGGCAGTAGCTGGCGGCAGTGACCGTCTCCGGCAGGATGGGCGCCATGGCGCGCGCCGCGACGCTGTCGAGCAGCTCCACGGGCAGGCCGTCGGAGCGTCGTTGCGCCACGAACTCGCGCAGCACGACGGCCTGGGCGTCGGTCGTGACAAAGATGAGGCTGCCGTTCTGCCGCAGGCCGAAGCGCGCGCCGAGCTCCTCCTCGAGCTCCGGCAGCCGGCGGCGCGTGTCGTCCACGAGCGCCAGCTCCGGGCCGGGCCGCCGCGTGTGCGACCAGACGTAGCCCAGGTTCCGGCCGCTGGCGCCGTAGCCGAGGCGCTCGGCCTCCAGGAGCACGACCTGCAGGCCACGCCGGGCGAGCTCGTAGGCGCTGGCTGCGCCGACGATGCCGCCCCCGACCACGACGACGTCCGCTCGCTCGGTCATCCACGCTCCCCGAGTGACTGCCCCCGACAGGGCCACGATACCGACCGGCGCAGCGGCGATGTATGGTCACCGGCCCCCAAAGCGGCCCTGAAACGTTGTCGAGAGGCGCCAAGCGCCGGTCCCCCCGGGCGTATCATCCGCCCACGGCGTCCTTGCGGGCGCCACCGGCGAGGGGAGGAGACGCGCGTGAGCATCGCCGATCCGACACGCCGTCGGTCCCGCTGGGCGCGGGCCGATGCGGACGTCGAGGCCGCCCTGCTGGCCGCCACGGAGGCCCTGCTCGAGGTAGGGGCCGGGCGGGCTGCGGTCGCGCTGGCCATGCCTGGCGGCACGGTGGAGGAGCAGCGGGGCGGGCGGTCGGGTACGCCGTTGCCCGAGGCCCTGGACGACCTCGCGGCAGGCCTGCTCGCTGACCCAGACATGCCCCTGGCCGGCGGCATCGTCGCTGGGGCTGTGGAGGTGGGCGACGGCGGTCGCGTCGTGGCCGTCGCCCGGCCGCGCCCCGGCGTCGAGGCCGAGGCGGTGCGCGTCGCCGCCGAGGCGGCGGCCCTGGGGGTCGCCCGCGCGGCGCTGCTGCGCCGGGGCCGAAGCCACAGCGGGCAGCTCGAGCGGCTGCTGGCGACCGCCCGGCGCGTGGCCGAGTCGCTCGAGCTCGAGACGGTCCTGGGCGCCATCGTGCGCGACGCCGCCGTTCTGCTCGGGGCCGACAGCGGCGAGATGCTGCTCTGGGACGAAGGACGCCGGAAGCTGCGCGTGGCCGCCGCCTGGGAGCTACCCGGCGACATCATCGGCTACGAGATGCCCTTCGGCGAAGGTCTCTCGTCCCAGGTCATCCTGCAGCGGCGGACGCTGCAGGTGGATGACTACGCGACCTACGAGCACCGCGTCCACGATCTCGATCGGATCGCCTTCCGGGCCATCCTGGGGGCGCCGCTGCTGGTACGCGGCAGCCCCATCGGCGTGCTCAACGTGCACGCCATCAGCGAAGGCCACCGCTTCCGTCCCGGTGACGCGGACCTGCTCTCAGCCTTCGCCGGCCACGCCGCCATCGCCGTCGATCACGCACGCCGCTACGACAACGAGGTCCGCCTCGGCCGCCAGTTGGCGAGCACGAACGCAGAGCTGGTGCGCTCCCTGACGCTCCAGCGCCGCCTGGCCGAGCAGGTCGTCACCGGCGCCGGCCACGCGGGACTGGCCGGTGAGCTGGCCGCCGCGCTGGGCCGGCCGGTCGTCATCCAGGACCACCTCTGGCGGGTCATGGCCGGCGCCTCGCCGCCCGGGTCCAACGCCGACTGGGGCGCGCTCACCTCGCCCCGGCCGTCGGCCGGGCGCGGGCGAGACCAGGGCGAGGCGGGCTCGCCCGAGCGGCAGGCCGTGCCGGTGCGCGTCGGGCGCGAGGTAGTCGGCCACATCACCTTTGGCAGCGAGGATCGGCTGGGACCCCTCGACCGCGCCCTGATCGATGTGGCCGCGACCGGAGCGGCGCTCGAGTTCGCGCGACTGCGAGCGGCCGTCGACGTCGAGCAGCGCGTGCGCGGCGAATTCGGCAGCGACCTCGTGGCGGGTACCTTCGGTAGCGACGAGGCGATCGCCGCCCGCGCCGCCCGCCTGGGCTACGACCTGGGCGAGCCGCGCGATCTGCTGCTCATCGACCTCGTCGAGGACGACCAGGCAGAGCCGGCCGAGGCGGCGGCGCTGGAGGGCCGCCGCCGGCTGACCGAGCACCTCGCCGAGTCCCTCCTGCACCGGCGACCCGGGAGCTTCGTCTTCGGGCTGGGCCGCTCGATCGTCGTGCTTGCCACGACGCGCGGCAGCGAGCCGCCGCGAGCCGGTGACGGCACGGCCCTGGCGGTCGAGCTGCAGGCCCTCGCGGCACGCCTCGACCCAGCCGTCGCGCTGGTCATCGGCGTGGGCGACCGATGCACCGAGGCCGCCGACTACGCGCCGTCGTTCCGGCTGGCGCGCTCCTCCCTGGATGCCATGGGCAGGCTCGGCCGGCGGCCCGGCATCGTCGGCGCGCGCGAGCTCGGCGCCCTCCGGCCGCTGCTCGCCGCCACGGCCCCGGAGGAGCTGCGCGCCTTCGCCCGCCGCACGCTGGCTCCGCTGGTGGACGGCTCGCGCGTGGGACCCGAGCTGCTGGCCACACTGCGTGCCTGGATCGACGAGGGCCAGGTGCAGCGGCGGGCCGCACAGCGCTGCTTCGTCCATGTCAACACGGTGGTCTATCGCCTCAAGCGCGTGGAGGAGCTGCTCGGATGCTCCCTGGACGATCCGGCCACCATCTTCGAGCTGACGCTCGCGCTGCGCATCCTGGAACTCGACCCGGCGGTGGGCACGGGCGACCCGTTCGGCCGCACGGCCCTCGGCCGCCGCTAGCGGGGTTCCTCGGGCAGCTCATACCAGCGAAGACGCTCGCCGACCGCGGCCCGCAGCCGCCAGGCGGCCGACTTGGGCGCGGCGGCCAGTTCCTGCCGCAGCTCGTCCGCCCGCTGGAGGGCACGCAGGCGAGTCTCGGACAGCGTGGCAGGCTCCGCCAGCGCAGCCGCGGACCAGCGCGCAGTCAGCCGCTCGAGGTTCAGGTCGACGGTCCGCCACCAGCCCCAGTCGGCGGCGCAGACCGCGGCCAGGCGGGGCGTGGCGATGCCGCCATCGTCGGATGCGGCCAGCGGGTGGTCGGCCAGCAGCGCCAGGATGTCCTGCTCGTCCCGCTCGGTCAGCTCCACGATCTGCAGCTTCGAGAGGAGCAGGTCGGCCAGGGGCAGTGTCAGCGGCTCGGTCTCCAGCCGCGCGCGGAAGGGCAACTCGTGGCACATCCGGAGGCGGTCGAAGAAGACGTCCAGCCGTCGGCCGTCCGGGGCATGGAAGAGGAGGCGCTCGGCACCGTTGAGCTTGTTGAAGCGCTCCGCAGCAGCGTAGCCCAGGTCGCCCAGCAGGCGCGCGACATCCGCGGATCGCCCGCCACGCCCGGCCAGGTCGATGTCGTGGTAGGTACGCTCCGGCGAGACCCGTGCGATGCTCGGCGCGCGCAGGGCGACAGCCACGCCGCCCACGATGCGTAACGTGAGGCCGCGTGCGGTGGCCGCCTCGACGATGCCCTGCGCCTCGGCGACCGGGTCCCCGAGCGGGCGGCTCATCCGCTGGTCAGCGCGAAGTCGCGCAGGCCCTTCTGCGCCGAAACGCGTGCCAGGACGCCCAGCAGCACCCCGGCCTCGTACTGGCTGCCGGGGTTGAAGCCCGTGGTGCGGCCCAGCCGGTAGCGACCGCGTCCCTCGTGGATGTGCCCGTGCAGGGCGAGTGCCGGCTGCCGCTCCTCGATGAGCCGCCGGATGGAGCGGCTGCCGACGGGCTGCATGCGCGGCTCGCCCGACCCGTCGTACTGCACGCGCAGCGCGCCGTCGAGCACGGGCGCTTCGTCCACGCCGGTCGCGAAGGGAGGCATGTGCAGGTCCCAGATGGCGACCACTCCTGGCGGCACGCTTTCGAGCGCCTCCTCGACGCGGCGGCCGAGCTCGTCGTCGGGCAGCTCGCGCGGTGTGTGCCAGGGCGTCGGTGTCGACTCGCCGCGCGCCGCCAGCCAGATGCCCGGGGCGAGCTCGACCGCCCTGCCCTGCACGTCGATGAGCGTACGCGAGTCGGCCAGCACCGCGTCGATGTCAGGCGGGTCGTCGTTGCCTGGCATGACCAGCGCCCGGACCGCCTGCCCCGCCAGGCGCTCGTCGGCGAGGCGTAGCCAGTCGGCCAGCTGGGCGACCTTGAGCTGCGTGAAGACCGCTCGCTCCCGGTCGGGCGACGCCTGCAGCTCCGCCACCTCGTCCTCGGTCGTCTCCAGGGCATAGGCGCCCTCGTCGCGTAGGCGTCGCGCGAAGTCGGCCGCTTCGGCACGCGTCTCGAGCGCCACCCGCCGTCCCTGCCACGTCGCCACGCGGCGCGAGGCGTCCGCGCCGCGTGCCGGGTAGAGCGGCACGAGCACTTTTGCGGTCAGGTCGCCGCCGATGATGATCACGTCGGCCCGGTAGAAGCGGGCCGCGTTCAGCCACTTGCGGAAGCAGCGGTCCGAGCCGTGCACGTCGGCCACGTGGAAGATGGTCAGCTCGCCGCTCATGGCCGGCCGAGGATGAACGAAGCGGGCGGCCTGGGGGAGTGCCGCCCGCTTCGACGAGCCGGGTGATCCCCCTCCGTCACTCGGGCGGGATCTCCCGGAAGGCGGCATCGATGGGCACGCCGCGTGAGCGCCGGTAGGCGCTGACGGCGAAGAAGATGACCAGAGGGATGACGAACTGGGCTGCCGTCGTCAGCAGCTGCTCGGGCGTGTTCAGGAAGAGCAGCGGGTTCGTCAGCATGAAGTAGAGGCCGATCGAGAAGTAAAGGAGGCCTACGGCGCCACAGATGCTCATCACCGGGATGCCGACGACGCGCCAATTGACGGGACTCGCCTCCCACAGCGGCCGGGTGTGTTTCAGGTAGGGGAAGACCAGGCCGCACAGCGAGACCAGCCAGAAGACGACGTAGTAGGCCATCGCCGGGGCCAGGAACTTGAAGACGCCAGCGTGGTAGAGGATCAGGAACGCCTCGGCGATGACGGAGACCACCAGCACCGCCACCCAGGGCGAGTTATAGCGCGGGTGGACCTCGGAGAGCTTCTGTGGCATCACCCGATCGAACGACCAGGCGAACATGGCGCGCGTGGCGATGATCATCGCCGACGGGATCCACAGGTAGCTCCAGATGATCAGCCCGGCCGCCACCAGCAGGAAGATGGGCAGGCTGTCGATGAGCACCCCGGCGTAGAGCATGAACACGGGGTACGCCTCCTTGGCCGCGCCTTCGGGGGCGTTGTAGCTCCACCAGGCCAGTGCCTGGTTGAAGTCGAGCCCGACCGCGCCGGAGAAGGAGAGCACCAGCGCGAAGGCGATGCCCGCGTAGAGCAGGAGCCCGCCGACCGTCGCGCGCAGCTGCGTCTTGACCGGCGTGCGCACCTCGCCGCCGATATAGGTCGAGGCCCAGGCGATGAGCCAGATGATGGGGATGATGCCGAGCGTGTCGGCCAGCGTGATGCCCGTGGGCATGCCGTTATCGCCGGCGAGCTTGAGCGTCTCGGAGTAGGTCGGCACCGCGGCCGCGGCGGCGTACTTGTCGTAGCCCGCCTGGAAGGCGGCCGGCGTGGCCAGCACGAAGATGGCGATGAGCAGGACGCCCGTGATGGCGCCCACGATCCAGTTGAGGTCCTGGAAGCGCAGGTAGGCCCGCAGGCCGAGGATGTTGATGGCGGCCACGATCAGCACGAATGCCGTGCCGAAGAGGAAGTACGTGTCGGGCGTGTTGGCCCACGCGCCGATGGCAGCGATCGTCGCGTCGGCCGAAACGGCCCCGTAGGCCGCGAAGAAGGGCCCGATGACGAACTGGGCGATCCAGTAACCGCCGATGCCGACGAAGAACGACTGGCTCATGGCCGCCGCGAAGCTGGCCATGAAGCCGATGGACGGATGGAAGGTGCGGGACAGGAAGACGTACTCACTGCCCGTGCGCGGCATGATGGCCGCGAACATGCCGTAGAGCAGGTTGAAGAAGATGGCCAGCCCGGCCGCGACGGGGATGGCCAGCAGCAGGTTGCTCTGCGGGAAGACGGCCGGATGCGCCCAGTAGGTGAACATGATGTAGGCGACGCCGATGTTGGCCACGTTGAGCAGCAACATCCGCCACGGCGTGCCCACGCGCACGAAGCCGGAGGCTTCGCGACTGAAGACCTGCGACGGAGCGGCCGAGGCCGATCCGGCGCCTACCATCGCCTCGCTCATCGACTCCTCCCTCACCCGCCGTCACGCAGGCCGGGGTCGCAGCCCGCCGCGGACGATCGGTCTGGCTTGCCCTCCGCGGCCGACCGTAGCACCGGCCCAGTGGGCCAACAATGGCGCTGCGGTACAAAAGCGGCCGGGCGCCGTTGTCGGCTGCCCATCGCTCACTGGGCCGTCAGCCCGCCGTCCACGACGAGGACGGCGCCGGTCATCAGCCTTGCGTCATCGGAGGCGAGGAAGGCGACCGCGTCGGCGACCTCGTCGGGCGTGCCTTGCCGGCCCAGCGGCACGAAGGCGTCGACGAAGGGCGCCAGCGCGTCACGCCCGCCAGAGCGGGCGATGGCCGGATCGTTGAAGGGGGTGTCGATCCAGCCCGGGCAGATGGCGTTGACGCGGATGCCTCGCCGCGCGTAGTCGACGGCCATCTGCCGAGCGAGCATGATGAGCGCACCCTTGCTGGCGCAGTACGCGGCGATGCCAGGCTCGGCGACGAGGCCGGAGACGGAACTCATGTGGATGATGGAACCGCCGCCGCCCGCGAGCATGACCGGGATGACGTGCTTGGAGCAGAGGAAGGCGCCGGTCACATTGACCGCCAGCGTGCGGTCCCAGTCGGTGCGTGACAGCTCATCCACGGCGCCCAACAACAGCACGCCCGCGTTGTTCAAGAGAACGTCGAGGCGGCCGCGCTGCTCGACCGCCCGCCCCACCATGGCGGCCACGCTGGCCTCGTCGCTGACGTCCACCTCGAGCGCGAGCCCCTGCGGCCCGAGGCTGGCCAGCTCCGCCGCCACGCGCGTGGCCGCGGCCGCGTCGCGGTCGGCCACGACGACCTCCGCGCCCTCGCGTGCGAGCCGTCGGGCGGTGGCCGCGCCGATCGCTCCGCCGCCGCCCGTGACGAGCGCGACCTTGCCGTCGAGTCGCCCCATGGTCCACCTCCCGGCGCTGCCGGACCCCCGACGCGACGATCGTAGGCAGCGCGACGTCCGGCGACCATGTGGCCGGCCTACAAGATGGACCGTCGCGCTTCGTGCCATGGCCCACGCATGACGCCGCCACTCCAGCGACTGCCCGGGCCGCCGTGGCATACGCTGGCCCTCGCTGGCGGCCTGCTGCTGGCCGTGGTCGCGGCCGGTGCTGCGCCCCGGGCGGAGTCTGCGCAGCCTAGCCAAGAGCCGGCCGCCGTCGTGGTCTCGCCGGGCCTGCCTGCCAGGGTCTCTGCCTCTCCCAGGCGCGGCCCGACCGTGCGGCTGCCCGAGGCGCGTCGGATCCGCGAGGAGTGGAGCGTGGTCGGTGTCTATCGCGCGCTCGACAGCCGCCGGCTCGAGCTCTACCAGGAGGCGGCGACGCCGTCCGAACGGCACGACGTCCCGGGCGGCGATGCCTGCGGCCACCCGCCGCCGGGGCGGGCGGTGCTACCGGGCGGCGGGCGCCTACTGCTCCTGGGCGCAGCGTTCCCCGGCACCGAGGGAGTCTGGAGCGTGCAACCGGCCACGCCTGACGGCCGGCCTGTGCGGGCGCGGGAGGTGGTGCTTCCCGGCATGCCGCCGCACCTGACGCCGCCCCTGACGGCCTGGGTGCGGCTCTTCGCCGCGCCGTCCGGGGGTTGGGCCGACGGTGTCTGGCGTCTGGATGTGCTGATGCCCGGCGGCAGCCGCCGCTACCTCTACGCCTGCGTGGGCGAGGCCGACTCCTCGGCGTCGGCCGGGCGCGCGGCGCGGCCCTGACGGCGGTAGACGATGCCGGCCACGACCAGCACCGTCAGGCTGATGAGCAGGATGACCGAGGCGATGGCGTTGATCTTGGGCGAGACGGGCGGCCGGCGGATGGACGAGAAGACGTGGATGGGCAGCGTCGTGTCAGTGCCGTTGACGAACGAGGCGATGACGTACTCGTCGAAGCTGAAGGTGAAGGAGAGCAGGAAGCCGGCCAGGATGGCCGGCGCCAGCTGCGGCAGGGTCACCTGGCGGAAGGTCCCCCAGGGCGTGGCGAAGAGGTCGGCCGAGGCCTCCACCAGGGTGCGGTCCATACCCGCGACGCGCGCCCGCACGAGGACGATGACGATGGCCATGGTGAAGAGAACGTGGGCGCCGATGATGGTCGGGATGCCCATCGCCAGCACGGGCGCTCGCTCCGGGCCACCCGGCCAGAGGTAACGCAGCCAGGGATTGAGCCAGCCGAAGACGTTGACGAAGAAGACCAGCGTGGCGATGCCTATGACGATGCCGGGTATGACGATGGCCACGTAGGCCAGCGTGTCGTAGAGGGCGCGCAGGCCCGGCCGCACGCGCTGCAGGGCCAGCGCGGCGATGGTGCCGAAGGTGGTCGCACAGACGGCCGTGACCAGCGCCACGACGAGGCTGTTGCGTAGCGCGCCCACCACGAAGCGGTCACCGAAGGCCTCGCCATACCAGCGCAGGGAAATGCCCCGCAGCTCTCCCGCGAACTGGCCGCTGTTGAGGCTGAAGAGCACGACCAGCGCGATGGGCAGGTAAAGGAAGACGTAGACGAGCGTGGCGTGGCCGCGGAAGACGGCCTCGACCAGGCCGCGCGCGCGGTCGCGCCCCGCTGCATGCGTCTGGGCGGACACGTCGGCCCCGCTCACAGCAGCGACGTCTCGCGCTCGACGCGCCCGCGGGCGGCGATACGCAGGTAGGCCGTGACCGAGATGAGCACGACCACGATGAGCCCGATGGCCATGGCCGACCCGAAGGGCCAGTTGCGCGACTGGAGGAAGAGGTCGACCAGGGCGTTGCCGACGAAGAAGACCTTGCCGCCGCCGAGCAGCGCGGGCACGATGTACTCGCCCATCATGGGGATGAAGACGAGCAGGCCGCCACTCACCAGGCCCGGTGCGCTGAGCGGCAGGGTCACCTGCCGGAAGGTCGCCCAGCGGCCCGCGCCGAGATCCTTGGATGCTTCCAGGAGGCGCTTGTCGAGCCGTTCGAGGCTGACGTAGATGGGGAAGACCATCAGCGACAGGTAGTTGTAGACGATGCCCACGAAGACGGCCAGGTGGGTGTTGAGGAGGACCGGCTTGGGCTCGACACCGAGGGCTGCCGCGACCGCCGGCAGGCCGTTGGCGCCGAGGATGGTGAACCAGGCGTAGGTGCGGATGAGGAAGCTGGTCAGGAAGGGCAGCACCACCAGCACCAGCAGGATCGTCCGCTTCGAGCCGGCGCGCGTGGCCAGGTAGTAGGCCAGGGGATAGCCGATCAGGGCGCACAGCCCGGTGCTCACGGCGGCCAGCGCGAACGTGTTGGCGAAGGCCGTGGCCCGCGTCGGCAGGCGCGCGTAGTTGTCGAGGCTCAACCCCGGCAGGTAGCCGCCCACGGGTGAGCGCTCACCCAGGCTGAAGATGACCAGGATGGCCAGCGGCGCCAGGAGGAGCAGGAGGTACCAGGCCGTCGTCGGCGCCAGTAGCAGCGCGGTGACGGCCCGGGGACGCCTGCTCCTCCGCGACACCCGATGACCCTGGGTCATGCCCTCAGGCGGACTTGACGCGGGCCCACAGCTCGGCGCGGTTCTCGTCCGTGAGCGTCACGGCGGCACCGAACTCGAGCGGCGTGAGCAGCTTCTCGTCGGGGTAGATGATGGGGTTCTTGGTGAAGGACTCCGGCAGCAGCGACGTGGCCACGGAGTCGGCCAGCGGGTAGCCGTGGAATTCGGCGTCCTTGGCGGCCACGGCGGGCACCGCCATGTAGTCGATGAAGGCGTAGGCCGCCTCGCGGTGTGGGGCGCCGGCCACCACCGAGTAGAAGTCGGACCAGATCTCGCCACCCTCGCTGCCGATGACGTACTGGATGGTGGGGATATCTCGGTTGAGCTGGACCGCGTCGCCAGTCCAGGCCATGGCCATGACCGCGTCCTTGGCGCGCATCGGCGGCTGGTAGTCGCTGGTGATGGCGAAGAGGTGCGGCTTCACGTCGAGCAGCAGCTGCTCGGCCTTGGCGAGCTCGCTCGGCTCGACCGAGTTGAACGAGTAGCCGAAGTACTTGAGCGCGTTGCCGATCGAGGTCAGCTGGTAGTCATGGATGGTGACCTTGCGGCTGTAAGCGTCGCGGGTCTTGTCCCAGAAGTCCTTCCAGCTGGTCATCGGCTCCTTGACGGTCTCGGTGTTGATGACGTAGCCGGTGGTGCCCCAGTCCTTGTTGATGCCGTAGAGCTTGTCGGAACCCGCGGGCTGGTAAGCGGGCTCGAGGAAGCGCTTCTCGTAGGTCGAGGCGTCGAAGTGCGGCAGCTTGGCGAGTTCGAGCGGCTCGAGCAGCTTCAGCTCAGCGTAGGTGGGGAAGGTGTAGTTGGTCGGCACCAGCACGTCCCAGCCGGTGCCGCCCGCCTGGAGTTTGGCCAGCATCGACTCGTTGGCGCCCTCGACGGTGACGTTGACCGTGACGCCGGTGAGGTCCTTGAACTTGTCGAGCGTCTTCTGGTCGTGGTAGTTGGGCCAAGTGGTCAGGTTGAGGGTGTCGCCCAAGCTCACGCCGGCCGGAGGCGCCCAGTCCCCGCTGGGGGTCGCGCCCGTGGTCGGGCTCGTGCCCGGGGTCGTCGCCGCCGGGCTGCCCGGGGTCGGCGAGCCGCCCGTGGGCGGCGCACAGGCGGCGATCACGGCGGCGGCCGTGCCGAGCCCGGTGACGGCCAGGAACTCGCGCCGGGTGATGGTGCCGCGCTGGAGGTCGCGGTACAGCTTCTGGAACTGTCGTCGGTCCATCTGCGCTCCTCTTCGGTGGACGGTGAACGGCTTGTCCGTCGGTCGGGTCCCGGCTCCTCCTTCCCCCAGGCTATTCGGTCAGCACGAGCGCGGCGGCACGCTGCCAGGTGGCGATGACCTGGTCACCGGGCGCGAATCGTGGCGTGGCGCTCTCACCCGCGTCCATCGTTTCGGGCGCCATGGCACGGGCGACGATCTCGCCCACACCGTCCACCTGCACCCGATGCTCGACCTGGTCGCCCAGATAGGTGGCGTGCGTGACGCGCCCCACGAGCGCGTTCGCCTCCGCGGCGGCGCCCTCGCCGGCGGCACCAAGGAGGCGGATGCGCTCCGGTCGGATGGCGACGGTGACCTCCGCGCCCGCCGCCGGCGCCTCGAGCCCCACCGGCCGTCGGGCAAGCACGCGCAGGCCGCCCGGCGTCGCGATGGCCAGGCTTGGGCCGCCTTCGACGACCCGTCCGGCGATGAAATTCGACTGGCCGAGGAAGCCGGCCACGTACCGGCTGCGAGGTTCGTTATAGAGCTCGGCCGGACTGCCCTCCTGCAGGACGCGGCCGTCGTGCATGACCACGATGCGGTCGCTCATGGTGATCGCCTCTTCCTGGTCGTGGGTGACATAGACGAAGGTGATGCCGACCTGCGTCTGGAGCGACTTCAGTTCGAGCTGCATCTCGCGCCGCAGCTTCAGGTCGAGCGCACCGAGCGGCTCGTCCAGGAGCAGCACCGTTGGCCGGTTGATGAGCGCCCGCGCGAGTGCCACGCGCTGCTGCTGGCCACCCGAAAGCTCCCAGGCGCGCCGGTGCTCGTAGCCGCGCAGTCGTACCAGCTCGAGCGCCTCCGTCACGCGTCGCCTCTCCTCGGCGCCGGTGATGCCGCGCTGCCGGAGGCCATAGCCGACGTTACGCCCGACGTCCATGTGGGGGAAGAGGGCGTAGTGCTGGAAGACGGTGTTGACGTTGCGCCGATAGGGCGGCACGCCGTCGACCGAGCGACCACCGATGCGCACCTCGCCGCTGGTCGGGTCCTCGAAACCGGCGATCATGCGCAGGGTGGTGGTCTTACCGCAGCCGGACGGTCCGAGCAGCGAGTAGAAGGCGCCGCGCGCGATGCGCAGCGTCAGCCGGTCGACGGCGACCACGCTGCCGAAGCGCTTGGTCACGTCGAGCAGCTCGACGTCGGCCTCGACGCCGGGCGCCGCCGATCCCCCGGTTCGCAGGTCGCCCACCGGGGGGGACGCGCCCACCGTACCTCCTCGTGACGTCGCCACGACAACCCACTCGCCTGCCAGCGGGCGGCTCGTGCGACGATTCGCGGGCCCGCTCGGCCTCGGGAAGGTGGGTCTGCATCCTAGGGACCCGGTCGACAGGGCGTCAAGCTGCACCGCTATCCTTGGCCCGATGCCAGCCTTTCGCGCCCCCCGCGGTACGCGCGACCTGCTGCCGGACGAGCGCCGCGTCTGGGAACGCCTGGAGGCCATCGCGCGCGATCTGTCTCGCCGCTACGGCTACGCCTCGATGGAGACGCCGCTCTTCGAGCAGAGCGCGGTCTTCGAGCGCGGCATCGGCGGTGTCACCGACATCGTCGAGAAGGAGCTCTTCCGCGTCTCGCCCAGCCGGGGCGAGGAGACAGAGCGCTGGGCGCTGCGGCCGGAGGGGACCGCGGGCATCGTGCGGGCCTACGTGCAGCACGGCCTGCAGACCTGGCCGCAGCCGGTGCGCGTCTCGCTCATCGGCCCGATGTTTCGCTACGACCGGCCGCAGGCCGGCCGCTACCGCCAGTTCTGGCAGTGGGACGTGGAGGCCATCGGCGACCCAGGGCCGGCCGTAGACGCCGAGGTCATCGAGCTGGCGGTGCGCTTCTACCGCGAGGCTGGCCTGACCGGCGTGCGGGCCAAGCTGAACTCGATCGGCGATGCTGCCTGCCGCCCCGCCTACGTCGAGCAGCTGCGCGGCTACTTCGCGCAGCACGAGGCGGCCCTGCCTTCCCTGGAGCGAGCGCGCCTCCGCTCCAACCCGCTGCGCCTGCTCGACTCCAAGGATCCCGCCATGGCGCCGCTGGTGGCGGCGGCACCCACCATCGGCGACCACCTGTGCACCGAGTGCGCGGCGCACTTCGCCGCCGTGCGCGCGCACCTCGACGCGCTCGGCGTCGAACACCAGGTCGAGCCGGCCATCGTGCGCGGCCTCGACTACTACACGCGCACGGCCTTCGAGTTCTACCGCCATGGGGCGGAGGGCCAACAGCAAGCGCTGGGCGGCGGCGGTCGCTACGACGGCCTGGTCGAGCTCCTGGGCGGCCGCCCGACCCCGGGCATCGGCTTCGCGCTGGGGATCGACCGGGTCGTCCTCGCGCTGGCCGAGGAGGGCGTCGCGGAGGCCGGCCCGGCCGGCCCGGCGGCGGTCGTCGTGGGCGCCGACCCGGCCGACACGCTGACCCGCCTGCGCATCGCGACCGACCTGCGAGCCGCCGGTCTCTCCGCGCGCGCCGACCTCGGCACCCGCAAGCTCGGCCGCCAGCTGGAGGGTGCCGCGCGCGACGGTGCGCACTTCGCGGTCATCGTCGGTGATGAGCTGTCCGCCGGCCAGGTCCAGCTGCGCGACCTGCAAGCCGGCACGCAGCGCATCGTCGCCCTGGCCGACCTGGCGCGCGAACTGGCGCGCGCCGACGCCGGCCACCGGCACGGATGAGGCAGGTCGGGCGGTGAGCAACCGGAGCATCGGCCTCTCGGAGGAGCTGCACGCCTACCTGCTGCGCGTCGGCGTGCGCGAGGCGCCCATCCTGGCGCGGCTGCGCGAAGAGACCGCCGCGCTGCCGCAGCACGACATGCAGATCGCCCCCGAGCAGGGCGCCTTCATGGCCCTCGTCGTCGAGCTGCTCGACGCGCGTCGCTGCATCGAGCTGGGCACCTTCACCGGCTACAGCTCGCTGGCCGTGGCGCTGGCCCTGCCGCCCGAGGGCCGCCTCGTCTGCTGCGACATCTCCGAGGAGTGGACCGGCATCGCCCGCCGCTACTGGGCCGAGGCCGGCGTCGCCGAGCGGATCGAGCTGCGGCTCGGGCCTGCCCGGGAGACACTCGACCGATTGCTTGCCGCCGGTCAGGCGGGCAGCTTCGATCTCGCCTTCGTCGACGCCGACAAGCGCAGCTACCCCGCCTACCACGAGCGGCTGCTGGAACTCCTGCGCCCGGGCGGGCTGATCCTCTACGACAACGTCTTCTGGGGTGGCGAGGTCATCAGCGAGGAGGTCGACAACGAGGACGTGCGCGGCATCCGTACGCTCAACGAGCGCCTTGCGACCGACGAGCGCGTCTCGCTCAGCATGATCCCCCTCGCCGACGGCCTGACGCTCGCCCGCAAGCGGTAGCCGGGGGGCCGTCCCGATCGGCCTGCCGTAGGCGGGGACCCCGTCGGCCGCTTCCTATGGCCCGTCCCTGACATCGAGTCATCCCGGGCATCGGATCGGGTGTGCGCGGGCCTGCTCTCCGCCATCGATGCACCGGTGGACTCGATGGCGGGCACGTCCCCAGCGGGTCGCGCCGAACGGGGCGCGATCGCCTCCGGCCATTCACCGGGTGACTGCCTGGCGGCATCCCGGCGCGGATCGCTGTCAACAGCCCGCCTCCAAGTCCCTGGATGACTCGATGGCAGGACTCCGAACCGACACCGCTGGCCCATGCCCAACGGTGCCGCTCCGGCCACCCGCGCCGGGCGCTTGCTCTGGCCCCCTCCGTCGGCGGCGCCCCGCGGCGACGACCACGCTCCGACCGGTCCATCCCGTACCATGGGCGGCCCATGCAGACCGCCTTCCGGACGATGACCTGCGGCGACGCGCGCCCCGAGCATGTCGGGCATGAGGCGACCCTCTCGGGCTGGGTCCACCGCCGCCGCGACCTCGGCCATCTCATCTTCCTCGACCTGCGCGACCGCCACGGCATCACCCAGGTGGTCGTCGACTCTCAGGAGGCGCCCGAGGCGCACGGCATCGCCTCCACCGTGCGCAGCGAGTTCGTGGTGCGCGTCCGCGGCAGCGTGGCCCAGCGACTGGCCGGGACGGAGAACCAGAAGCTGGCCACGGGCCAGGTCGAGCTGCGCGCGAGCGGCATCGAGGTCCTCTCCACGGCCAAGCAGCCGCCCTTTCCCATCAACGAGCCCAAGGCCGACATCGACGAGGCGCTCCGCCTGCGCTACCGCTACCTCGATATCCGGCGTGAGCCGATGCGCCAGCGGCTGCTGCTCCGCTCCCGCCTGGTGCAGGCCATCCGCGAGGTGCACCACGAGCACGGCTTCGTGGAGATCGAGACGCCGCTGCTCATCAAGTCCACGCCCGAGGGTGCGCGCGACTTCATCGTGCCTTCCAGGCTGCAGCCGGGCAGCGTCTACGCCCTGCCGCAGAGCCCGCAGCAGCTGAAGCAGATCCTGATGGTGGCCGGCATGGATCGCTACTTCCAGATCGCGCGCTGCATGCGCGACGAGGACCTGCGCGGCGACCGCCAGCCCGAGTTCACGCAGCTCGACCTCGAGATGAGCTTCGTCTCGGAGGACGACGTGATGGCCTTCGTTGAGGCCATGGCGGTCGACGTCAGCCGGCGGGTCGTGCCCGACCGGCCGCTCGCGAGCGTGCCCTTCCCGCGCTTCACCTACCGCGAGGCGCTCGACCGCTTCGGCTCGGACAAGCCCGACCTGCGCTACGGCCTCGAGCTGCACGACCTCGCCGAGGTCGCGCGCGGCTCCGGCTTCCGCGTCTTTGAGGAGGTGCTCGAGTCGGGCGGGCGCGTCTTCGGCTTCGCCGCGCCCGGCCTGGCCGGCGCCAGCCGCAAGCAGGTCGACGAGCTGACCGAGCTGGCCCGGCGGCACGGCGCCAAGGGCCTCGTCCACCTGTCGGTCACCGAGGGTGGGGTCGAGTCGCCCATCGCGCGCTTTCTCGGGGAGGGGAGGGCGGAGGCGCTGGCGGAGGCCGCGGCAGCGTCGCCCGGCGACCTGGTGCTGGTCGTGGCCGATCGCGACGTGCTGGCCCAGGAGATCCTCGGCCGGCTGCGAGTCGAGCTCGCAGGCCGCCTCGGGCTGGCCGACCCGCAGGTCCTCTCCTACTGCTGGGTGCACCGCTTCCCGATGTACCAGTGGGACGACGAGGCGAAGCGCTGGGACGCCACCCACAACCCCTTCAGCGGGCCGGTGCCCGAGGACATCGGGCTGCTGCGCACGGCGTCCGGCGACCCCTCGAAGCCGGACCCGTCCGACCCGGCCGGCCAGGCGCGCGCGATGCAGTACGACATCGCGCTCAACGGCTGGGAGCTGGGCGGTGGTTCCGTGCGCATCCACCGCCGCGACCTGCTCGAGCGCTCCTTCGCGCTGATGGGCCACTCGCTCGACGGTATGCGCGCCAAGTTCGGGGCGCTCCTCGATGCCTTCGAGTACGGCGCCCCGCCGCACGGCGGCATCGCCCTCGGCATCGACCGCTGGGCCGCGCTGCTCGCCCACCAGACGAACATCCGCGAGGTGATGGCCTTCCCCAAGACCCAGTCGGGCGGCGACCTGATGCTCGACGCGCCGTCGCCCGCCGAACCCGGCCAGCTGGAGGAGCTGGGCCTGCGCTTCGTCGGCCTGAAGCGAGCGACGAGGCCCGAGGGCGACCCATCCGGCGGCTGAGCGCAGCGCTCCAGGCCATCGGCCGGCACCCTCGGCTGGCTGCCCTCCTGGGCGCCGGCTGCATCGCCTTCTCGGGCATCTTCTACCGCTTCGCCGACGAGCCGCCCTCCACGGCGACCCTCTTCCGCTGCCTCTATGGGCTGCCCATCGTGGCCCTGGTCGGCGCCTGGGAGCGGCGCCGCTTCGGGCCGCTACCGCGCCGGACCGTCGGCCTGGCGTTCGTCGCGGGCGTCTTCTTCGCCGCCGACCTGACCTTCTGGCACCACGCCATCGAGGCCGTCGGGGCGGGCCTCTCGACGGTGCTCGGGAACCTGCAGGTCATCGTCGTCGGCCTCATCGCCTGGCTCGTGCTCGGGGAGCGGCCGCAGCGCGCGACGATCGCCGCGCTGCCGGTCGTGCTGGCCGGGGTGGTACTCATCTCGGGCGTCGTCGGCGAGGGTGCCTATGGGGCCGACCCGGCGCTGGGCGTGGTGCTCGGCCTGCTCACCGCGCTGGCGTATGCGGGCTACCTGATCCTCATCAGGCGCGGCGGCAGCGACGTGCGGCGACCGGCCGGCCCGGTGGCCATCTCGACCGCCTCCACGGCGGCCGTGGCGCTGCTCGTAGGCCTCCTGCTGGGGGAGATCCAGCCGGTACCGAGCTGGCCGGCGCACGGCTGGCTGGCGCTCTACGGCGTGACCAGCCAGTCGCTCGGCTACCTGCTCATCTCGATCTCCCTGCCGCGGCTGCCCTCACTGGTGGCCTCCATCCTGCTCCTCGCCCAGCCGGTCGCCTCGTTCATCCTGGCGGGCATCCTGCTCGGGGAGGACCCGTCGCCGGCGCAGGTGCTCGGCGTGGTGCTGGTCATCGGCGGCATCGGTGTCGCGACCCTGGCGTCGGCCGGCCTGCGTCGGGCGCGCCTCGCGGCCGAGTCAGGGCCCTCCAATCCCGAGGTCGCCGCGCCCTCGTAGGGCGCCCGGTCCGTTCGTTGCCGTCCCGGGGATGTATCGATGGCGGGGTGGCCCCAACGCTTACGCGTGGGCGTGCCGGCCCAGGAAGTCGAGCAGCGCCTCGTTGAACTCGCGGGGGCGCTCCAGGTTGACCACGTGCCCTGCGCCGTCGATCAGCCGCAGCTCGGCTCCGGGGATCTCGCGCGCCATGATCTCGGCCTGCTCGAGGAACTCGGGCACGTCATCCGCGCCGGCGACGACGAGGCAGGGCGCATGGATCTCGCCGAGGCGCTCGATGGCCGCCGGTCCCGCGGGTCTCTCCTCTTCCCACTGGTCCAGGTAGTGCACCCAGCTGTACTCGCGGAGCATCTGCTCGAGCGGCTCGCGAACCCCCGGCTGCTGTGCGGCAGGGACCATCGGCGCGAACCGCATGAGCAGCTCGACGGCGCGCGGGAGGTCACCGCGGCCTGCCGCTTCCGCGATGGGCTCGAAGCCTCGCTGCAGTGACTCTGACCACACGTGGCCGGGCAGCCAGCCGGGCGCCAGGACGAGGCTGCGCACCGTCGCCGGATGCTCGAGCGCGAAGTGGATGGCGACGCCACCACCCATCGAAAGGCCGACGACGTGAGTGCTCTCGATGCCGAGCGCCTCGAGCAGGCCATGCAGGTCCCCGTGATCGGCGTACCGCTCGGCCCGCCAGCCCGACCGGCCGAAGCCACGGAAGTCGAGCCGGAGGACCCGGTACGAGCCCTGCAGCGCTTCGACCTGTGGGTGCCACATCCGCAGGTCGACCATGCCACCATGCAGCAGGACGACGTCCGGGCCCGCGCCGGTCTGCTCGTAGTAGAGCTCCACACCGTTGACGAGCCGGTGGCCCTCGACCATCAGCGATCCCTCTCATGGCTGGTCTTGCCGGAGGCGGCTGCCGCCATTGTCGCCAACACGGGCCGCGCCGCGCAACGCCGAGACCGCCCGCCTCGCTATCCTCTCCGGCATGGTCAGCCTCTCCCGCGAGGACGTCGCGCACGTCGCCCACCTGGCACGCCTCGGGTTGACCGAGGAGGAGCTGGAGCAGCTCCAGGGCCAGCTCAACCACATCCTCGAGCAGTACGCCGTGCTGGCCGAGCTCGACACGGAGGCCATCGCGCCGACGGCCCAGACGATCGAGCTGGAGAACATCCTGCGTGAGGACGTGGTCACGCCGAGCCTGCCGGCCGAGGAGGCGCTCGCCGGCGCCCCGGAGCGAAGCGGCGGCCACTTCGCCGTGCCGGGCATCATCGGCGAGCCTGAGCCGTGAGCGGGGCGAGCCACCAGACCGATCCCCCGACGGGCGGACCGCCGCGCGCCGCGGGCGAGCTCACGCGGCTCCACGCGCACGAGATGGCGGCCGGCTTGCGCCGGGGCGACTTCAGCGCGCGCGAGCTGCTCGACGCCCACCTGAAACGTATCGAGCGGCAGGACCGGGCACTCAATGCCTGGACCTCCCTCGACCAGGAGCGCGCCCGCGCCTCGGCCGACCGCGTCGACCGCCGGCTCGCGGAGGCGCGCCGCGAGGGCGAGGCGGCACTGACGACCCTGCCACCGCTGCTCGGGATCCCCGTTGCCCTCAAGGACCTCGTGGTCACGCGCGGTCGCCCGTCCACCGCCGGCAGCCGCATCCTCGACGGCTTCGTCGGCGCCTACGACGCGCACATCGCCGAGCGGCTCGACGCCGCGGGCGCGGTCGTGCCGGGCAAGACGAACATGGACGAGTTCGCCATGGGCTCTTCCACGGAGCACTCGGCCTGGGGCCCGACGGCCAACCCATGGGACCTGGCGCGTGTCCCGGGCGGCTCGTCGGGCGGTACCTCGGCCGCCGTGGCCGCCTACCACGTACCGGTCGGCATCGGCACCGAC
>DASSPM010000169.1:0-12454 GCA_035699625.1 Candidatus Limnocylindrales bacterium | reverse complement strand
AAGGCGGAGCGGCGCCAGCGCGCCCGGCGGAAGGAAGTCTAGCCCGGTTCCTCCGCGCGATCGCCCGGCCGGGTAATGCCGGCCGGTGTGCCGCGCGTCAGGCCAGCAGGTCGGTGTTGCGCGGCGCCTCGACGATGCGGTGGCGGAGCGCGAACGCGACCGCCTCGAGCTTGGAGTGGACGCGCAGCTTGCCCATGATGTTCTGCACGTGCGTGCGCAGCGTGTTGGGCGCGATGTAAAGCCGCTCGCAGATCTCCTTCGAGGAGAGGCCCTCGGTCAGCGCGCGCAGCACTTCCAGCTCACGCGGCGTGAGCTGCTCGATCGGCACGCGCGTGACGCCACGCTCGCGCGCGGCCGCCACACGCTGGGCGATGCCGAAGACGACCGAGCGGGGCAGCAGGATCTCGCCCGCGTTCGCCGAGCGCACGGCGCCCACAACGTCCTCGCTGGCGCGATCCTTGGTCAGATAGCCGTCGGCGCCGGCCTGGATCGATTCGAGCACCGTCTCATCGTCGTTGATGGCCGTGAGCATGATCACCTTCGCCGCCGGCCAGCGTGCCTTGATGGCCCGGGTGGCATCGGCACCGGTGCCGTCGGGCAGCTTGTAGTCCATGAGCACGACGTCCACACGCTCACGTGCGGCCGCCTTGGCCTCCGCCACCGAGCCGGCCACGCCCGTGACCGTCACATCGGGTTCCTGCTCCAGGAGGCGGCGCAGCGCGTCGGTCAGCAGCTGGTGGTCGTCCACCAACAGGACACGGATCTCCGCGCCGCTGGATCCCTGCATGCCTTCCTCCCCGTACAGGCGGCGACCCCTCGCGCCCGAGCCGATGATACTGCACGCCCCGAGCCGGTCTAGGTGGTAGCGCATCTCGCTAGACTCCGCTGATGCGGCTGGCCGTCCTGGGCTTCGGGCTCATCGGGGGCTCCATCGCCCGGGCCCTGGCGGCCCGTGGGCGGGGAGCCTGGCAGGTGACGGCCTGGAGCCGGGACCCGACCGCGCCCCGCGAGGCGCTCTCGCGCGGCGTCGTGGCGGCCGTCGCGCCGGACCCGGCGACGGCCGTGCGTGACGTGGAGCTGGTCGTGCTGGCCGCGCCGCCGCTGGCCAACCTGCGCCTGCTGGACGAGGTCGCGCCGCTCCTGACGGAGCGGGATGTCACGCTCAGCGACGTCTCGAGCAGCCAGGGTGCCATCGCCGCTGCGGCGAGCCGACACGCCGGCCTGCGCTTCGTTGGTGGGCATCCCATGTCGGGCCGCGAGCGGCGCGGCTTCGGCGCATCGAGCGCCGACCTCTTCGAGGGGCGGCCCTGGGTGGTGCTGCCGGGAAGCGGGGCGCGGCCCGAGGACACGGCCCGCGTCGACCGCCTGGCCCGCGCGTGCGGCGCCGAGCCTCTGCTGCTCGACCCGGCCAGCCACGATGAGGCCGTGGCCTCGGTGAGCCACCTGCCGCTGTTGGCCAGCGTGGCGCTCCTCGAGGCCCTCGCGGCAGCACCGGATCCGGCGCTGGCCCGGCGGCTGGCGGCCCAGGGCTGGCGCGACATGACGCGCCTGGCACACGGCGACCCGGCCCTCGGGGCGGGCATCCTGACCACGAACGCGGCCGCGCTGGCGGGGGCGCTGCGGCGCTACCGGGCCGCGCTCGAGGGCTGGCAGGCCACCCTCGATGCGCTGGCCACGGCCGCGGATGCTGTCGAGGACGGCGAGCGGTCGGCGGTCGCCCTGGAGCGGCAGCTGGCCGCGCTCGCCGAGGAGCGGCCGGCATGAGTCTCGGGGGCGACGGCGCGCCGGTCATCGAGGCCCGCGCTCTGACCAAGGTCTACCGCGGCGGCGTGCGTGCCCTCGACGGGCTCGATCTGCTGGTCCGGCCCGGCGAGCTGGTCGGCTTCCTGGGCCCCAACGGCGCCGGCAAGACGACCACCGTGCAGCTGCTCATCGGCGCCGTGCGGCCGACCGGGGGAAGTGCCACCGTCCTCGGCAGGCCGGCGGGGGACCGTCTGGCGCGGCGCGGCCTCGGCTACCTGCCCGAGCAGTTCCAGTTCCCGGGCTTCCTCACGCCGCCCGGCCTGCTCGACTTCCATGGCCGCCTGCTCGGCTTGCCCCGTGACGAGCGCCGCCGCCGCGCCGCCGAGCTGATCCGCATCGTCGGACTCGAGGCGGCCGCCGACCGCCCGCTCAAGAGCTACTCCAAGGGCATGCTGCAGCGCGTCGGCCTGGCACAGGCGCTGCTGGGCCGCCCGGCGTTGCTCCTGCTCGACGAACCGACGAGCGGGCTCGACCCCATCGGCACGCGCAACGTGCGCGACCTGCTGCTCTGGCTCAAGTCCCAGGGCGTGGCCGTGTTGCTCAATTCGCACCTCCTCTCGGAGGTCGAGCTGGTCTGCGATCGGGTCGCCATCATCGACCGCGGGCGGGTCGTGGCGGAGGGTCGCCTGGGCGAGATCGTGCGGCCCTCGACCAGCGTGCGCATCCGCGCGGCCGACCTCGACGAGGCGGGCCTCGCGGCGCTGCGCGCACTGAGCAGCGAGCTCGTCGCCGAGGGCGAGGGTCAGTGGCGGGCCGAGGTCGACTCGCCGGAGGCGGTGCCGCGTATCGCCGCCGCGGTGGTCGGCGCCGGCGCACGCCTCGAGGCGCTCGTGCCGGCCCACGAGACGCTCGAACAGGCCTTCCTGCGGCTCGTCGGTGCGGCACCCGATGGGGCTGCGGCGGCCGGGCAGGCCACGCCGGGCCCACGCTGGGGCATCGACGCCGAGGCACGGCGCGCCGGACCGGCCTGGGGCCGGTCATCGGAGCCGCCGGCGTGACCACCCGCTCGACGGCCGGGACGGTGCTCGGGAGCCCCCTCTGGCTCGCGACACGCGAGAGCGCGGGGCGGTTGGCTGCCATCGCCTCGCTCAGCGCGCGCGAGGCGTTCCGCAGCCGGAGCCTGGTCGTGGCGCTGGTGCTCAACCTGCTCTACCTGGGCCTGCTGGCGCTCATCGGCTATGCCATCGCCAACGCTCCGGGGGCCCAGGAGGCAGCGGACCTGCTGGGCGAGACGGGCGCCCGGTTCTTCCTCTGGTTCGCCCTCGGCGGCGCGTCGGCGCTGGCGCTCTTCACGGGCGTCTTCACCAGCGTCGGCAGCATCGCCACCGAGATCGAGCGGGGCACCATCCTGGCCGTCGTGGCGCGACCCATCGCGCGCTGGGAGATCGTCATCGGCAAGTTCCTCGGTAACGCGCTCATCGCCGTCGCCTACCTGCTCGTGGAGGGCCTGGCCATCGCCGCCGCCGTCGGCCTCCTGAGCGGCATCTGGGTCACGGTCGTGCCCCTGGTGCTGCTCCTGCTCTCGCTCAACGTGGTGGTCATGGTCGCCGTGGCGGTCGCCGGCTCGACCCGCCTCTCCACGGTCGCCAACGCCATCACCGTCATCGTGCTCTACCTCGCCCTGACCAACACGGCCATCCTCCAGCTGATCGGCGCCATCGTCGACAACGAGGGTCTCCGGCTGCTCGCCGACTGGTCGCGCTATCTGCTGCCGGTCGGGCCGGTGAGCGACCTCGCGACCGAGATCCTGCTCGGCCCGGCCGCGGCCATGGTCGGCGGCGGTGGGGGTGGCGTGCCCGGGCGCGAGGTGCTCTTGCCGATGCGGGAGTGGGTCTGGCTCTACGAGCTTGGCTACCTGGGTCTCGTGATCGCCCTCGGCGTCTGGTCCTTCTCGCGCCGCGACCTGCGGTGACCGGTCCGGGCGACGCGGCGAGCCCCGGGCGGCCGTCGGTCGGTGGCGCCGCCGCCAGCGAGCTGGTGCTGGCCGTGGCCCGCTCGCGGGTGCCGGTCGAGGCCTGGTGGCGCGGCGTCCGCGCCGACCCGCCGGCGGTGCTGCTGGCGGCCCTGGAGGCTGCCGCCGAGTTCCGCCCGCGCGGCGTGCTCGAGGACGACCCCACCTGGAAGCAGCTCATCCCGTACCTCGTGCTGCGCGATGGCGAGCGCATCTTCCTCATGTGGCGCACGCGCGCCGGTGCCGACATCCGCCTCCACGAGCGCGGTTCGATCGGCGTCGGTGGCCACGTCAACCCCGGCGACGGCGGCATCGCCGGCGGCCTGCGCCGCGAGTGGCGCGAGGAGATCGCCGCGGACTTCGAGCCGGACTTCCGCCTGCTCGGGCTGCTCAACGACGACGAGGACCCGGTCGGTGCGGTCCACCTGGGCGTGGTCTACGAGGCGGACGTGGCCGGCCGGCCGGTGGCCGTGCGCGAGACGGAGAAGCTGCGCGGCGGCTTCGTCACGCTCGACGAGGTGGCTGCGGAGCGGGAGCGCCTCGAAGGCTGGAGCCAGCTTGTGCTGGACGCGCTCACCGTCCGGCAGGCGGCCGTTCGCCGGTAGGCCCTCAGCGCGCGATCCTCGGTCGCCTGTGCCATGATCGCGCCGAGGGATCCGATGACCACCGTCACCGCGCGCGCCGCCAGCCGCCTCTCGGCGCTCCTCTTCCTGCTCGGCGTGCTGCTCTTGCCCTTCGGCGCGGCCCGGGGCGCCCAGGCGCACGTGGTGGTGCTGCCCACCACGGGCATCGTCGACCAGGTCATGAGCGGCTACGTGCGCGAGGGCATCGCCCGCGCCGGCCAGCGTGGCGCTGCGGCCGTGGTCGTCAAGCTCAACACACCGGGCGGCTCGCTCGACGCCACGCAGGCCATCGTCAGCGCGGTGCTCGAGGCACCCCTGCCGGTCATCGTCTGGGTCGCTCCGCCGGGTGGTCGGGCGGCCAGTGCCGGCACCTTCATCACCCTCGCCGGGCACGTGGCGTTGATGGCGCCGGGTACGAACATCGGTGCCGCCTCGCCGGTCGGCGGCCAGGGCGAGGACATCGAGGGCACGCTCGGCGACAAGGTGCTCAACGATGCCGTGGCCAACATCACCTCCATCGCCCAGGCGCGCGGCCGCAACGTCGAGTGGGCCGTGGCCACGGTGCGGGAGGCGAAGTCGTCGCCCGCGGAGGAGGCCGTGGCCGTCAAGGCCGTGGACGGCCTGGCGGCCGACCTCGGTGCCGTGCTCGCCTTCGCCCACGGACGCCAGGTGAAGGTCGGCAGCGGCACGATCACCCTCGACCTCGCGGGGGCCACCAGCGAGGAGCTGGCGATGAACCCGCTGCAGGCCTTCCTGCACCTGCTGGCGGACCCGAACATCGCCTTCATCCTCTTCACGCTCGGCTTCTACGGGCTGCTCTTCGAGCTCCAGAACCCGAACTTCGTGACCGGCATCCTGGGCGCCCTGGCCATCATCCTGGCCTTCGTCGGATTCGGCAGCCTGCCGCTCAACGTGGCCGGGTTGCTGCTCATCGGGCTGGCCATCGTGCTCTTCGCGCTGGAGCTGACCGTGACCAGCCACGGCCTGCTGACCGTGGCCGGCCTGGTCTGCCTCGCCCTGGGCGCCGCCGCGCTCTACACCGAGCCGGGCGGGCCGACCGCGCCGAACGTGGCCGTGGCGCTGCCGGTGCTGCTGACGGTGCTGCTGCTCACGGGCGGCTTCATGGCGCTCATCGTGGCCGCCGCCGTGCGCAGCCGGCGCATGCGCCCCTCACCGGGCCTGGTCGGCACGGCCATCCCGGCCGGCACGGTGGGCGAGGTCCGCCTGCCGCTGGGGCCCTACGGCTCGGTCTACGCCGGGGGCGAGGAGTGGACGGCACGCACAGCCGACGACCAGCCGCTGCCACGCGGCACGCCGGTGCGCGTCGTACGTCAGGATGGGCTGACCATCGTCGTCGAACGCGCCGATCCGTCCGGGTCGGGCGCCTGATCGGAGGTAAGGCATACATGGACCCGGTCGTCCTGGGCGTCGCCGCCGTCGTCATCGTCTTCGCGCTGATCTTCCTCTACCTCTCGGTGCGCATCGTGCAGCAGTACGAGCGCATGGTCGTCTTCCGCTTCGGACGCACCAACGAGGCGGCGGTGCGCGATCCGGGCATCAACTTCCTCATCCCGATCGTCGACCGGCCGGTCAAGGTCGACGTGCGCGAGACCTTCATCGAGGTCCCCAGCCAGACCACCATCACACGCGATAACGCGCCCATCAACGTCGACTTCCTGATCTACTGGAAGATCGTCGACCCGCTCAAGAGCGTGGTCAACGTGCAGTACTTCGCGGGCGCCCTGCAGGGCGTGGCCACGACCACGCTGCGCGCCGTGATCGGCGACATCCTGCTCGACGAGGTGCTCAGCAAGCGCGAGCAGATCAACGAGGTGCTGCGGGCGAAGCTGGACGAGGTCACCGAGCGCTGGGGCGGCAAGGTCACCACGGTCGAGATCCGCGAGATCACGCCGCCACGCGACGTGCAGGAGGCGATGAACCGGCAGCTCTCGGCCGAGCGCACGCGGCGCGCCGTGATCACCGAGTCGGAGGGCACCCGCCAGGCGGCCATCAACGTCGCCGAGGGCCAGAAGCAGTCGGAGATCCTGAAGGCCGAGGGCGACCGGCAAGCCGCCATCCTGCGCGCGGAGGGCTTCAGCGAGGCGTTGCAGCGCATCTTCCAGGCGGCGCACGGCGTGGACGAGAAGACGATGGCGCTGCAGTACCTCGAGGCGCTCAAGTCGCTCGGCGCCGGCGCCTCGACGAAGTTCGTCATCCCGCTCGAGTTCACGCAGCTGCTGCGGCCGCTGGCCGGCTTCGTCGATCGCAGCGTGCAGCCCGGCAGCGGCGACACCGCCTGAGCGGGCACCCCCGGCGTTCTGACCCGGGCACCGTCGCTGCCGGCTGCCCGCCGCGCGGCGCTATGATGGCGCCCGAGCGCACGCCCGGCGCCTGAGGTAAGGGGAGCGGATGGCGAGGATCCTGGTCGTCGACGACGACCCCAACGTGCAACGGCTCCTGGAGTACACCCTGCGCCAGGAGGGCTACGAGGTCGTCATCGCCGCGGACGGCGCTGAGGGGGTCCGCCGCTGGCAGGCCGACCACCCGGACCTGATGCTGCTCGACGTGATGCTGCCCAAGCTGGACGGCTACCAGGTGGCGGCCAAGGTCCGCGCCGAGGAGGGTGTCGGCAACCACCTGCCGATCATCATGCTCACGGCCGAGGCGGACGTCGAGCAGAAGGTGCGCGGCCTGCGCGCCGGCGCCGACGACTACCAGGTCAAGCCTTTCCACCCGGCGGAGCTGCTGGCGCGCATCAAGAGCCTACTGGCGCGATTCGCGCCACGGGACACGCTGGTGGGGCGGCCGCCCATGGGCCGCGTGCACGCCTACTACGGCGCCAAGGGCGGCGTGGGCACCACGACCATCTCGATCAACGCCGCCATCGCGCTGCATCGGGAGCTGAATCGCAAGGTCGTGCTCGTCGATGGCAATCTGCAGTTCGGCGACCACCGCGTCTTCCTCGACCTGGGTCTCGACCGCAAGTCAGTGGTGGACGCGGTGACGGCCACCTCCATCGACGCGGAGATCGTGCGCAGCGTGCTGGTCAAGCACGACTCGGGCATCGACCTGCTGCTTGCGCCGCCCTCGCCGGAGACGGCCGAGCTGGTCAGCGCCGAGCAGCACCACATGGCCCAGATCATCGACGTGCTGCGCGGCCTCTACGACTACGTCCTGGTCGACATCGACAAGCGCCTGGACGAGACCAACCTCGATATCGTCAGCGGCGCCGACGTCCTCTTCGTGGTCATGACCGCCGACCTCTCCTGCCTCAAGAACGTGCGCCTCGTGCTCGAGACGATGACGCAGCTGGGCGTCGAGAAGGACAAGGTCCAGCTCGTGCTCAACCGGAGCAATGCCTTCACCGGTATCAACGTCAAGAACGCCGAGGGCGCGCTCAAGCGCAAGATCGACTACCAGATCCTGAACGAGTACCGGGGGGCCATCAGCGCGCTCAACAGCGGCGCGCCGTTCATGTTCACCAAGGCCGACTCGCTGCTCGGCCGCTCCGTGCTGGACTTCGCGCGGGCGGTCGACAAGAGCCAGCAGTCGCCCACGGGCGTCCGGCAGCTGGCGCCGGCGACGGGCTGACGCGCCGACCGTGATCCCGGCCGGGCCGCGCCGCCCGGCTTCGCGCCACTGGCTGCTGCTCCTGGTCGGGCTGGGTCTCGTCGGGCTCGTCGCCATCGCCCTCGCTGCTCGCCTACCGGAGCGGCCGATCGCGAGCGGCGGGATCCCCGCCGCCTCCGCAGGCGTGGGCGGTGCACCTACCGGCGCGTCGTCGCCAGGGACGCCCCCCGGCCGCCTCGTCGGCGCCGGTGATATCGCCAGCTGCGGGAGCAGCGGTGATGAGGCCACGGCGCGCCTCGTCGCGTCGCTGCCCGGCACGGTCTTCACCGCCGGCGACAACGCGTATCAGCGCGGGACGGACGACGAGTTCGCCCGTTGCTACGACCCGACCTGGGGCCGCTTCCGCACGCGCACGCGGCCGGCACCCGGCAACCACGACCACGAGACGCGTGGCGCGGCGGGCTACTTCCGCTACTTCGGGGCTGCGGCGGGCGAGCCGGGTCGCGGCTGGTATGCCTGGGACGAAGGCTCCTGGCGCGTCTACGTGCTCGACTCGACCTGCGAGGTGGTGGGCTGCGGCGAGGACTCCGAGCAGATGCGCTGGCTGGTAGGGGACCTGGCGGCGCAGCCCCGCAGCTGCGTCGCCGCCATCTGGCACCACCCGCTCTTCACTTCCTCCCGGCGGGAGGGTCGGGCGGCCATGCGCGCCGCCTGGCAGGCTCTGCACGAGGCCCGCGCGGAGCTGGTCATCAACGGCCACGAGCACCACTACGAGCGCTTCGCGCCACAGGACCCGCAGGGCCGGGCCGACCCGGCGCGCGGCATCCGCCAGTTCGTCGTGGGCACCGGTGGCCGCAGCCTGTATCGCTTCGGGCAGACGCGCCCCAACAGCGAGGTGCGCGATGCCTCGACCTACGGCGCCCTGGCCCTGGAGCTCCGGGCCGACGGGTACGCCTGGCGCTTCTTGCCGACCGAAGCGGCTGGCTTCAGCGACGGCGGCGAGGGGCCCTGCCACTGAGCGGGCCCGCTCGGCTGGGAGGTGATGAGGCGCTGGTGAGCGCGGCGTAAGCCCGCGTCGAGCGTCGCCGGCTAGCGTGCCGGCATGCTCGCGACGCTCGTGACCGCCGTGGTCAGCGGCCTGCGCGGCGAACTCGTGCGCGTCGAGGTCGACGTCGCGCCGGGGCTGCCCGTCTGCCACATCGTCGGCCTGCCCGACGCGGCGCTCTCGGAAGCCCGCGAGCGAGTGCGGGCGGCGATCCGCAACAGCGGCTTCGAGCATCCCGCCAGCCGCATCACGGTCAACCTGGCGCCGGCCGACCGGCGCAAATTCGGCGCCGCCTACGACCTCGCCATCGGCGTGGGCATCCTCGTCGCCTCGGGCCAGGTGCGACCGGGCGGCGGCCCGTGGGCGCTCCTCGGTGAGCTCTCGCTGAGCGGCTCCGTCCAACCGGTGCCGGGCGTGCTGCCCATGGTCGCAACGCTCGCGCGGGCCGGCCACCGGCGCGTGGTGGTGCCGCTGGCGAACGTGGCCGAGGCCAGCCTGGTCGAAGGCGTCGAGGTGGCCGGCGTCGAGTCCCTTGGCGACGCCGCGCGGCTCGTGGCCGGCCCGCGTGGCCGCCGTGCGGCGCGCGCCGAGCCACGCAGGCCGCTGTCGGTCTCCGATGGCAGCGGGCCGCCCGGGGCGCTGGCGTCGCGACGGCTGGTTGGCGGCATCGAGCCGGTCGACCTGGCGGAGGTGCGCGGCCAGCCTGGCGCCCGCTGGGCACTCGAGGTGGCCCTCGTGGGCAGCCACAACCTGCTCATGGTCGGGCCGCCGGGTGCCGGCAAGACGCTCCTGGCGCGGGCCATCCCCGGTCTGCTGCCGCCGCTCGACGACGTGGAGGCGCTGGAGGTGACCGTCATCGAGAGCGTCGCCGGGGCGCTGGCCGACCAGGCGGCGCTGCGCCGCGAGCGGCCTTTCCGGGCGCCGCATCACACCAGCTCATACGCGGCCCTGGTGGGCGGCGGCCCCCGTCTCGCGCCAGGCGAGGTGACGCGCGCCCACCTGGGCGTGCTCTTCCTGGACGAACTGGCCGAGTTCGACCGGGACGTGCTCGATGCGCTGCGGCAGCCGCTGGAGGAGGGAAGCGTGGTCGTCGCCCGCGCCAGCGGCGAGGTGCGCTACCCGGCGCGCATCCAGCTGGTGGCCGCCATGAACCCCTGCCGCTGCGGCTACTTCCACGACCAGCAGCGTCGCTGCACCTGTGTCCCGGGCGAGCCGGAGCGATACGTGCGCCGCGTGAGCGGTCCGCTGCTCGACCGGCTCGACATCGCCATGGAGCTGGGGCGCGTGCCGCCGGAGTTGCTGGTGGGCGGCCCGGAACCCGAGTCGAGCGCTGTCGTCGCCCTCCGCGTGGCCGCCGCGCGGACGCGCAGCCTGGCCCGGAACGGCGGGGTGGCCAACGCCCGTCTGGCCGGCGCCGACGCGCTGCGACACGCGGCGCTGGGCCACCGCGCCCGCAGCCGGCTGACCGACCTTGCGGCAGCCCATGGCCTCTCGGCACGCGGGGTGCACCGCCTGCTGCGCGTCGCCCGCAGCATCGCCGACCTGGCCGGGCTCGATGCGGTCGACGAAGCGACCGTCCTGGCGGCTGCCGCGCTGCGCGATCCGGCCGCCGTGGGCCGACCGGCTCTCGCCGCCTGAGCCGTGGCCCTGCTCTCCGAGCGTGACGCCTGGCTCGTCCTGGGCTGCGCCCCGGGCGTCGGGGCGGGCGGTTTCTACGGCCTCCTCGAGCGCTTCGGCAGTGCCTCGGCGGCGCTGCGCGGGGCCGCGGACGGGCGACTCGGCGGGCAGCGCACCGCGCGCGGCATGCCGCTCACCGGCGAGGCGGCCGCCGCCGTGGTCGAGGCGGCACGCGAGCCGCAGCGGACACTCGCCCGACTGGCCGCGCTCGGGCTCTGGTCGCTGCTGCCACTGGACGCCGACTACCCCGCGCGCCTGCTCGTACTCGATCCCCCGCCGCCGGTGCTGCTCGGCTGGGGCGATGCGGCCGTGCTGCACGCGGCGCGCTCGGTGGCCGTGGTAGGCACGCGCAGGCCGACGCCGGCCGGCAGGCTACTGGCGACGCGCGTCGCGGGCCGGCTGGTCGAGGCGGGTGCCGTGGTCGTCTCGGGCCTGGCCGTCGGCATCGATGGTGCCGCGCACGCGGCGGTGGTCGAGCGCGAGGGTCGCACGGTGGCTGTCATCGGCACCGGCCATGCCCAGCCGGGGCCGCGAGCCCACCGCCGGCTGGTGGAGGCGATCGTCGCCGGCGGCGGCGTCGTGCTCTCGGAGCTGGCGCCCGACGCCCCGGCCACGAAGGGCACCTTCCCACGCCGCAACCGGATCATCAGCGCGCTCGCCGATGCGGTCCTGGTGATCGAGGCCCCTCTGCGCAGCGGCGCCCTCATCACCGCCAGGCACGGGCTCGAGCAGGGGCGACTCGTGCTCGCCGCGCCTGGCCGGCCGGGCGACCCGTGGACCGCCGGCTGCCTGGCACTGCTGCGCGAGACGCCGGCGCGACCGCTCGTCGGGCTCGACGAGCTGCTGGTCGACCTCGACTACATGGGAGGCGAGGGCGGCCGCGTCCAGGCCAGCCGGGGTGCCGCGGCCAGCCTCGCGGCGGGAGCCGCGCTGGCCCTGCTGGCCGATCCCGAGCGACGCGTCGCCGAGCGCCTGCGGCGAGGGCCCGCCTCGCACGATGCGCTCGTCGCCGCCACCGGCCTGGCGCCGGGGGTCGTGGCGGCCGCGCTGACGCTGCTGCAGCTGCGCGGCTGGGCCCACGCGAGTGGCCCCGTGCATCTGCCGGCAGGACCGCTGCTGCGCTGAAGCATTAGCCTCGGGGCCGCTGGCGATCGGTCTCGCGCTTCGACATCCGATGTTCGCAGGGTTGCTCTACTCGAAACGCGTCGGCTATCGTTCCCCGGCAGGGAGGGTGCCTTGTCAGAACTCGCCGACGTTCTCGCAGTCGTCCGCGGGCGAATCGACCAACACGCCAACAAGATCATCGGCGAGCAGAACACCAAAGCAGTCTTGGTCGCCCCTGTCCTGAGGGCGCTCGGTTGGGACCTCGAAGACCTCGATGAGGTCCAACTTGAATTCAAGCGCCGCGCGATGGACAACCCTGTCGACTACGCCCTGTTTCTGCAGCGTGCGCCGCGTCTGTTCGTCGAAGCCAAATCGCTCGGTGGCAATGTCGCGGACTCAAAGTGGGCGGGCCAGATCATGGGCTACGCGGTAGTGGCGGGCGTCGAGTGGGTGTGCCTGACAGATGGCGACTCATGGCACATCTACAACAGTCATGTTGTGGTGCCCGTCGACCAGAAGTTGTTCCGCAAGGTGCGCATCAGCGAAGACGTGACCTCAGCCGCTGAGACGCTCTCGCTCTTGTCGAAGGAAAGGATGCGAGACAACCTGATCGACTCTCTATGGAAGGCGCACTTCGTGGATCGGCAGATCCAGGCTGCGCTTGAGCGGAGCTTTGGTCCC
>DASSPM010000168.1:0-3737 GCA_035699625.1 Candidatus Limnocylindrales bacterium | reverse complement strand
CCGGGGCCGAGGTGGGTGACGCCCATGTGGTTCTCGAAGCCGGTCAGCATGGGGAGGCCGAGCGCGGTGTCGACCTCGGCCACGAGCTCGCCGACCGCGCGGGCGGGGCCGCGCGAGCTGGCGATGTCGAGCAGGCCGATGCCGTCGACCGGCTGGCCCTCCTCGCCGCCGAAGGTGCTGCCCATGATCTGGTAGCCGGCACACACCGCCAGCAGCGCGGCCCCGGCGGCCACGGCGCGGTGGAGGCCGCCGTCGCGGCGCAGGCGCTCGGCGGCGAGGATCTGCGGGCGATCTTCGCCGCCGCCGATGAGGTAGATGTCGCCGCCCTCGGGCACCAGGTCGGCCGAGCGCACGTGGATCGTCTCGGTCGCGATGCCCCTGCGCCGCGCCCGCTGCTCCAGGACGAGGACATTGCCCTGGTCGCCGTAGGTGCTGAGCAGGTCGGGATAGATCCAGACGATGCGCAGGGCGCTGTCAGACGGCACGGCCGAACTCCGATCGGATCTGCTGGAAGGCGGTGTAGTTGGCGATCACGTCGACCCGGCCGGGCGGCTGCATGGCCAGCGCCTCGGAGAACGTGCCGCACAGCGTGAACGGCACGTCTGCCACGTCGAGCCGGAGCGCCAGGTCGAGGCGGCGCTCGCCGGTGACGAAGACGGGACGCCCGCGCAGGATGCGGTAATCGACGTCCCACAGCCAGGAGGTGTCGCGGCCGTCGGGGCCCTGCGCGTTGACCGAGAGGATGATCGGCAGCTGCGGATCGGCGACGTCGAACGCCTCCAGCCAGCCCGCCGGGTTCTTGGCCAGCAGCAGCCGGGCGTAGCGGCCGTCGCGCTCGACGGTGGTGTAGCGGCCGGCCACCGAGGTGACCTCGCGCAGCCGGGGCAGCGCCCGCTCCACCGGCAGCCCGAACGCCTCGGCCACGGCCAGCGCCATCACCGCGTTGGAGCGGTTTGCCAGGCCGGGGAGCTGGATGTCGAGCCGCCACCGCTGCCCGCGCGGGTCGACCGCGACGTCGTCGTCGACCGCCCACTGCGGCTCGGGCCGGTGGAAGGTGCACTCGCGGCAGGCCCAGAAGGCGTCCTTGCGGTCGAGCGGGCCGCCGCACTCGGGGCAGCACCAGGAGTCTTCCTTCCACCGCTGGCCGCCGGCCACCCAGGTGACCTTGGCGGCCGTGGAGGCGCCCCAGGTGACGAGCGGGTCGTCGCAGTTGGCGATGACGTGGGTGGGCTTGCCGGACAGCGCCCTGCGCCACTTCTGGGCCAGCAGCCAGATCTCGGCCGCGCGGTCCATCTGGTCGCGGCTGAGGTTCATCAGGCAGATGACGCCGGCGCCGGTGGTGTCGAGCACCTCCGGCAGGTACTTCTCGTCGACCTCCAGCACGCCGTAGGGGGCGCGCTTGTGCTGGGCGAGCGCCGAGACGTGGCCGGCCGGCATGTTGGCGCCGAAGGCGTTGGTGGCGACCTCGCCGAGCTCCAGCAGCGCCGAGGTGATCAGCCTGGTGGTGGTGGTCTTGCCGTTGGTGGCGCTGACCAGGGCCAGCTTGCGGTCGCGGGCCAGCTTGCGCAGGAGATCGGGTTCGAGCAGCAGGCCGACGCGCCCGCCGATCACCGAGCCGTCGCCGCGCCCGGTCATGCGGGACAGCGTGGCGGCGCTGCGGCCCAGGGCGCTGGCGAGCTGAGCCCGCAGAGGAAGCTGGGTCATGCCCAAGGATCCTAGTCGTCCTCGGCTCCTCCTCAGGTGACGCCCGCGAAAGAGCCTCGGCCCGTACAGGTGACGCCCGCGAGAACCGCGGTCACGGCGGCGGCGCGTCGGCGAAGGAGATCTCCGGCGCGCCGCCGTGGTCGAAGGGCAGGACGAACCTGCGCGGCCAGGACAGCACGCCCTCCAGCCAGCCGGCCCCCATCGTCTGCCCGACGTGCCGGATCCGGGCCGAGGACTCGATGCCGATCGCGACCGTGGTGATGTCCCGCTGCACCGCGTCGTTCTCGTCGTCGCCGAGGATCACCCGCCAGGCCAGCGCCCGGTTGCGGTCGACCTCCATCGACAGCGGGTGGTGGCGCAGCGCCTTGGCGCGGTGGCCGAGGAGCTCGGAGTGGTCGCCGTTCGGGTGGAAGAGGGCGTACTCCATCGGCGGGGCGGGGCTGCGCAGGTTGGGGGCGGGGCGGCCGTGCGGGAAGAGCCGGTCGACCTCGTGCAGCCAGCGCACCTGGGGGATGACCCACGACGGGCCGGGCCGCTCGCCGCCGCCCTCCTGGCCGGCCAGCAGCCGGGTGGCCTTCTCCGCCGCCTTCTCGACCAGCACCCCGGGGTCGAACCAGCTGCGCAGCGACCAGGCGCGGCGCTGCACGGAACGCTCGACCAGGGTGGCCAGCAGGCACTCGCGGCGGCGCGCGGGCAGGTCGCCCCAAGCCGCCGACAGCACGCGCGGCACGCCGGGCAGCGGCCGGTTGCTGACGTAGGCGAGGATGACCGTGTCGCACCAGATGCGCAGCCAGGCCCACTCGGGCGCGTCGGCGAGCACGTCGGCCTCGCGCAGCTCCACCAGCGTGCACGCCTGCCCGGTACGGCACTGCGCGCCGCACGCCGCCGACCGGCGGCCCCTGATGGGCGGCGGCGGCCCGGGCAGCGCCTTCTCCCTCGACTCCCCGAGCGGCACCCTGACCCGCAGCGGCCGGTCCATGCCGTCGGCGAACACCGCCGCCGAGCCCGGCTGCAACGACACGACGTGGCGCGACTGCTCGTCGCTGAGGTTCATGGCCGCGCCGACGAGCGTCCTGTCGTCCTCGGCCGGCAGCCGGTGCACGACCTTGAGCGCGGTGTTCTTGACCACGTCGGAGACGAGCTTGGTGGGGATCTGCTCGGCCACCACGATGCCCTCGCCGTACGCCCTGATCTCCGCCAGCAGACCGGCCAGCAGCTCGACGGCGTGCGTGGAGGCCCGGCCGTGGCCGCGGTCGCGCAGCAGCCGGTGCGCCTCCTCGATCACGATGACGTGCCGAAGCTCGTGGGACTTCTCCGTACGCGCCCGCATCCGCAGGTGCTCCACGATCCGGATGATCAGCGTGCCCATGAGGAACGCCTTGTCCTCGTCGTTGGCGACGTCCTCGATGGCCAGTACGACGTCCCGTTGGAGCAGGCCGCCGATGTCGGCGGGGTGGCCGCCCTCGAAGAAGCGCCCGGCCGAGCCGACCCGCAGCGACCGCAGCCGGAGGGAGATGAACCCCTCGACGTCGGCCTGCACCTCACGGCCGTAGCCGATCTCCTTGATGACGTCCATCGCGTGCTGCTGGAGCTGTTCGAGGGTGGGGACGCTGGGCGGGACGTTCGAGCCGGGCACGGCGCCGCCGGTGACGACGTCCCAGCCGGTGGCCTCGTACACGCGTTGCAGGGCCAGCGACATGATCTGCGGGAACGGCTCCTCGGCGTCGAAGGCCGCCATGAACAGCGCCCGCACCATGTCGATGTGGGCCTGGACGGGGTAGCCGGGCTCGGGTTCGAGCGGGTTGATGCTGAACGGCACCCCGTCGGGCGCGGACGGGTTGATCACCGTGACGGGTTCGCCGACGCGGCCGGCCATGGCGGCGTACTCGGACTTGGCCGGCTCGATCGCCAGCCACGGGATGCGGGCCCTGCTGAGCTGCTCCAGCAGGTGGCGTACGGTCTGCGACTTGCCCGATCCCGTCGCCCCGGTCACGAACGCGTGCCGGTTGAGCGTGGCCAGCGGCACCCGGAAC
>DASSPM010000167.1:0-6178 GCA_035699625.1 Candidatus Limnocylindrales bacterium | reverse complement strand
ACGCGACCCCGCTGCGCATCCGCCTGCGGCATCCCACGCGGGCCGATGTCCAGCGCCTCGCCGATCTCATGCTGGATGCCTACCGGGGGACGATCGATTACGAAGGTGAGGTCATCGAGGACGCGGTGCGCGAGGTGGAGGGATGGATGACGAGCCCTGCAGCTCTCCCTGAACACAGCTTCATCCGCGAGGTCGACGGCGTGTTCGTGAGCGCGGTGTTGGTGTCACGGGGCGCCACCCCGCTGATCTCCTACCTCATGACTGCCGCGCGCTGGAAGGGGCAGGGCCTAGCGGAGTCCCTGCTCCGTGCCGCGATGCGATCGCTCGCCGCGGCCGGCGAGGAGAGGGTCGAACTCTGGGTGACCGACGGCAACGTGCCTGCGGAGAGGGTGTACCGGAACCTCGGGTTCACCCGCGTGGAGACCCGCGAGATCTAGAGCAGCTCCCCGTGCGCCGAGCCGGTCGGCGCGCCCTCGGGCGGCCGCGGCTCGTCGCCGGGCCCGTACTCCGGCGACTCCGGGGTGGGCGAGGGCGCCTCCGCGTGCCCCTGGGCGGCCTGCCCGTTCCCGCCGCCGGCGTCGAGCACCGGCAGCGCCCGACCCGCCTGGCTGGCCTGACCCTCGATCGCGCCGACGCCGTAGGGCACCCACTTGGATGGATCCTGCAGGCGGTGGCGCTCGGTCGCGCCGCGCCCGTGGACCTCCTCGAAGCCGCGCGGCTCGATCCACATCCGCTCACCCTCGAGCAGGCCGAGCACGCCGGACTGCCCCGGCTCCGGGCGCGGGCTGCGGCAGTAGCGGCAGCTGGCGCTGTCGTGGCGGGTGTACTCGAGCGGCTCCTCGTAGGTCGTGATGTAGCCCTCGTAGTTGCGCAGCACGACCTTGTGGTCGGAGTAGCTGATGAGGTAGTTGGGCATGACCGGGATCTTGCCGCCGCCACCGGGCGCGTCGATGACGTAGGTCGGCACGGCGTAGCCCGAGGTGTGCCCGCGCAGCCCCTCCATGATCTCAAGGCCCTTGCCGACCGGCGTCCGGAAGTGGCCCGAACCCTCGACCAGGTCGCACTGGTAGATGTAGTAGGGCCGCACGCGCATCTCGACCAGGCGATGCACCAGCTCGCGCTGCATGTTGACGCAGTCGTTGACTCCCGCCAGCAGCACCGACTGGTTGCCCACCGGGATGCCCGCCCGGGTCAGCTTGTCCACGGCGCGCGCGACCTCGGGCGTGATCTCGTTGGGATGGTTGAAGTGCAGGTTCATCCAGAGCGGGTGGTACTGCGCGAGCATCTCGCACATCTCGTCGTCCACGCGCTGCGGCAGGAAGACCGGCACGCGCGAACCGATGCGGATGATCTCGATGTGGGGGATCTCCCGTAGCCCGCGGATGATCGACTCGAAGAGCTTGGGGGCCAGGGTCAGGCCGTCTCCGCCGCTGATGAGCACGTCGCGCACCTGGGGCGTGCGGCGCAGGTAGTCGAGCTGCGCCTCGTGGTCGCGGCGGTTGAAGTTCTGGGTCGGGTCGCCCACGATGCGCGACCGCGTGCAGTAGCGGCAGTAGCTGGCGCACTGGGTGGTGACCAGCATCAGCACGCGGTCGGGGTAGCGATGCACCAGACCCGGCACGGGCGAGTGGCGGTCCTCGGCCAGCGAGTCCTCCATCATGCCGGTGAAGGCGCTCTGCTCGCGCCCGAGGGGGATGACCTGCTTGCGGATCGGGTCCTCGGGGTCCTTCGGATCGATGAGGCTGATGAAGTAGGGCGTGATGTCGACGCGGAACTTGTCTGGCGCCGAGAGTCCCTCGCGCTCCTCGTCGGTCAACTCCAGGATGACCTCGATCTCCTCGAGGTCATTGACCCGGTGGGAGAGCTGCCAACGCCAGTCGTTCCACTGCTCGTCCGGCACGTCGGCCCAGAGCGGGGCGCGGCGGCTGACGGCAGGCCGCCCATCGGGCCCGAGGCGGCGCGCGGGATCGCGCAGGTTGACGAAGGGGCCTGCGTCGGCGGGGACGACGTTGACATCGAGCGTGCCGGCCGGCTGCGGCTGTGATTCGTTCACGCTGGGCGCTGCTCCGTCTGTTCGAGCCGGCGGGGGCCGGAGGCACGTACCGGCGGGCGCCGGATGCATAAAGTCTATGCAGTCTGCATGCTTTCCGCCAGTCCCCCGAAGGGCCCATGACCGCGCGGCGGCCGTGCCTCGTCGCCCCGCTGCCTGGCGTACCGGAATGCCGCGTGCGGCCCTGCTAGACTCCCGCCGATGTCCAAGGAGTTCGAGGCCGTCTTCGCGACGCCGCTCGCTTTCCTGATCACCATCGCGGTCGCCGGCATCATGGTCGCGCTGCTGCTGCGCGCCGCGCTCGTGCCCGAGTCGCGCTTCACGGGCTGGGTGCGCGGCATCACCGGCCGCAACGGCCGGTATGCCTTCGGCGCGCTGCTCGTGCTGTGGATCGTGGTCATGGGCGTCCTGGCGATGCTGAACCTGCCGGCCAACGTCGCCGGAGGCCCGGCCCTCATCGGCCTCTTCGTCGGCTTCTTCATCTTCATGGGCTTCATCTGGGCAGTCATCGGGGAATAGCCGGGAGCTGACGCGGGCGGCCGCGAAGGAGCGCGGGCTACTCCGCCACGACGCGGATGGCGTGCCAGCCGGTCGCCCCGGCCGGCAGCGGCGGGCGCTCCTGCCCGTCCTGCAGCCCGCCCGCACCGTCCGTGGCACGCACCACGAAGCGTGTCGGGCCGGCCGACACGAGCGGCACGTCCACCCGCCAGCGCACCCAGGTGAGCGGCCCGAGCGGCGGCCGCGAGGCATCCTCCAGCTCGGCCCGCAGCCAGCTCCGGCCGTCGTCCGGGCTGAGCTCCACGGCGGCGATACCGCGGTCCCCGCTGTAGGCGACCCCGGAGGCGCGCACGCTGCTGCCGACGGGGAAGCGGTCGCCAGGCCTGGGCGAGTCGATGCGCGACATCGTGCGCACCACCGCCTGGTCGTCCCAGCCGCGCACCTCCCAGTAGCCCCGCTCGTCCCGCTCGCTGAGGCGCATCCGTGTCACCCATTTGGGCTGCTTCATGCCGAAGCGGCCGGGGATCAGGACGCGTGCCGGGTAGCCGTGGTCGGGTGTCAGCGGCGCGCCGCCCATCTGCCAGGCGATCCAGGTGTCCGGCTGGCGCGCCACGTCCAGTGCCAGGGACTCCGTGTAGCCATCGGCTGCCTCCCACAGGATCCAGGCGGCGCCGGGCTGGACGCCGGCGCGGTCGAGGAGCGTCGAGACCGGCACGCCCCGCCAGCTCTGGTTGCCGATGAGCCGGTCGCCGCGCACGATCTCGAAGCTGATGCACTCCAGCGTTCGGAAGGCCACCTTCGAGGGCATCGCCTGGAGCTCTGCGAGCGAATAGGCGGTCGGCCGATCGACCAGCCCGTCCACCACCAGCCGCCAGGTGGAGCCGTCGACGCGCGGCGAGGTGAGGTTCTTGGAGACGACGTAGAAGTCGTCCACGGGGGTGACCGCGGGCGGCGGCCCGAAGCCGGTCGCGTCGGGTCCAGCGCTCGGCACCGGGCCGGCGTGGCCGCGCACCGCCTCGACCACCTGCAGCACCACGCCGCCGAACCCCGCCGCCAGCGCCGCCACGGCGGCGACGCCGACGCTGCCACCGAGGAAGGTGCGGCGCGGCATGCCCGCCTCGCGGGCAGTCGCCTCGGGGACGGCCATCACCTCATCGCTCATCGGCGGCAGCGGCGGCACGGGCGGCCGCAGCAGACGCACCACCACGCCGGCGTAGAGGAGACAGGCCGCGACGAGCGGCGCATGCAGGGCCAGCGGGTCGGTCGCCAGTTCGGCGCCCAGGAAGCCCGCGCCGGCGAGCGGCAATAACGCCAGCTCCAGGCCGGCGATGGCGCCGAGCCCGACCACCAGCGGCGCCGCCGAGCCCGCCCAGCGCAGGAGCCAGCGATCGACGGCCAGCCCGGCCAGCGCCCCCGCCGCGACCACACCGACCGCCACGCCCAGCGAGAGGATGCCCTTGCCCAGCGGCCCGAGGGCCGAGATGCCGCCCTCCACGAGACTCGGCGGGGTGTAGCGCACGACGCCGTCGGCGACCGCGTCCAGCAGCCCCACGTCACCGGTGACCAGCCGCGCGGCGACGAGCACGAACAACGCGGGGCCGGCCGCCAGCGCGCCCGCGAGCACGGCGCGCGCGGCCCAGCCCGACGCGTCGGCGTCGGAGATCGCGGGCGCCGTGGTCGGATCGTGGGTCGCCGGCTCCATGTCGAGGATGCTCCCCTCCTGGCGTGACCGTGGTGTGACGCTGCTTTCGGTCATCATGGACCCCTCATGAGACACGTCACCGTCACCTGGCGACCGGACGAGGGCCGCTTCGACGCTCTCGGCAAGAACCCCGTCGCCATCCCCGTCAACGCGCCCCACGAGGGCGACCCCGAGGGCTTCAGCGCCGCGGACCTGCTGCTTGCCGGCGTCGGCGCCTGCTCCGGCTGGGACATGGTGGAGATCCTGCGCAAGCAGCGCCAGGATGTGACCGGCGTGGTGGTGCGCGTCATCGGCGAGCAGGCGACGGAGCCGCCCTGGGCCTTCGGCCGCATCGAGGTCGAGTACACGGTCGCGGGTCGGAAGCTGCGGCGGCGCGGCGTCGAGCGGGCGATACGTCTCAGCTGCGACAAGTACTGCTCCGTCATCGCCACGGTGCGCGGTGTCGCCACGGTCGTCACCAGCCTGGTGCTGGTCGACGCCGACACGGCCGCAAGCGCCGACACGGGCGCGGGCACCAGCCACGCCGGCGCGGACGCCGCCGGCGACCAGATCGCCCCCGCCGCTCCGGCCATCGCCGTCGACCGGGCCTGACGGCCGCGCGGACCGGGCCGACCGAGCCGACCGGGCCGACGAAGCCGACCGAGCCGACACCCGCCGGATGAACCTCTTCCACCGCATCGGCGCCGCCTCGGCGCGGCACCGTCGCCTCGTCTTCGCTGCCTGGCTGCTGGCCGTGGCCGTCGCCGTGCCGCTGGCGCCGCAGGCCTCGGGCGTGCTCCGGGCGGGCGGCTTCTCGGCACCCGATCTCGAGTCCGCCCGGGCCAGGGCGGTGCTGGAGGCCGAGCTCGGCCTGCCGCAGTCGGTGCTGGTCATCATCGCCCGCAGCGAGACGTCGGCCCGAGCCGGCGACCCGGCCTTCGAGGAGGCCGTCGCGCGCGCCCTGGCCGACGTGCCCAGCGTGCGGCACGTCAAGGGCATCCAGTCTCACCTACGCTCGCCGCGCCAGGTCAGCGCCGACCGGCGCACCGTCTACGAGATCGTCAGTCTCGACCTCGAGCCCGACCGCTCACCGGAAGTGATGCCGGGCATCGAGGCGGCCCTCCACGAGCAGCCCGGCATCAGCCTGATGTTGGCCGGCGCGCCCGCCTTCTACGGCGACATCCAGGCCGTCTCCGAGGCGGACCTGCAGCGCAGCGAGCTGATCTCCATCCCCCTGGCGGCCGTGGCCCTGCTCGTCGTCTTCGGCAGCGTGGTGGCCGCGGGCGTGCCGCTCATCGTGGGCGGTGCCTCGGCGCTCATCGCGCTGGCCGTCGTCTTCCTCGTCGGCAGCCTGACACCGATGAGCATCTTCGTGCTCAACCTGGCCACGCTCATGGGGCTCGGCCTGGGCGTCGACTACTCGCTTCTGGTGGCCAGCCGCTTCCGCGAGGAGCTGGCCCTGCGCGGCGGCGGTCGCCGGCCGGACGGGTCGGTCGACCAGGCGATCGTCGACGAGGCCGTCGCCGTGACCACCGGCACGGCCGGGCGGGCCATCTTCTTCAGCGCCCTGAGCGTGCTGCTGGGGGTCGTCGGGCTGCTCCTCTTCGACTTCATGATCCTGCGCTCGATCGGCATCGCGGGCGGCGTGGTGATGGTGCTCGGCATGGCCGCGGCGCTGACGCTGCTGCCGGCCGTGCTGTCGTACATCGGGCCCCGCATCGACGCCCTGACGCTGCGCCGGACGCGCGCCCTGCCCGACGCCGAGGGGCCCTGGGCGCGCTTCGCGCGCCGGGTCATGGAGCGCCCCTGGCAGGTGCTGCTGCCGACGCTGGCGCTGCTGCTCCTCCTCGGCTGGCCCTTCCTGCACGCGCGCGTGAACGCGCCCGACGCGACCATCCTGCCGCCCGACGTCCACTCCCGCCAGGCCTACGACCTGCTGGTGCGCGAGT
>DASSPM010000166.1:0-21535 GCA_035699625.1 Candidatus Limnocylindrales bacterium | reverse complement strand
ATCAACAAGGGTCTCAACGCGGGCGGGCCGCTCTACACGGTGGTCGATCCGACCAGCGCCGACCCGCGCGTGCCGCCGCCCGGCGCCGACGGCAAGCGGCCCACCACCGCCACCTACAACGCCGAGACGGGCGCCATCAACGTCCTGCCCAGCTTCCTGGTGGCGGCGATCCTGCTGCTCATCTTCAGCTACCTGGGCGCAAACCTCGCCATCTGGCGCTTCGCCCAGCCGGTCAACTACATCGGCTTCTGGATCACCGCACTGACCATCGGCATCAGCGCCGTCGGCGCCGTGCTGGCACCGTTCCTGCGGCCCGAGGCAGCGGCTTTCAAGGTCGACGCCTTCAAGGGCTTCATGGGCGCCACGGCAGCCGGTATCCAGCCGCTCTGGCCGATGCTCTTCGTGACCATCGCCTGCGGCGCCATCTCCGGTTGGCACGCGCTTTTCGGCTCGGTCGGCACGGCCCGCCAGCTCGAGTATGAAACGGACGGCCTGCCCGTCGGCGGCGGCGCGATGTTCTCCGAGAACACGCTCGGCCTGCTCTCCCTGACGGCTGTCTCGATCACCGGCCTGGCCGGTGCCGGGGCCTTCGCCTCGGGCGTGGGCACCTTGCTCAACGTGGCCTCCTTCGGCGCCATCGCGACGCCGTTCGGGACCGCGCTCGGCTTCGGCGCCTTCGTGGTCATCGTGCTGACCGTGGTCCAGCTGGTCTTCCGGGTGATGCGCGTCACGCTCGGGGAGTGGCTGGGCGAGTCGTGGGTCGGCTTCAAGAACCAGCACGTGGCATCGATCGTCTCGATGTTCGTGACCATCCTGCTCGTGCTGTCGGGCACCTGGGTCTACCTGTGGCAGCTCTTCGGTGCCTCGAACCAGCTGATGGCCGCGCTCAGCCTGTTGTTGGTGACCCTCTGGCTGCGCTCCGCCGGCCGCAACCCGGCCTACGCGGGCGTACCGATGCTGTTCATGTATGTCACGACGATCGCGGCCACGGCCGTGACCGCCTACAACCTGATGGTGAGCATCGCCCTCAAGCCCAGCACCCAGGTCATCCCCGTCCTCGGGGCCTGGGCCATGGTCGCGGTGGCGATCCTGCTCATCGTCGCGGCGCTGGTCATCGCGCTCGACGCCTGGAAGGCGTGGACGCGCTACCGGGCCGCGCCGACCGAGCCGGCACCGGCGCCAGCGGCCACCTGACGGCCGGGTCGGGCTCCCCGGGGAGGGGACCGGCCCACGTCCGCTGGATCACGCAGCTACCCGAGGGCCCGCCGTGCGGCGGGCCCTCGGCCTGTCCCGGCGTCCGCTGGGGCCCGGCGGGCTCCGCCTCCCAGGCAGCGCGCCGCACGACTACGAGACCGGTAGGGCCTCGGCCGCGCGGACTTCCTGCCATCTCGTCATCCAGAGACGGGTAATGCGTGGGGCCTCCGGACTTCCTGCCATCTCGTCATCCAGAGACGGGTGGTGCGTGGGGCGTCCGGACTTCCTGCCATCTCGTCATCCAGAGACTCAAACACTGCCGGACGCGCGAATCTGCGGGCATCCATTCATGGGCGGACTCCATGGCGGCCGATTCGGCCCGGGCGGGGCCCGTAGCCCCCTTACACGGCCGCAACGAGGCCCGGCGCCGCGTGCGGCGACCCGATCGACGCGCCCGGAGCTGTCAACGCTCCGGCGAAGAGTCCTCCGGTGCATGGATGGCAGACGCTCAGGCCGATGGCTGAGGCTCGCACCCCGGACGCTCGCACCCCCGGCCGCTCGCACCCCGGCCGCTCGCACCCCCGGCCGCTCGCACCCCGGCCGCGCTCACCGCCACGGGCCACCGTCAGCGCCCCGCCACCTCCAGCGCGATCTCGCGGTAGGCGCGCACCAGTTTTTCCATGACCGCGTCCGACTCGCCCGGCTCGAGGTGCACCTCGAGATGCGGTACGGTCCGGCGCACCGAGAGGCGCCAGGGACGCCCGCCGGCTGCCTCGAGCCGCTGCCAGAGGGAGCGCGCCAGACCGCTGTCGGCACCTGACGCGACCAGGGCCCGTCGTCCCTCCGGCCATCCCGCGAGCGTCTGCCAATCCTCCTCGTCACGTGCTCGCGGCTCGTCTCGGCCGGTCCAGCCGCTCAGGTCGGCAACCTCCACGGCCACCCGCGGCGGGCGTCGCAGCGAGCCGCGCAGGATGACGAAGTCGCGCCGGCCGCGCGTCCGGGCCAGGAGCCACAGGAACGAGACGTCGCGCGGTTCCAGCACCACCACCACGGTCACCTCGCGGAATGGGTCGTCCGGCTCGCTCAGGCGCAGTTCCACCGCCGAACTGCCCAGCCAGCGCAGCGTCGTGCGCCGCCCCAGGAGCGGCAGGCCGGCCTGGAGTCTCGCCAGCAGGGCATTGCCGCGGCGCACGTTGCGCCCGGTCCCGAGCGCGAACCAGAGCATGAACGCCAGCAGCAGGGCGATGCCCAGCGACGCCAGGAAGGGGGAGAGGTCCGGCACGGGGCGACTCTAGCGGACGCACGCGATCCAGGGCCGGCCGCGCGACCGCGGTCCGCCGATGGCCCGACCGACAGGCGTGGCGGCCGCCGCCTACTGCTGATGGGCGCCCGACAGGCGCGCCGCCGCCCACCCTCGGCCGCGAACGCCCGCCACCGTTGGGCCCGACAAGCGCGCGCGGCCGCCACCGCCCGCCGACGCTCTGCTAGAGTCGAGACCACGTCGCCTCGACCTGACGAGGCGCAGCCGAAGCCGGGAGGATCGCTCGTGCAGCTGCGCGAGGGATCGGGCCTGCGGGGCCTGCTCGACGCCCTTCGCGAGTTCGCCTATGGCATGACGGGCTACGAGTTCGCCCGCCAGGCCCTTGAGACGCGCGCGGCACTGGAGAACGTCTTCATGCTCATCGTCGTCGGCGACATGCTGGGGGTGCCGGTCATCCCGCCCTATTACTCGCTCCGGCTGCTGCCGTTGGTCGTGCCGCAGGTGACGACCTGGAAGCGGCGGGTGCTGCGCGAGCGCGACTTCAGCGACGAGCACGAGTTCCACCTGCACGGCGTCTGACCGACCGGAGCGAGCGAAAGGAGGCGTCCATGCCCGACAAGCCCGACCGAGCGGACGAGAAGAAGGGCCGCGGTCTCTTCGGCGCACTGCGCGAGATCACCTATGGCATGGCGGCGCACGACATGACCCGCTACGCGCTGCGCAGCCGAGCCAGCATGGAGCACCTCTTCATCCTGACGACGATGGGCGACCTGCTCGGCGTGCCCATCCTGCCGCCCTACTACTCGCTGCGACTGCTGCCCTACGTGGTGCCGCAGATCTCCACCTGGAAGCGCCGCATGCTCCGTGAGAAGGACCTCACGGACGCCATGTTCTAGGCCGACGATGACCACGCCGACGACCGACCCGACCGATTCGCCAGCGGCCACCAGCGGCCCCACCGGCACGACCACGCTGGGCACCGGCCTGGCCTCACTGGCCGACGTCTTCCGCGCCCACCCCGAGCGCCGCTACGTGATGTTCGGCGGCAAGGGCGGCCTGGGCAAGACGACCTTCTCGGCGGCCACCGCCTACTGGCTGGCCGGCCAGGGCAAGAAGGTGCTCGTCTTCTCGGTCGACCCGCAGGCGAGCCTCTCGGACATCTTCCAGCAGGACATCTTCGGCAAGGGCCCGGTCAAGATCATGGACAACCTGTGGGCCCAGGAGATCGACGCGGACTCGCACATCAAGGCCTACCAGCAGGAGATCCGCCAGAAGATCCTCGACATGTACGGCCTCGAGGAGGTCCCCCAGGAGGTCGAGGAGTACATCGAGGCGGCATCCGCGGAGCCGGCCATGGAGGAGTCGGCCATCTTCGACTCCGTCGTCGACATCGTGAACCAGGGCGACTACGACTACTACATCTACGACCTGGTGCCGCTCGGCCACGCCCTCTACTACCTGTCCATGGCCAAGGTCTACGACGAGTGGATCTCCAAGATCACCCACCTGCGCGAGGAGATGCGCGAGTACGAGGAGGTGGCAGCGCGTATGCGCCGCCAGAAGGACGTCGAGGAAGACCAGATCCTGGGCGAGCTGCAGTACATCCGCGGCCGCATCAACAGCGCCTCGCGCATCCTCACCGACCGCCAGCGCACGGCCTTCTTCTTCGTGGTCGTGCCTGAGCAGATGATCCTCATCGACACGCAGAAGGCGGCCGAGCTCTTCGCCCGCTTCGACGTGCCCATCGGCGGCTACGTGGTCAACCGCGTGCTGCCGGAGGAGCTCGAGCGGCAGGAGGTACCGCCCTACCTCAAGAACCGCATCGAGATGCAGAAGGGCCAGCTGGACGAGATCCGCCGCACGCTGGGCAAGGACGTGCTGGCCTACGTGCCCGAGCTGGAGCGGGACGTGACGGGCTTGGCCATGATCGAGCGCATGGCCCAGCTGATGTACGGCGACGGGAGGGCAGGCTGATGGCGACGACGGCTCCGGCACGTTCCCGATCGGCGCTGGTGCAGACCTCGATGGCCGAGTTCTTCGGCCAGCGCACGGGCCTGCGCTACATCTTCTTCGGCGGCAAGGGCGGGGTGGGCAAGACGGTCATGGCCGGCATGACCGCGGTCAACCTGGCCCGCTCTGGCAAGCGCACGCTGCTCGCCTCGACCAATCCCGTGCACAGCCTCTCGGGGCTGCTCGGCCAGGACGTCTTCGGCAAGGTCACACCGGTCTCCGGGGTCGAGAACCTGTGGGCGCTGGAGATCGACACGCGGGACGCCATCGATCGCTCCAAGCGCGAGATCAAGGAGAAGATCCAGTGGTTCCTCAAGTTCGCCGAGATCAGCACCAAGGCGGATGAGTTCGTCGAGGCGGCGACGATGAATCCGGCCTTCGAGGAGTCGGCCATGTTCGAGAACATGGTCGACCTGATGTTCAAGGACGAGTACGACGTCTACGTCTTCGATACCGCCCCGACGGCCAACGCGCGGCGCCTGCTGGGCATGTCCAAGGTCTACGGCCTGTGGGTCCAGAAGATGCTCAAGTCGCGCGAGGAGGCGCAGTCGTTGCGCGAGGCGCTCTCCTTCACCAAGAAGGAAGAGACCGACCCCCTGATGAAGTACCTGGTCGACTTCCGCGAGCGGATCCGCCACGCGCGCGATCTGCTGACCGACCCGGACAAGACGGCGTTCTTCTTCGTGACCCTGCCCGAGGCGCTGCCGATCGCCGTCATCAAGCGCTTCATCAACTGGTTCCATGACTTCGGCATCCCGGTCGGCGGGGTGGTCGTGAACATGGTCATCGAGACCGAGGACCCGGCCTCCGCGCCGGAGTTCGTGCGCAACCGCATCGAGATGCAGCGCGGTTACATGGACGAGATCGGCCAGACCTTCGACGGGCAGGTGCGCGCCGTACTGCCGCTCTACGACTCCGACATCCGCGGTGTGGCCATGCTGGACAAGGCGGGCCGGGAGCTCTTCGCCTAGCAACGGAGCCACGGCCCGGGCGTCTGGTCCAGCGCATGGAGATCGCCCCCGACGTCCACGCCGTGCCGCTCCTGGGCGCCACCGGATACCTGCTGGCCGACGAGCGACTGACGCTCATCGACACCGGTCTGCCCGGCTCGCGCCGGCCGCTGCTGCGTTACCTGGCGCGCATCGGGCGCGCCATCGACGAGCTGGCGCGCGTGGTCATCACGCACTGCCACCCCGACCATGCCGGCGCCGTCGGCGAGGTGGCCGGCGAGGGCGTCGAGGTGCTGATGCATCCGGCTGACATCGAGCGCGTCCGGGTCACGCTGCGCGACGCCGTGGCACGACCCTCGCGCGGACACCTCTTCGCGTCCCTGACGCGTGCCCCCTCGTCGGTGGCGCCGGTCGAGGACGGCGCCCTCATCCCGACCCTGGGCGGGCTGCGCGTGATCCACACGCCGGGCCACACGCCGGGCAGCATCTGCCTCTTCCTGGAGCGCCAGCGGCTGCTCTTCGTGGGCGACGCGCTGGAGGCGAAGCGGCGTCGCGTTTCGTTCGCCAGCCCCATCTTCAGTGACGACATGGCCCTCGCCAGGCGCAGCGTGAAACGGATGGCCGAGCTGGACGTCGAGACCATCGCATTCGGGCACTTCCCGCCCTGGCGTGATGACGCCCGGGGAGTGCTCCAGGCATTGGCCGGCGCCGCGGAGAGCGGCTGACTCGTCCGGCGCGCGACGGGAGAGGATAGATGGAGACGCTGCCGGAGCTGGTGGCTTCGAGCGCGGCCCGCTTCGAGCGGCGCCGGGCCCTGATCATCCGCCCCGGCATCCGGACGCGTGTCTGGCGCTACGGCGAACTGGCCGATGTCGTGGCGCGCGCGGCGCGCGTCCTCTCGGAGGCCGGCGTCGAGCGGGGCGACCGCGTCGTCATCTGGGCCGTCAACCGGCCCGAGTGGGTCATCGGCTTCCTGGCCGTGGCGCACCTCGGCGCTGTCTCGGTGCCCATCGACGTGCGCCACGCGCACGACTTCGCGCAGCGCGTCGTGGCGCGCACGCGTGCCCGGCTCGTCCTGGGCAGCCGCCAGACGGCGGACGGCGTGCGCTCGCTGGGTCTGCCCATCATCTGGATCGAGGCGCTGCCCGATCTCGCCCGTCGCGCAGAGGCGCTGCCCGCGGCCGAGCTGAAGGCCGACGACCTGGCCGAGATCGTCTTTACCAGCGGCACGACCGGCGAGCCCAAGGGGGCCATGATCAGCCACCGAAACCTCCTCGCCAGCGCGGAGAGCGTGGCCCAGGTCTTCCCGGTGGGGCCCGACGAGCGGCTCCTCTCGGTGCTGCCGCTGTCGCATCTCTTCGAGCAGGGCATCGGCCTCATCACGCTGCTCCTCGTCGGGGGCAGCATCGCCTACCCGGCCAGCCGCCAGCCGGCGATGCTGCTGCGCGCCTTCCGGGACAACCGGGTCACGGTCCTGCTCATCGTGCCCCAGGGCTTGCACCTCCTCGATGCGGCCATCGAGCGCGGGGTCGACCAGCATGGCCGCCGGACGACCGTCGAGCGGATGCACCGCCTGGCTCGCCGGATGCCGATGCGCCTGCGGCGGCTCCTCTTCTGGCCCGTGCTGCGCGGCCTCGGCGGTCGCCTGCACACCGTCGGGGTAGGCGCGTCGGCACTCGACGCGGACGTCGCCGAGCGCTGGCGCGAGATGGGCGTCGAGGTGCTGCAGGGCTACGGCGCCACGGAGATGAGCCCGGCGGTCAGCTTCACGCGGCCTGGCCGTAACCGCGTGGGCACCGTGGGTGAGGCCGTGCCCGGCGTCGAGATCCGTGTCGCCCCGGACGGGGAGCTGCTGGTGCGCGGCCCGAACCGCTTCCTGGGCTACTGGGAGGACGAAGCGGCCACGGCGGCCGCCATCGACGGCGAGGGCTGGTACCACACGGGCGACCTCGGCGAGCTCTCGGCCGATGGCTTCCTGACCCTGCACGGCCGCAAGAAGGACATGCTGGCCTTACCGGACGGCCAGAAGGTCTACCCCGAGGACGTCGAGGCAGTGCTGGCGGCCGATGAGCGGGTGACCGGCGCGGCGGTGGTCGGCTGGCCGCCCGGACCGAACCTCAAGGTCCACGCCGTGCTCGTCCTCGCCGACGGCGCCGAGCCGGGGGACGTGGTCGCCCGGGCCAATGCCTCGCTGGGCGCCCACCAGCAGATCCGCGGCTGGACGCGCTGGCCCGATGAGGACCTGCCGCGCACCATCAGCCAGAAGGTGCGCAAGCACGTCGTGCTCGAGCGGCTGGCGGAGGTCGAACGCGCGGCTGGCAGCCGCGCCACCGACCAGAGCGCGGCCGAGTCGCCAGCCGCGACGGGGGCACTCGCGAAGGCCGCGGCCACACCGCGGCCCGGGGACCGCCCGACCACGCCGGAGGCGCGCCTGGCCGCGCTGGCCGGGCTGGTGGCCCGCGTGGCCGAGCTGCCCGAGGCCAGCGTCACGCCCGCCTCGCGACTATCGAGCGACCTCAACCTCGACTCGCTGCAGCGCGTGGAGCTGCTGAGCATGGTCGAGGAGGAGCTGGGCGCCTTCGTCGACGACGCCGCGGTCGACCCGGAGGCGACGGTGGCCGAGCTGGCGGCGCTGGTCGAGGCGGCCGGCACCGCGCCTCGCCAGAGCGGCATCTACGGCTGGCCGTTGCACCCGCTCTCGCGCGCCGTGGGCCTGCTGCTGCAAGCGCTGGTGGTCGTCCCGCTGGTGCGTGCCTGCTACCGCGTGCGCACGCGCGGCCTGGAGCACCTCGACGGCCTCGAGGGCCCGCTCATCTTCACGCCCAACCACGTGCTGCACCTCGACAACGCCATCATCCTGACCCGCCTGCCGCTGCGCTGGCGGTGGCGCATCACCATCGCCGCCGCAGCGGACGACATCTTCGGCAACCCGGTGCAGGGCTTCCTCGCGGCGCTCATGGCCAACGCCTTCCCGCTGGAGCGCGAGAGCGGCGTGCGGCGCAGCTTCGAGCTGCTCGGGGCGCGCCTCGACCGGGGCTTCAGCCTGCTCATCTTCCCGGAGGGCAAGCTGACCGTGGGCGGCCCGATCCAGCCGTTCAAGAGCGGCATCGGGCTGGTGGCCGTGGACAGTGGCCTGCCGGTCGTGCCCCTGCGCTTGCACGTGCGGCGCATGAGCCTCGTCGATGCCCGACGGCCGGGCGCGCCCCTGCGCGGCGAGGTGGAATTGGTCTTCGGCCGGCCCCTGCGCTTCGACGCCGACACCGATCCGGTCGCGGCGACCGAGGCGCTGCAGGCGGCCGTCGAGGCGCTCTGATCCGCGCGGATCGGCGTCTGCTACCATCGCCGCCTCACGGCGAGGACCGAGAGGAGTAGCCCTCCGACCGGCCGTCCAGAGAGCGCGGGTCAGCGGCTGGGAGCCCGCGTCGGCAGGGGAGCGTGAAGGTCGCTCGCGAGCCGTGACGGGTGGCGCCCGGTAGCGCGCCGCGAGGGTGACTCGCCCGAGGCGGCCACGGCCGCCGGCGGCGCCGGGATGACCGGTGCCGGGACCGAGCGCCGAACCAGCAGGTGGTACCACGACCCCGTTCGTCCGCTGGGCGAGCGGGGCGTTCTGATTCATGGATGGGAGCCAGGGCAGGCATGACCGATCGACACGGACCAGCGGGCGGCGCGGCCGGGGCGATGCCACCGGCGTATCGCGCCGCGGAGGTCGAAGCGGCCATCTACGAGCGCTGGCTGGCCGCTGACGTCTTCGCGCCGGACGGCCGGGGCAGTCGGGCGGACCCCTCGAAGCCGCCCTTCGTGATCATCATGCCGCCACCCAACGTCACCGGCGCGCTCCACCTGGGCCACGCCGCGCGGACCACGGTCGAGGACACGCTCATCCGCCACGCCCGCATGACCAGGCGACCAACGCTCTGGCTGCCGGGCAAGGACCACGCCTCGATCGCCGCGCAACTGGTGCTCGACCGGATCATCGCCGAGGAAGGCGAGAGCCGCGCCTCGCTCGGCCGCGAGCGCTACCTGGAGCGGATGTATCGCTTCGTGGAGGAGACGCGCGGCTTCATGAGCGGCCAGCTGCGTCGGCTGGGCGCCTCGGCCGACTGGGGTCGCGAGCGCTTCACCATGGACGCGGGCTCGGCGCGCGCCGTGCGCGTCAGCTTCAAGCGCCTCTGGGACGACGGGCTGGTCTACCGCGGCGAGGCGCTCATCAACTGGTGTGTCGGCTGCCGCACCAGCGTCTCGGACCTGGAGGTCATCGGCACACCTGAGACGGGCACGCTCTGGACGGTGCGCTACCACCTCGTGCGTGACGACGGCACGCCCGACCCGGACGCCTGGATCAGCGTCGCCACGACCCGTCCGGAGACGATCCTGGGCGACACCGCGGTGGCCGTCCACCCCGAGGACGAGCGCTACCGCTCGTTCGTCGGGCGGCGCGTGCTCGTCCCCTTCGTCGAGCGCGTCGTGCCCATCGTCGCCGACGACGTCGTGGAGCGCGATTTCGGCACCGGCGCGGTCAAGATCACGCCCGCCCACGACCCGAACGACCACGAAACGGCCAGGCGTCACGGCCTGCCCATGATCGACGTGCTCGACGACGACGGCCGGATCAACGATGCCGGGGGCGCCTACACGGGTCTCGAGCGGTTCGAGGCACGTCGTCGGATCGTGGCCGACCTCGAGGCGCGCGGCGACCTGGAGGGCTCGCGACCGCACGAGATGGTCATCGGGCGCTGCCAGCGCAGCGACGACGTCATCGAGCCGCGCCTCAAGACGCAGTGGTTCGTGCGCACCCGACCGATGGCCGCCAAGGCCATCGCCGCTGTGCGCGAGGGTCGCACGCGCATCGTGCCGCGACGCTTCGAGAAGGTCTACTTCGACTGGCTGGAGAACATCCGCGACTGGAACGTCAGCCGCCAGCTGTGGTGGGGACACCGCATCCCGGCCTGGTACTGCCCCGACGGCCACATCACGGTCAGCGACGCCGAGCCGGGCCCCGACGCATGCGCCACCTGCGGCCGGCCGGCGGCCGAGTTGCGCCAGGAGGAGGACATCTTCGACACCTGGTACTCGAGCGGCCTGTGGCCCTTCTCGACCCTGGGCTGGCCGGAGCATACCGACGACCTCGTCCGCTACTACCCGGGCACGGTCATGGAGACGGCCTACGACATCATCTTCTTCTGGGTGGCGCGGATGATGATGCTCGGCGAGTGGCTGACCGGCGAGGCGCCCTTCCGGACCATCTTCCTGGCCGGGCTCATCCGCGACCCGTACGGCAGGAAGATGTCCAAGACGGCAGGCAACGTCATCGACCCGCTGGCGGTCATCGACGAGATCGGCGCCGACGCCCTGCGCTTCGCCATCGTGCACGGCTCGACGCCCGGCAACGACCAGCGGCTGGGCGAGGCCAAGCTAGATGGCGCGCGCAACTTCGGCAACAAGCTGTGGAACGCGGCGCGCTTCGTGCTCGGGGCGAGGCCGGCCGAGCTTGCCGCCGACGCGCCGCTGGCGCTACCGGCCGCAGCTGACGTCGGCCCCGCCGAGCACTGGATCCTGAGCCGCGCCGCGGTCACCATCGGCGAGGTCTCGCGCGCCTACGACGAGTTGCGCCTTGGCGAGGCCGCAGCGCTGCTCTACGACTCCATCTGGAGCGAGTACTGCGACTGGTACCTCGAGCTGGCCAAGCTGCGCCTCGCCGACGAGGCACGACCGGCGGCGCAGCGGGTGGCGATCTGGCAGGTGCTGGCCTGGGTGCTCGAGCGCTACCTGCGCCTATCGCACCCGCTGATGCCCTTCATCACCGAGGAGATCTGGCAGCGCCTGCCGCATGCGCCGGACGATCCCGGGCTGGTCATGGTGGCCGACTGGCCGGACGCCACCGACGCGGCGGCGCTCGCCGATGCCGACACCGCCGCGGCGACGTCGGCCTTGCTCGAGCTGGTGCGCGGCATCCGCCGCACACGACAGGAGGCGGGGCTCGAGCCGGCCGCGTGGCTGGATGCCGAGCTGGTACTGCCCGACGCCGCGGTCGCCGCGGCGCATGCATCGCTGGGCGGGTCGCTCGACCGGTTGGCCCGCGTGCGCGTGCAGCGCGTGGTGAGCGATGCCGCGGCGCTCGACGCCGGCGCGCAGCGTCTGGCGGTCATGGCCGGGCGTCTCGAGGCGAGGCTGACCCGGGGAGCGGCCGACCTGGCCCCGGAACGCGCCCGCCTCGAGGGCGAGCTCGACGATGCCCGGCGGCAGCTGGCGCGTGCCGAGGCGCGCCTGGCCGACCGCGCCTTCGTCGCCAAGGCACCCCCGGCCGTGGTCGACGGCGCGCGAGCCAGGGCCGCTGAGTTGCGTGAGCTGGTCCGTCGGCTGGAGGGGCGGTTGGCGAGCTGACCTGAGGCCGTGGCGGATACGCCATCCGTACGGCTTGTCGTGCGCCGCTCGGGCGCTGGTACGATGGGGACTCGGGCGCCAGGGCCGCCCGACGCAATGAAGGGTGACAGGTGCCGCTCGACTTCCTGAAGCGCAAGGGTGACAAGGGGGCTCTGCCGCCCGCTCCGGAGCCGATCCCCGAGGAGATCCCGGCCGAGGACTACCAGGTCCGCCTCTACTACGCCGGCAAGAGCAGCGAGGGCGTCCGCATGAAGGCGGGCCCCAACGCCATGCGCGAGCTGCCGGGCATGCTGATGGGTCTGGCCAAGACCGAGATCGAGGTCGTCGAACCGCTGCCCGTCGAGTTCGCCGAGGCGTCGCCGGTCATCCAGCGACCCTCGGAGGCGATGCAGTGGCTGAATGCCCACCACCGGCACAGCCCCGTCGCGCGCCATGCCCTCGTGGTCCTCGAGACCGTCGACGCCATCGACCTCGCCTTCGACACGTTCATCTGCTCCATGCTCCACGGTGACGTGGACACCAGCGGTTACCCGGAGTACAACGCGGTCGTCGGCGGCGTGGCCTCCCACTGGGACGAGGCGACGGGCGACATGATCGTCCGGGCCGTCGTCGGCTGGGGCGGGCGCGGCGTGCGCGGCGATACCGATCGCGTGGCGCAGAAGCTGCTCTCCGGTCTGCTCACCAACATCCTCGCCAGCCAGTACGCCGTGGGCCTGACGCCGCACGAGCGACCGGTCCCGGCGGCCGGGCGAGGCGGCCTCGTCTGCGCCCACTGCGGCTTCGCCTCGGCGCACGAACGGGCCTTCTACTGCCCCAAGTGCGGCATGCGGCTGCTGCGCGGCTGACCGCACCACCCGCCGATGCCGACCTACGATTACGCCTGCCGCGACTGCGGTCGCCAGGTCGAGGTGCTCCACGGCGTGCATGCGTCCGGCCCGACCGCCTGCGAGACCTGTGGCGGGCCGATGCACAAGCTGCTCTCGGCGCCGAGCATCCATTTCAAGGGCAGCGGGTGGGCCAAGAAGGACCGCTCGGAGGCGAGCCGCACGAAGGCCGCCGCCAAGCCCGACAAGGGTGCAGCCGAGAAGGCGACGACGCCCGAGCACAAGCCGGTCGAGGGCGCGCGGACGGCGACCACGACCGAGGGCGCCACGAGTGGCGCCGGAGGCTCGACCGCCACGGGGGCCGCGGGACCGGCCTCGGCCGACTGAGGATGCCGCGGCCGGCGTCCGACTGGATCACCCTGGCCGAGGCGGCCGAGATCTTCGCCGCTGCCAACATCCACATCAGCCAGAGCACCCTGGCGCGCTGGGCGAAGACCGGCAAGCTGGTCAGCATCCGGCCCGGCCGGCGCATCTTCGTGCGCCGTGCGCAAGTGCGCTCGCTGCTCCAGCCGCGGCGTCGCGGCGTCCCGGCGGAGGAGCTGCAGCCGGGCCTCTTCGACTGGGACCGCTGAGGGCCGGCAGCGGCCGTGCGCGCGCCCGAGGCGAACGATGAGGGCGCGCTGCTGCGGTGGCGACGGCGGTTCGAAGGCGCCCAGGCGCGACTCCTGGCGCACCCGCGGATGGCGGTGCTCGTGGCCGCGAACCGGCGCTTCGAGGCTGCCGGCGGCGGCCTGCTCGCGGCAGGACTCGCGTTCCGGCTGCTCTTCGCCGTCCTGCCCGGGCTGATGCTCGCAGCCGGTCTGGCCGGCTGGCTCGTCGAGGACCCGGTGGTGCGGGGCGAGCTGGTGGCCGCGGTCCTGCGTGCCGTGCCGCCCCTCGCCGAGGCGGTGGGGGAAACGCTGCGTGGCATCGTCGAGTACCGCGGCACCGTCTCGGTCATCGGTCTGCTCGGCCTGGCGTGGGGCGCCAGTGCGCTCTACGACGCCCTCGACGAGGCCATCGGGCGGCTCATCCCCGGGACACGGCGGCGGAACATGATCGAGCGCCGCCTGCTCGGACTGGCCATCGTGCTGGCTCTGCTTGGGGCGGCCGTGAGTGCGCTCGTGGTCGGCACCCTGGGCGTGCTCACCGAGGGGTTCGGCGGCGATGGTGCGGGCGCGGCCGGCCTGGGCAGCCTGCTCGGCCTGGCCGTCACGGGCGCCTTGACCTGCGCCGCCGTGCTGGCCGTCTACCGCTACGTGCCGACCACCCGGCCCAGCCTGCGAGCGTCCCTCGTGCCTGCCATCGTGGCGGGCCTCGGCATCGCCTTGCTGACCGCGGTCTATGCCACGCTGGCGCCACGGCTGATCGGTGCGCTGTCCGCCTTCGGCGCGTTCGCGGCCCTCTTCGGCGCCATCATCTGGCTGGGTTACGTATGCCAGCTGCTACTCATCGGCGCCGCCTGGGTCGGCCTGCGCCGCGACGAGGAGCTCGGCTAGGGTCAGCCCTGGCGCGACCCGCAGCGCCGGCAGAACCGTGCCGCGGCCGAGAGCGGCAGGCCGCAGCTGACACAGGCCTGCACCCCGGAGCCCGGCCGGTTGACGACATCCCGGGACGACTGCTCCCAGACCGACGGCGTCGGAACCTGGGCGTGCGGGGAGGGCGGCCACTGGGCGGCCGAAGGGGTCGGCGGCGTCGGCCAGGTGGGTGGCGCCGCGGTCGGCTGCTGCGGCCACGTCGGCGCCGGCTGCCCGGCGGGCGGAGGTTGGTAGACGGGAGCCTGCGGCGGCCAGGTCGGCTGGGGCGCGCTCGGCGGCCCGCCCGCATCCGGCGCCACGATCTCCCAGCCGCTCTTCGGCGCGGCCGCCTGGCGCTCGCGCTCCTCGGTCGCACGACGTTCGGCCTGGGCGCGCTCGTCCGCGGCACGCGCGTCGGCGGCGGCCCGCTCGGCGGCCAGGCGCTCCTCGGCCGCGGCTCGCTCGGCCTCGATCCGCTGCGCCTCGACGCGTTCGGCCTCGGCGCGCTCGCCGGCGAGACGCTCTTCCTCGACGCGCAAGGCGGCCAGCCGCTCTCGTTCCGCCTCGGCGGCAGCGGCACGCTCCTGCACCGCACGCTCGGTGGCGCGACGCTCTTCCTCGGCCAGCGCCGCGGCGGCTCGCTCGGCCTCGGCGCGCTCGGTCGCGAGCCGCTCCGACTCGGCCTGCCGCTCGGCGGCCTGGCGCTCCTCATCGGCACGCGCGGCGGCGAGTCGCTCGGCCTCGAGCTGCTCCTGGGCCAGGCGCTGGGCCTGTGCCTCGTGCTCCGCCGCCAGCTCCTCCGCCTGGCGCCGAGCGGCGGCCTTCTCGCGCTGGGCGGTCTCGCGCGCCTCGCGCGCGGCGCGCTCGGCTTCGTCACGCTCGGCCGCCAGGCGCTCGGCTTCGGCCTTCGCCTCGGCTGCCTGGCGCTCGGCCACGGCGCGCTCGGCGGCCAGACGCTCAGCCTCGGCACGGGCTTCGGCCGCCAGGCGCTCGGCCTCGGCGCGCGCCTCCTCGGCCTGCCGCTCGGCCTCCTGCCGCTCCGCCTCGAGACGCTCGACCTCCGCGCGCGCCTCCGCCTCCTCCTCGGTCTCGCGGCGCTTCGTCGCCGCGGCCAGGTCCTCGGCGGTGACGCCGAGCCGCTTGGCCAGCCAGCCCTTCATGCCCCGCGCCGGCAGCGGCTCGGCGGCGGTTGTGCTGGCTTCGCCGGTCGTCGCGGGTTCGGCTGCCGTCGTCGCTTCGGCTGCCGTCGTCGCTTCGGCCACGGCCTCGACAGCCTCCTGCTCGGCCTCGAGGAGCGGGGGCTCGGCGACCACGGCCTCCTGCTCGGCCTCGAGGAGCGGGGGCTCGGCGACCACGGGCTCCTGCTCGGCCTCGATCGCTTCGGGCTCCGCGAGCACCGCTCCCGACCCGGCCTCGGCTACCTCGGGCTCCGCGAGCACCGCTGCCGACTCGGGTGTCCCCGACGGGGCCCCCGCCTCCGCCACCTGGACCTCGGCCGGCGCCGCCTCGTCGGGCGTGGCCGCCTCGGGCAGGTCGATCGTCGGCCAGGCGGCGGCATCGATGTGGGCGTGCGGGTGACCGTTGACGGCGCCCTCGGACGGCTCCAGCGTGCCGTAGGTGGGCAGTCCCACGATGGGCGCGGCGGGCGCCTCCGCCTGGTCGGCCAGGCCGATCATCTCGACACGACCGGCGAGCGGGGCGCAGGTCAGGCAGCGGCCCTCGAGCTCGTTCCAGCAGTTGGTGCAGGTGTACTGACGGCAGTTCATGCAGAAGCTGAAGGTCTGGTGGAAGGCCTCCAGCTGCTGGGTGGCGAGCGAGCGCTCCTCATCCCGCTTGGCATCGGCGAGGGCGTCCTCGAGGGGATCGTCTGAGAGGACGTAGTTCTTCAGTCCACGTGCCAGCACCCGGACGCGCTTGACCCCTCCGGGCCGCTTCTTCTCAGCCGACTCGAAGGTGTATTTCGTCCCGCAGCGCTCGCAGAACGATTCGGTCAGGATCTCAGGCATCGACTGCAGGTTCGCCGCCCTCTCGCGCGTGTCTCCCCGGGGCCCCCTGCCACGAGGAATCCAGAGTATACGCGCGCCCATCCAGGCAACCCCACGGGCCATCGGTACCAGGCGGCCCGCACGAACGGTCCTGGTGCCTCTGCTAGAGTCGCCGCCATGCCCAGGCTCCTCTCGAGCGTGGAACGCCTCTTCGAGCGCATCCTGGAACGCCCCGCGGCGCGCGTCTTCCGCACGCGCCTCCAGCCCGTCCAGATCCAGCGCCGCCTGGAGCGAGCCATGGACGGCGAGCGCCGCATCGGTGCCGACAAGACCTATGTGCCCAACCGCTATCGGGTGCGCCTCTGCCCTGCGGACGCGGCCGCCTTCGACTCGTACCGCGCGACGCTCGAGAACGAGCTCGGGGAGGCGCTCCTGGAGCGAGCTCGGTCCCGGGCCTACACGCTGGTGGAGCGGCCGCGCGTGACCATCGAGGCCGCCGAGTCGGTGCCCGCCGGCGAGGTCGAAGTGGAGGCGGAGGTGATCGATCCGCTCCTGCTGCGCCCGGCGCCGGCCGGTTTCCGCCGGGTCGCCGATGCCGACGGCCAGCCGGGCGAGGCGGGCGGCGGCCCCCCCGCGCTCGAGCAGACGGCGGTCTTCGACCTGCCCCCCGTGCGCGCGCCACGGGTGCGGCTGCTGGTGCGCGGGCCCGACGGCACGGAGCGCACGCTGACCGTGCAGGGCGGCATGGTGCGGGTCGGCCGCGCCGCCGACAACGACCTCGTGCTGGCCGACGACCGCGTCTCGCGCCACCACGGGCAGTTCTCGGCCCGGCAGGGAGCGCTCGTCTACCGTGACCTGGACAGCAGCAACGGCTCCTTCGTCAACGGTAGCCGGGTGACCGAGATCGCCCTCGGCCCGGACGACGTGCTCCAGCTAGGGGGCAGCACGCTGACCATCGTGGAAGAGGCTTGATGGACGCCTTCACACTCAGCCTGTGGGTCGTGCGGCTCCTGTTCGTGCTCCTGCTCTACCTCTTCCTCGCTCTCGTGGGCCGGTCCCTCTGGCGCGACCTGCGCGGTGCGGCGGCGACCGTGGGCCGGCCACTCGGCCGTCTGGTCGTGGTCGGCTCGACCGAGGGCGGGCCCGCGACCGGCACGAGCTTCGTGCTCGACGCGGTGAACAGCATCGGCCGCGACGTCAACAACAGCGTCGTCGTCGAGGACACCTTTGCTTCGGCCGAACACGCCCTGCTCACCTTCCGCGGCCGCTCGTGGTACCTCGAGGACCGCGGCAGCACCAACGGCACCTTCCTCAACGGTGAGCGCATCGAGGGCCTGGTGCCCCTCGGCTACGGGGACGAGATCCAGGTGGGCCGGGTGCGGCTGCGACTCGACCGCGCTCCCGGCGAGTGAGAGCCGTCCCGGGCATCCATCCGCGCTGGCGCCGGCGTGAGCTGAGCCTGCTGCTGGCCGCGGCAGGCGGCCTCTTCCTGGGCTGGGTCAGCCTCGCTTCGACCCAGGCTGGCCGGCTGACCGCGGGCGACCCGACCCTGCTGATCGTCTACCTCGCGCTCCTCTTCGGCGTGCACGGCGCCTTCGTGCTCGCCGGGCGGCGCACCGACCAGGTCCTGCTGCCCACGGTGGGCGTGCTGGGCGGTCTCTCGCTGCTGCTCATGGCCCGCCTGCCGCAGGGACTCGCCAGCCAGTCGTTCGGCTCGCTCGAGCTCGGCCTCGCGCCGCTACAGCTGCTCTGGCTCGGACTGGCCGTGGTGCTCCTGGGCGGGCTCGGCATCGCGGTGCGCAACGACTACTGGCTGCGCTACTACAAGTACTCCTGGGCGGCAGCCGGCATCGGCCTCCTGCTGCTGGTCTTCTTCCTGGGCGAAGAGGTCAACGGCCAGCGACTCTCGCTGCGCCTGGGTCCCATCTCCGGCCAGCCCTCGGAGCTGCTCAAGGTCATCCTGGTCGTCTTCCTCGCGGGCTACCTGGCCGACAACCGTGCGCTCATCGCCGGCAGCAGCACGCGCCTCGGACCCCTGCGGCTGCCGCCGCTGCCGTACCTGTTGCCGATGCTCGCCATGTGGGGCCTGGCGCTCTCGATCGTCGTCGTCCAGAAGGACCTCGGCGCGGCGTTGCTCTTCTTCAGCGTCTTCCTGGCCGTCCTCTACATCGCCACCAGCCGGGCCAGCCTGGTGGTGCTGGGCGTGCTCCTCTTCCTGGTCGGCGCGGCGGCGCTCTACCAGCTCTTCCCGCACGTGCGAGATCGGGTGGACATCTGGCTCGACCCCTTCGCCCAGGCGCAGGACCGCGGCTTCCAGATCGTGCGCGCGCTCTACGCTTTTGGGCGGGGTGGCGTGCTCGGCACGGGCCTCGGCGCGGGGCTGCCCCAGGTGGGCGGGTCGCTGGCCATCCCGGCCATCCACACCGACTTCGTCTTCGCCGCCCTGGCCGAGGAGCTGGGCATGGCCGGCGCGCTGGCCATCCTGGCGCTCTACCTGGTGCTGGCGCAGCGCGGCCTGCGCATCGCCGTGCTGGCGGCTGATGACTTCCGCTCGCTGCTGGCGGCCGGCCTGACCACGGTCATCGTCATCCAGGCGGCGATCATCATGGCCGGCAACCTGAAGCTCGTGCCGCTGACCGGCATCACCCTGCCGTTCATCAGCTACGGCGGCTCGTCGCTGCTTGCCAACGCCATCATCGTCGGCTTCCTCATCGCGCTCAGCGACCAGGGTGTCGAGCCGCTCGAGGCGCCGCGCCCCGGCCGTCGGGAGCGCCTGGCGGCGGGCGCCCGCAGCGTGTCCGATCGCATCGAACGGGTCGTCTCGTGATGCCGCTGTTCTGCCGGCCCACAGGGCAGGCTGCCTCGTGAACCGCTCCGGCGGCGCGCCCAGCATCGGGCGCGCGATCCTGCGCCTTGCGCTGGCCGTCGTGGTCGCCTATGCGGGCCTCGGGGCCGGCCTCGCCTGGTGGCAGGTCTTCGAGGCACAGCGGCTGACCGACGACCCGGGCAACCCGCTCGTCCTGGCCGCCTCCCGGAGTGCGCCCCGCGGCCGCATCCTCGACGCTGCCGGGCGTGTCCTGGCGCGCAGCGTGAAGGCGGACGACGGCACGATGCGCCGCGAATACCCGGCGCCTGCGGCGGCGCCCGTGGTCGGCTACAAGAGCCTCCTCTTCGGGGCCAGCGGCATCGAGCGCGCCTACGACGGCGCGCTGCTGGGCCTCAGCCAGCTGACGCCCGCCGACCAGCTGCTGCGCAAGTTCCGCCCGGACCCGTACGACCCGCAGGACGTGACGCTCTCCATCGACCTGCGCCTGCAGACCCGCGCCATGCGCCTGCTGGGCGACCGCCATGGCGCCGTCGTGGCCATCGAGCCGGCCACGGGACGGGTGCTGGCACTGGCGTCCACGCCCACTTTCGACCCGGCGCGCATCGCCGACCCGGCCGGCGGGCGGGCCTACTTCGAGGAGCTCCAGAAGCAGCCCGACGAATCGTCGCCGCTCATCAACCGGGCGACACAGGGGCGCTACACGCCCGGCTCGATCTTCAAGATCGTGACCGCCGTGGCCGGCCTCGGCTCGGGTGCCATCAGCCCCGAGACGAAGTACGAGGAGCAGCCGGAAGAGGAGCGGACCGGCTTCCTGGTGCAGGGCTATCGCATCCGCGACGGCCATCACGAGTTCACCGGCGACACGCCGCTGGCGCTGGCCGGCGCGGTCGAGAACAGCTGCAACATCTGGTTCGCGCGCGCCGGGCTGGAGATCGGCGGTCCGACACTGGTCGAGTGGGCGGCCAGGATGGGCTTCGGCGACTCGATCCCCTTCGAGCTGCCCACGGCAGGCAGCGCGGTCAGCGGCGGCGGCGACGAGCCGGGCGGCTTCCGCGACCGTGTCGAGCTGGCCAGCGCGGCCTTCGGCCAGGGTCGGACCTTCGTGACGCCCCTGCAGATGGCGCTCGTGGCCGCCACGGTGGCCAACGACGGCACGCTCATGAAGCCGCGCCTGGTGGATGCCGTCGGCACGGGCGGTGGCGCGCGCCGCATCGGCGACGAGCAGTGGCGGCGGGTGCTGGCGCCGGACGACGCTGGCGTCATCAAGGCCGCCATGCAGGATGCCGTCGAGGGCCGCTTCGGGCGCCTCTTCGCCGGCGGCGCCAAGGTCCCCGGCGTGCCCACGGCCGGCAAGAGTGGCACGGCCGAGCTGGGCGGTGAAGGCGAGCCGCACAGTTGGTTCATCGGCTTCGCGCCGGTCGACCAGCCGCGCATCGCCGTTGCCGTGCTGGTCGAGCGGGCCGGCTTCGGCCGTGAAGCGGCGGTGCCGCTGGCGGGCGACGTGATGGAGTACTGGCTGGACCTCGAGCGATAGCCGCCGGCCTCGCGCCGAACCCGTCCGGGATGCGTGACGTACCATCCCCAGACGCGCACGCGTCCCACGGGCAGCGGCGCCACCCGGGACGGCAGGCGGGGAGACGCCGGACGTCCGGAGGAGGGAACCCACAGATGGCCAAGATCCAGGAGTCCGGCGAGAAGGTCGTCGCCAACGTCGAGCGCGTCATCGTCGGTAAGCACCACGAGGTGCGGCTGGCGCTGGTGGCACTGCTCTGCCAGGGCCACCTGCTCATCGAGGACGTTCCGGGCACGGGCAAGACCGTGCTGGCCAAGGCCATCGCGCGCAGCCTGGGCTGCTCGTTCCGGCGCATCCAGTTCACGCCCGACCTGCTGCCGTCCGACGTGACCGGCCTCTCGATCTTCAACCAGAAGACCCAGGAGTTCGAGTTCCGGCCGGGCCCCATCATGGCCCAGATCGTGCTCGCCGACGAGATCAATCGGGCCACACCCAAGACCCAGTCGGCGCTGCTCGAGTGCATGGAGGAGCGCCAGGCAACGGTGGACGGGACGACCTACCCGATGCCCGAGCCGTTCATGGTCATCGCCACCCAGAACCCCATCGAGTACGAGGGCACTTTCGCCCTGCCCGAGGCCCAGCTCGATCGCTTCATGCTCCGCCTGCGGCTCGGCTATCCCCAGCCGCTGGAGGAGATCGTCATCCTCGACGAGCAGAAGCGGACGCATCCGCTCGAGGAGCTCGAGGAGGTGGCCGGCGTCGACGAGCTGCGCCAGATGCAGCTCGGCGTGCGCGAGATCTACGTCGATTCGGCGGTCAGCGACTACATCGTGCGCCTCGTCAATGCCACGCGCAGCCACGCCGACGTCTATCTCGGTGCCTCGCCGCGCGGCTCGCTGGCGCTCTACCGCGCCGGCCAGGCGTACGCCGCCCTGCAGGGCCGCGACTACGTCATCCCGGACGATGTCAAGGCACTGGCCGAGGCCGCCCTGGCCCACCGGCTGATCGTGAAGACGGCGGCCACCATCCGCGAC
>DASSPM010000165.1:0-5071 GCA_035699625.1 Candidatus Limnocylindrales bacterium | reverse complement strand
ATCGTCGCCGTCGACGACGCCGGGCGGGCGGTGGGCATCATCGCAGCCCTCGACTTCGTCGCGCTCCACGCCGACGGCCCCTCCTGACAGGGGCGGCCGGCGCCCGTTGATGCCGGCCCCGCGCGCATCTGCGTCCTGCTTGGCCTCAGGGCAGCCTACGCGGCATCTGCGTCCTGCGCGGCCTCTGGATCCTGGCGGGCATCCACCCGCGGACTGCTTTCCGGGAGCCTGCCCCGGCCGCGCGCGTGCCGGTCAGTGGTGGCGGGGCGGGAAGGGGCGGGGTGAGTTCCCGCTAAGCGCGGAACTCGGCCTGGTCGGGCCGTTGGCGCGTCTGGTCGAGGTCGGGAGTCGCGCTTCGGAGGCCCCGCGTCAGGACAAGAGTGCGTGGATGACTAAAGGACGGCGATGGCCCGTGCCGGGCCGTTAGCAGTCGCTGGGTGACTGTGGGCCAGAGAGTCGGGCTCGGCGCGACGGATGCGGGGGCACCTGGCCCGGCGAGCGGCCCGGCGCGAGGGCAGGCGAGCGGAAAGGCGAGCGCCCGGGCTGGCTGCCCGGTGCGGCCCGGAGCTGCCCGGTGCGGCCCGGAGCTGCCTACTGCGGCGGGACGACCACCATGATGCGCAGCTCGGTCATGTCCTCGATCGCCCAGCGCAGCCCCTCGCGGCCGAGGCCGGAGTCCTTGACGCCGCCGTAGGGCATGTGGTCGATGCGGTAGGTCGGCACGTCGTTGACGATGACGCCGCCCACTTCGAGCTCGGCGAAGGCCTGCCACGAGTGGGCCAGGTCGTTGGTGAAGACGCCTGCCTGCAGCCCGTACGAGGAGTCGTTGACCTGGCGCAGGGCGTCGCCGAAGTCGCGGAAGGGGAAGACCACCACCACCGGCGCGAAGGCCTCGTTCGAGCAGATCTGGGCCTGCGTGGGCACGTCCGTCATGACCGTGGGCGGGAAGAAGGAGCCCTCGGCGCGCCCGCCGAGCAGCACGCGGCCGCCCATCGACTCGGCCTCTTCGACCCAGCGCTGCGTGCGGGCCGCCGCCTGGGCGTCGACCATCGGCCCGAGCTCCGTCTCCGGGTCGAGCGGGTCGCCCACGCGGAGCGCCTTCGCGCCTGCCATGAAGCGCTCCAGGAAGGCCTCCCGGATCGACTCGTGCAGGTAGAGCCGCTGTACGCTGATGCAGACCTGGCCGGCGTAGGTGAAGGCGCCCACGAGGATGCGCTTGACGGCCCAGTCGAGATCGGCTGAGGCATCCACGATGGCGCCGGCGTTGCCCCCCAGCTCGAGCACGACCTTCTTCTTGCCGGCCCGGTCCTTCATGCGCCAGCCGACCGATGGCGAGCCGGTGAAGCTGAGCAGCTTGAAGCGCTCGTCGGCGACCATCCGGTCGCCCAGCTCCCGAGTCATGGGCAGGATGCTGACCGAGCCGGCCGGCGGTCCGGCCTCTTCGATGATCTCGGCCACGGTGAGCATCGTGAGCGGGTCCTTCGAGGGCGGCGTGAGCACGATCGTGCAGCCCGCCGCCAGCGCCGGCGCGAGCTTGTGCGCGGCCAGGTTGAGCGGGAAGTTGAAGGGGCTGATGCCCGCGACGGGCCCGAGGGGCACGCGCCGGGTGACGCCGAGGCGCCCCTTGGAGGCCGGCATCAGGTCGAGCGGGATGGTCTCGCCGACCATCCGCTCTGCCTCCTCCGCGCCGAGCCGGAAGGTGAGCGTCGCACGGTCGACCTCGACCAGTGCGTCCCGCACGGGCTTGCCCGACTCGAGGGCGATGAGCCGACCCAGCTCTTCGCGCCGGGCCTTGATGCCGGCACTGATGCTGCGCAGGATGGCGCCGCGCTCGTAGGCCGGCAGCCGGCGCGTCGTCTCGAACGCCTCCACGGCTGCCGTGACCGCCTCCTCGTACTGCGCGTCGGTCGCGTTGTAGGTGGTGCCGGCGGGCGCGCCGGGGTCGGCCGGGTTGGTCACCTCGAGCAGGTCGGGCGAGTCGACCCAGCGACCCGCGAGGAAGATCGGGTGTGGCTTGGTGCCGGCGACGGTGGCCATCGGGCGGGACTCCTCGGGCGAGTGCGTGCGCGCGTGGTCCGGATTCTATGCCGAGCGGTCCCGGTTCCGCGACTGGGTGGCCCCGGGTCCCGTGCCGGGCGGTCCCGGGTCCCGTGCCCGGGCGGTCCCGATCCGGCGCCCGGGCAGCCTCGATCCTTTGCCGGGTACTCTCGACGGGTGAGTCGCCGCTATCGCTTCAGGACGGTGGACGTCTTCACGGAGCGTCCGTTCGCCGGCAATCCGCTGGCCGTCTTCCCGGAGGCGGACGGGCTGAGCGACGCCGAGATGCAGCGCATCGCGCAGGAGATGAACCTCTCGGAGACGACCTTCGTGCTGCCGCCGAGCGAAGCAGGCCGTAGCGCCGGTGCCGACTACCGGATGCGCATCTTCACCCCTGCGTTCGAGATGCCGTTCGCCGGCCATCCCTCGATCGGCACGGCCTGGGTGCTGTTGGACGAGGGCCGCTTCCCGTTGACGCCACCGCGCACGACGGTCCGCCAGGAGGTGGCCATCGGTGTGCTCGCGCTCGAGATCGAGGTGCAGGAGGGTGGACCGGGCATGGAGATGTCGCTGGGTGGGCCAGGCATGGTGACCCTGACGCAGGGCAGGCCGAAGCTCGGCCCGCTGCTCTCCACGGCCGAGGTGGCCGCCACCGCCGAGGCGCTCGGCGTGCCGGAGGCGGCCCTCGGCTGGACGCTGCCGGATGGGTTCGAGCTGCCGGCGGCGGGCGCGGTCGCCGGAGGATCCGCGGTCGCGGGAGAGTCGGCCGGCGCGTCGGCGAACCGGGCGTCGCCACGCGTCGTCTCGACCGGCGTGCCCTACCTCGTGGTGCCCTTCCGGCGCCGCGAGGTGCAGGCAGCCGTCCCATCCACCCAGGGCGTCGACGCGGCAGGCCTTGTCGCGCGTCTGGGTGCCAGCGCCCTGTACCTCTTCGCGCCGGGCAGCAGCGGTGCCGTGGCCGACGCGGCGGTGAACGCCCGGCTCCTCGACGTGTCCGTCGAAGCGGGCTTCATCGAGGACCCTGCCACCGGCTCCGCGGCCGGGCCGCTGGCGGTCCACCTCGCGCGCATCCTCGGCGCAACCGAGGGCACGTTCCGCGTCGTGATCGAGCAGGGTGTGGCGGTGGGGCGACCGTCCCGGCTGATCGCGGAAGCGGACCACGACGCCGCCGGCCAGCCGGTGGCGGCGCGCGTTGCGGGCGGCGTGGTGCCCATCTCGGAGGGAGTGCTGACGCTGCCAGGCTGAGCGTCCGCCGGCGACCCTGCGCCCCGCGGTCGCTGGCCGGGCCGCTGGCGTGCTCCGGTACCCGGCCTCCCGCGTGCGCCTCCGCCCCCTCCCGAAGGCCCGCGCCGACTCTCTGGTCCGCAGTCACCCAGCGACTGGTAACGGCCCGGCACGGGCCATGGCCTGTCCTTTAGTCAGCCACGGACTCTTGTCCTGACGCAGGGCGTCCGAAGCGCGACTCACGTCCTCCACCAAACGTGCCAACGACCCCAGCGGGCCACCGGCCACGCTCGGCGGGCACTCACCCGCCCCTTCCCGCCGCGCCACGAGCGATTCGCACGCGCGCGGGCGGGGCAGGATCCCGGAAAGCAGTCCGTGGATGGATATCCGCCAGGACCCAGAGGCCGCGCAGGCTACCCGCCGGCTGCCTCAGCCACTGGCGGACCTCCACCGCGCGTGCGGGCAGCGCGGCATCGAGGACCGCGCGATGGCGAGTCATCGACAGCCGCACCTGCTTCCGCTCGGGAAGCACCAGCAGCCTCGACACGTGGGCGGCCTGCCAGCCGCGCGACGAGCGCGCGACCCCTGGCGCCAGCCGGGCCTTGACATCGAGGCGCCGCAGCATCTCCTCGGTCGATGCCAGCATCGTCTTGACCTCGACCACCAGGAGCGCGGCCGTCGCTGGATGGAAGGCCAGCAGATCGAACGAGCCGCGCTCGCCGTAGACGGCGAAGGCCACCTCTGGCTCTGCCAGCCAGCCGCGGGTCGGGAGGAGCGCCCCAAGCCGCCCGACGAGCGCGCCGTGCTCGGCGTCGAGCAGCCGATCGAGCTCGCCGCCCCGCCAGCGCGGCTGCAGGTCCAGGCGAACGTCGAGGCCCGCCAGGACCACGCGCACCGTGCCCAGCGCCAGGGAGTCGACGTGCCCACGCTCGAGGCGCGAGATCGTCGCCTGCGACACCCCGCTGCGGCCCGCGAGGTCGGACTGGCGCCAGCCCCGACGCCGGCGCAGGAGGCGGATCGTGCTGCCGAACCGCATGTCGTCCACGCGAGCAGTCTGACGGCGAGCGATCGACCGACGGTCGACCGGCGATCGACCGACCATCGACCCGCGATCGACCGACCGTCGACCCGCGATCGACCGACCATCGACCCGCGATCGACCGACCATCGACCCGCGATCGACCGACCATCGACCCGCGATCGACCGACCATCGGCCCGCGATCGACCGACCATCGACGGCCGCTCTCCCCGGCATCGGGCCGGCTCGGCCGCCCGAGCACCAGGCGACCCCACCGGACCGCACCGGAACGGTAGTCCCGGCCTACCACCGGACCATCGGGTCAGGGCGGCGCGACGCGGGTGCGTGAGACAACAGGGTCCATCCGAGGGGGGCTCGGCCTGGTCGGACGGTGACATTCGGCCCGCATGGACGGTGACATCGGCCAGACGGACGGTGACATCGGCCAGACGGACGGTGATATCGATCCAGAAGAGTCGTGACATCGACCCAGAAGAGCCGTGACATCGGCCTGGACGGGCCATGACAGCAGATCGGAGTTACGTGGGACCGCCCATGACGGGGGACCTGACCCTCGATCAGACACCAGCCACGCTGCGCCTCGTGCGCCTGCGCCTGGCACTGGCCCTGCTGGCCATGGCGGCCGTGCCGCTCGCCTTGGGCGCCATCGTGCTGCCCGCGCTGCGCGGCAGCGAGAGCCAGTCCGACCGCGACCGCGTCGCCGGGGCGAGTGCCGTCCTCTCCACGGCCGTGGCCGCGGAACTCGAGCGCACGCGCAGCGCCGTGCTGCT
>DASSPM010000164.1:0-5606 GCA_035699625.1 Candidatus Limnocylindrales bacterium | reverse complement strand
CATCACCGTCAGCGCCGCCTACCAGGGCCCCGTGGCCTCGCCCGCGCCGGGCCAGGCCTCGCCCATGCCGCCCGTGGTGCCGCCGGCCAAGGAGATCGCCGTGGGCGAGGACGGCCGCTTCTCAGACTCCTACCAGCTCGCCCCCGGGCGCTGGCAGCTGACCATCACGGCCACCGGCGCGCAGCAGAAGCAGACGACCGAGACGCGCACCATCAGCGTCGCCTTCACGGGCGTCAACCTGGTGCTGGAGATCCGCCACAGCCGCGCCTGGGTCAAGGTCTGGGTGGACGGCGTCGTGGCGCCCGGTTACGAGGCGGGCGTCACGCTCCAGCCGGGAAAGAGCGTCGAGTTCACGGCGCAGCGCTCGGTCGAGGTCCGCACCGGCTCCTCGGGCGCCACCTTCTTCACGCTCAACGGGGCGCCGCTCGGCTCGCTGGGCAAGGCCGGCGTGCCCGAGACATGGCTCTTCCAGCCGCCCGCACCGCCCCAGAAGACAAACCGCAGCTGACCGGAGCGAGGGCGCCAGGGTGATCGACGACCCGCCTGCCGCCCCCGACCTGGCCGATGAGCTGGCCGCCCTGGCCACCCTCGCGGCCGACGTCATCGAGCGCTGCCGGGCACGTGCCCTGCATTTGACCGTGGCCGAGTCCTGCACGGGTGGCCTCGTCGGCCACCTGCTGACCGAGACGGCCGGCTCGAGCGACGTCTTCACCGGTGGCGCCGTGACCTACAGCGACGCGCTCAAGGAGCGCCTGCTGGCCGTGCCGGCGGCGACCCTGGAGCACCACGGTGCCGTCTCCGCCCAGGTGGCGGTGGCCATGGCCGAAGGTGCCCGCAGCCGCCTCGGCGGCGACATCGCGCTGGCGGTCACGGGCATCGCCGGCCCGGGCGGTGGCAGCCCCGCCAAGCCGGTCGGCCTGACCTACGTGGCCGTCGCCGACGCCGCCGGGCACGACGTGCGCCGGCACGTCTGGGAGCGCGATCGCAGCGGCAACAAGCGCGACAGCGCCCGGGCGGCCCTCCAGCTGCTGCTGGAGCGGCTGGCCGAGTGACGCGCAGCGCGGCCGAGGTCGGCCGCGGCCTGGCGCCGGCGCGTCCGGCGCGTCCCATCCTGCCCGGCGAGCGCATCCACGTCGTGGGGACGGCCGGTGCCGGCGCCTCGGCCGCCCTGCTACTGGCGCATCACGCCCGTGCCGCCGCCACGGGCTGCGACCCCGGCGGCCCGTCGCCCTACACGGCCGTCGCGGAGACGCTCGGCCTCGACCTCGCCTGGGGCCACGATGCGGCCCACGTGGAGCAGGATGGTGAGGTCCGCGTCGATCGCCTGGCCGTGACCAAGGCGCTCACCGCCATCGACCCCGACCACCCGGAGCTGGCGGCAGCCCGCCGCCACGGTGTACCCGTGGAGGCCTGGCAGCAGGTCGTCGCCGACGCCGCCGCGACGCACGGCGGCCGACTCGTCGGTATCGCCGGCACGCATGGCAAGTCGACCTCGTCGGGCTGGCTGGTGCACCTGCTGGTGGAGGCCGGCCGCGACCCTGGCGCCTTCGTCGGTGCTCTGCTGCCGGCCGCTGCCACGAGCGGCCTGCCCGCCACCGCACGCTGGGGGAGCGGCGACACGTTCGTCGTCGAGGCCGACGAGTACGCTGGCAACTTCGACCCGTACCGGCCGTCCGTGGCCGTGCTGCTCAACGCCGAGTGGGATCACCCCGACGTCTTTGCCGACGAATCGGCCGTGCTCGACGCCTTCGAGCGCTGGCTGCGCGGCGCCGTCGGGGCCGAGGAGCCGCCCTGGCTGGTGGCCAACATCGGCGACCCGGGGGTGGCCAGGCTCGCCGAGCGGCTCGGCGATTGGCCCGGACGGATGCTCGCTGTGGCCCTTGTCGACGCCGCGCCACAGCGCCTGGGCGGCTACGTACGCGACCTGCGCGACACCTACCGCACCGCGGCCGGCCGTATCGAGGTCCTGCTCGGGCGCGCCGAACCCGCTGGCCCCGGCACACGCTTGGAGCTCTTCGGCCTGGACGCGCCGGCGCCACCGCGGGCCGAGCTGCGCCTCCCGGGCAGCCACTATGCTGCCGATGCGCTGGCGGTCGGCGGTGCCGCGCACCTGCTGGGCGTGCCGGCGGAGGCGATCGTGGTCGGCCTGGGCTCCTTCCGCGGCGTAGGCCGCCGGCTCGAGCTCAAGGGCGAGCCGCGCGGCGTGACCGTGCTCGATGACTACGCCCATCACCCGTCGGCCATCGCGGCCACGCTCGGGGCGGTCCGGCAGCGCCACCCCGGCCGGCGCGTCTGGGCCGTCTACGAGCCGCTCACCTACCATCGCACGGCGGCCATGCTCGACACGTTCGCCGAGGTCCTGGCCACGGCAGACCGCGCGGTGGTGGCCGACATCTGGGCCGGTCGCGACCCCGACACGACCATCACCTCGGCCGCCGCCCTGGCGCAGGCGATCAGCGCGCGGGCTGGCGTGCCGGCACTGGCGACGGGCTCGGTCGAGTCGACCGCGACGGCGCTGGCGACGCTGGTCGAGCCGGGCGACGTCGTGCTCGTGATGGGCGGCGGCCGTTCCCACGTCATCGCCAGCCTGCTCGTGGCCGCCCTCGAGGAGTCCGGCTAGACTCTCGGGCGATGCCCGACCTGACCCACGGCGACGCGCAGGACCTGCTCGCCGCCTACAAGCGCGCCTGGGAGCGCCGGGACCCCGAGCTGGCCGTCTCGCTCTTCAGCGATGACGCGGAGTACCGCGAGGACCCCTTCGCAGAGCCGCTCACGGGCGCGAACGCCATCCGCGCGCGTTGGAACGAGACCGCTGCGAGCCAGGCCAACGTCGAGTTCGACGCCGAGCGGACCTGGGTCTCGGGACGCACCGTGCTCTCCAGCTGGCACGGTGCCTATACGCGCCGGGCCGACGCCCAGCGGGTGCGCCTGCGAGGCTTCATGACCCTCGAGCTCGACGACGCCGGCAAGGTGCGGCGCTTCCGGCAGTGGTGGCACGGCCGCGAGGTCGGTCGCGACGCGACGCTCAAGACGACAGCAGGGGAGGGCTAGGAGGCAGCATGGCCGGCGAGGTCTCGTTCGACGTGGTCAGCGATTTCGACCGCCAGGAGCTGGTCAACGCGCTCGACCAGGCGCGCCGTGAGATCCAGACGCGCTTCGACTTCAAGGGCGTCACGGCGCAGCTCGAGCTGGGCAAGGACGAGCTGGTCATCCTGACCGACGACGAGTACCGGGCCAAGGCCATCCGTGACCTGCTCGAGTCGAAGGCGGTCCGGCGTGGCCTCTCGCTCAAGATCTTCGACTGGGGCACGGTCGAGCCCGCGGGCGGGAACAAGGTCCGCCAGCATGTCGGCCTGCGTCGCGGCCTGCCCGAGGAGATCGCCCGCAAGCTCTCCAAGCTGATCCGCGACGAGTTCCCCAAGGTCAAGTCGCAGATCCAGGGCGACGCCATCCGTGTCAGCGGCAAGAGCAAGGACGAGCTGCAGAAGGTCATCGCCCGGCTGCGTGAGGAGGGGGAGGGGCTGCCGGTCGCCCTCCAGTTCCAGAACTATCGCTAGGAGGAGCGCGCCATGATGCCGGGCTACCGGATCGCGCGCTGGCTGATGGCCATCGTCGCTGTCATCGTCATCGTCTCGCTCGTGGCCACGGCAGCCAACTTCGGCCAGTAGGGCAGCCCGAGCCCGCGGCGGGGCACCCGCAACTCGCCCGAGTGGCCGTGCTAGAGTGCCCGACCATGGGCGCCCAGGACGTCAGCGCGGAGCTGCGGGGGCGTGTCCGCGGGCGTGTCATTTGCCCCGAGGACGCCGGCTACGACGACGCCCGCCGGGTCTGGAACGGCATGATCGATCGCCGGCCGCTGGCCATCGTGCGCGCCGCCACGACCGAGGACGTCGCGCCGGTCATCCTCACCGCCCGCGCGGCTGGGCTGGCCATCGCCATCCGGGGTGGCGGGCACAACGTCGCCGGCAACGGCACCGTGGATGGCGGCATCGTGCTCGACCTGGGCGAACTGGACCAGGTCGAGGTGGACGTCGCTGCGGGCACCGTCCGCGCCGGACCCGGCGTCACGCTCGGCACGCTCGATCGTGCCACCCAGGCGCACGGTCTGGCGGTCCCGGTCGGCGTCATCTCCGGCACCGGCGTGGCCGGGCTGACGCTCGGCGGCGGCGTCGGCTGGCTCACCCGGCCGTACGGGCTGACCGTCGACAATCTGCTCGCGGCCGAGGTGGTGACCGCCTCGGGCGAGCTGGTGCATGCCAGCACCCGGGAGAACGAGGACCTGCTCTGGGGCCTCTCGGGTGGTGGCGGCAACTTCGGCGTCGTCACCTCCTTCACCTTCCGTGCCTTCCCGCTCGGCCCGAGCATCTTCGGCGGGACGTTCTTCTACCGCCGGCCACGTTGGGCGGCGGCCCTGCGCGCCTGGGCTGCCTGGACAGCCGAGCTACCGGACGCCATGACGCCGATCGCCACCATCCTCGTGCCGCCCGCCGACTGGGAGCTCGGGGAGGAGCCGCTGCTGCTGCTCCAGTTCGCCTGGGCCGACGCCGACCACGCCCAGGGTGAACGCGTCATCGCCCCCCTTCGGGCTGCCGCCACGCCCGACGTCGAGCTGGTCGAGCCCACCACCTGGCTGGCCTGGCAGTCGGCCGCCGATGCGCTCTTCCCCAAGGGCGTGCGCGCCTACTGGAAGAATGCCGGCCTGGGCGGGCTTGCCGACGACGCCATCGACGCCCTGGTGGGCATCGCCGAGACGCTCGACTGGCCCGGGACCGGCATCGACCTGCACCACATGGGCGGCGCGTTCGCCCGCGTGCCGGAGATGGCGACTCCGTTCCCGGACCGTTCCGCTGCCTACTGGCTCAACATCTACGGCTTCTGGCGCGACCCGGCGGACGACCCGGCACACATCGCCTGGATCCGCGCGCTGGCGGCGGCCATGGAGCCGTTCTCCACGGGCGGCCGCTACGTCAACTTCCTGGCGAGCGAAACCGCCGGCGACCGGACGGCGCAGGCGCTGGCGGTGTACGGGCCGCAGAAGCTGGCCCGCCTGGTGGAGCTCAAGCGGCGCTACGACCCGGACAACGTCTTCCGGCTCAACCACAACATCCCGCCGGGCTGAGTCATACGCCGGGCCGCCCACTCGTGGCGGCTCACTGCACGCAGAACTCGTTGCCCTCGGGGTCGTTCATGCGCACCCAGTACTCCCCGTCCTTCTCCATGGCGCCGCGCTCGTCGGTCGCGCCGAATGCCTTGAGCCGGGCGACCTCGCCATCGACCCGCCGCTTGCGCTCCTCGAGCGGCACCGTGCCGCCGCCTGGGACATTGAGGTCCAAGTGCATCCGGTTCTTGGCCACCTTGCCCTCGGGCACGCGCTGGAAGTAGATGCGCGGGCCAGCGCCGTCCGGGTCGACGATGGCCGAGGCGTCGTTCCAGGTCTCCTCCGGCACGCCCTGGGCGTGCAGGAAGTCCTCCCACGAGGCGAAGCCTTCCGGCGGGGGCTGGAGCATGTATCCGAGCGCTGCCGCCCAGAAGCGGGCTTGCGCATCGGGATCGAGCGTGTCGAAGACGAGCTGGATCGAGATGGCCATGAGTCGTGGTTCTCCGTT
>DASSPM010000163.1:0-5248 GCA_035699625.1 Candidatus Limnocylindrales bacterium | reverse complement strand
ATCCGCGCGGAGTTGGCGGCCATCGAGCCCACCCGCCGCTGCTGCCGCGCGGCCGAGCGGGCGGGCCTGGCCGAGGCGGCGGAAGGGCGGGCCCGCAGCCCGATGGTGGCGCGCCTGGCGGTGCGGCTGGGCCGAAGCCCGTCCGGCGCCGCATTCGACTGGGACGCCGCGGCGGAGCACTGCCGCGCCGCCTGGTTGCGCGGCCGCTTCCTGGCCCGCGGCTCGCTCAGCCTGGCGCCGGGCCGGACGCACCTCGAGTTCGTCGTGCCGGCCGACGAGGCGGCCATCCTCGCGGCCCGCCTGGCCAGCGTCGGCCTGCCCGCCTCTCGGCGCCTCCGGCGGGGCGCGGGCGTCGTGACCTGGAAGGGCGTCGAGCGCATCGGCGGCTTCCTGCGCCTCGCCGGAGCGGGCGCGGCGCTGCTGGAGCTGGAGGCGCGGCTGGTCGGACGCAGCCTGCGCCAGGAGCTCAACCGCGCGCTCAACGCCGAGACGGCGAACCTGGGCCGGACGGTCAGGGCGGCACGGAGGCAGCGCGCGGCCATCGAGGCGCTCGAGTCGAGCGGCGTCCTGGGCGGCCAACCCGGGGCGGTACGCGAGCTGGCCCGCCTGCGCGCCGGGGAGCCCGAGGCCAGCCTGGCCGAGCTGGCGGATCGCCTCGGGCGGAGTCGCGCCTGGGTGCAGCGCACGCTGGAGCGGCTGGAGTCACTCGCCCTTCACGCGGACGGCAGCAGCGCGACGCGGGGATAATGCGCGGGCCATGCGCCCCGTCATCGTCGCCGCCAACTGGAAGATGCACACCACGCCGGCCGACGCGGGTGCGCTCGCCGCGGCCATCGCTGCGGCCACGGCCGAACCGGCGGTCGAGCGCATCATCTGCCCACCCTTCGTCTGCCTCGCCGCGGTGCGCGATGCGCTGGTCGGCAGCGGCATGGCGGTCGGCGCGCAGAACGTGCACGCCGAGAACGCCGGCGCGTATACGGGCGAGGTGAGCGCGGCCATGCTGGCCGGGCTGGCCACGTGGGCCATCGTCGGCCACTCCGAGCGGCGGCGCGACCAGGGCGAGACCGACGAGCTGGTGCGGCGCAAGCTGGAACGTTGCCGGGAGCACGGCCTGCGGCCGATCCTCTGCGTCGGGGAGCAGCTCGCGGAGCGCGAGGCGGGCCGCGCCGACGACGTCGTGCGCAGCCAGCTCGAGGGTGCTCTGCGCGACTCTCCGGTCGTCCCCGCGGGATCCTCCGGAGCGACGGCGCAGCCGGATGCCGCTTGGCTGGTGGTGGCCTATGAGCCGGTCTGGGCCATCGGTACGGGCCGCGCGGCCCGCGGCGCCGATGCCGCCGAGATGGCCGGCCTGGTGCGCAGCGTGCTGCGCGATCTCGGCTGGGCTGCCGCGGCCGACGAGGTGCCGGTCCTCTACGGCGGCAGCGTCACCAGTGCCACCATCGGCGAGTTCCTGGCCGAGCCCGACCTCGACGGCGCGCTCGTGGGCGGCGCCAGCCTCAAGGTCGAGGAGATGGCCGGCATCGTCGCCCGGGCCGCGCTCGGCGCGCGGGCTCGCGCGGCGGCAGGGGTGGTGGGCTGAGCGCGGCCGCCGCCGGCCGGCCGCGGCCGCTCGTGCTCGTCGTGCTCGACGGCTTCGGCATCGGCAGCGATCCGTCCGCGGATGCCATCGCCGCGGCACGCATGCCCCGCTGGCGGGCGTTGCTGGAGGCGTGGCCGCACTGCCGGCTGGAGGCCTCGGGCGAGGCCGTCGGCCTGCCGTCCGGGCAGATGGGCAACAGCGAGGTCGGTCACCTGAACCTCGGCTCGGGACGGCCCGTGCTGCAGGACCTGCCGCGCATCGACGCCGCGATCGGCGACGGGTCCTTCTTCGAGAACCCGGCCCTGCTGGCCGCCTGCCGGCGCGCGGCGGAGGGCCATCGGCTGCACCTCGTGGGGCTGGTCGGACCGGGCGGCGTGCACGCCAACGACCGGCACATGGTGGCGCTGGCCGGCCTGGCCGCCCGCCAGGGCGCGAGCGACGTGGTGATCCATGCGCTGCTCGACGGCCGCGACACGCCGCCGCGCTCGGCGGGACCCTTCCTGGCCGACCTCCAGGCTCGGCTTGCCGAGGCGCATCCCTCGGCCCGCGTGGCCAGCGTCGGCGGACGCTACTTCGCCATGGACCGCGACCGCCGCTGGGAGCGGACGCAGGCCGGCTACGAGGCCATCGTGCACGGGCGCGGACGACAGGCGGCCGACGTGGAGGCGGCGCTCGAGGAGGCCTACGCGCGTGGCGAGGACGACGAGTTCGTGACGCCGACGCTGATCGCCGGCGTGGACGGGCGGCTGCGCGACGGCGATGCCCTGGTGCACTGCAACTTCCGGGCCGATCGTGCCCGACAGCTGACCCATGCGCTGGCCGACGGCGAGGACTTCGACGGCTTCGAGCGCGGGACGCGGCCGCGCGACGTGTTGCTGGTGACGATGACCCAGTACGAGGCAGGCCTACCGGTGCAGGTGGCCTTCCCGCCCACCGTCGAGCCGAGCCTGGCCGAGCGCTTCGCGTCGCTTGGCTGGCGCCAGTTCCACGTGGCAGAGACGGAGAAGTACGCCCACGTGACCTACTTCTTCAACGGCGGTGTCGAGGTGGCCTGGCCGGGCGAGGAGCGGCTGCTCGTGCCCAGTCCGCAGGTCGCCACGTACGACCTGCAGCCGGAGATGAGCGCCGGCGGCGTGACCGACGCCCTGGTGGCCGCCATCGAGAGCGACGCCTACGACTTCATCGTGGCCAACTACGCCAACCCGGACATGGTCGGTCACACCGGGGTCTGGAAGGCGACCGTGCGTGCGCTGGAGACCCTCGACGGCTGCCTGGGACGCGTCGTCGATGCCGTCACCGCGGCCGGTGTCCGCGCCGGCGACGCCGGCGCGCTGCTGTGTGTCACGGCCGACCACGGCAACGCCGACCTGATGCGCGACGCGCAGGGCCGGCCGGTCACGGCGCACTCGCTCAATCCCGTGCCGCTGCTCCTGGCCGGGCGTGTCGTGCGCGGCGCCCGGCTGCGCGACGGCGTGCTTGCCGACGTGGCGCCGACGCTCCTCGAGCTGCTCGGCGAGCCGCCCCTGGAGGGCACCACCGGTGCCTCGCTCCTGGCGGCGCGGGCCGCCGCCGCAGGCTGAGTGGTATCCTTCGCCACCGTCCCCGACGGACGTTCGCTACGGAGGCTCCCCCGAGACGTGAACCCGCTCATCGCCTTCGGCCAGATCTTGGTCTGCATCGGCCTGATGGCGTCGATCCTGATGCAGGCACGCGGCGCCGGCCTGTCGGCCGCCTTCGGCGGCGACTCGTCGGTCTACCGCAGCCGCCGCGGCATCGAAAAGCGGCTCTTCCAGTTCACGCTGCTGCTGAGCGGCCTCTTCGTCCTCTTCTCCGTGGCGGCCTACATCATGACGCCGTCGGTGCCGGCCGCCTGAGGCGGGTCCTGCACCCGACCGGCAGTCCGCGGCAGGCGCGGGGAGCGGGGCCGGCGAGCGCGTCCCCGAAGCACCCACGGTGAATGTCCGTGACCGGCTCGTCCTGGCGGGGGGTGCCCTCGTGCTGGTCGCGCTGGCGGCTTCGCTCATCCGGCCCGCGCCGGCGGACACGCTGGGCAGCGCCTCCCCCACGCCCCAGCCCGCGCCGCGCTACCTGCGCGACGGCGTGGTCGGCTCCGTCGCCACCCTCGACCCGCTCTACGCCGTCAGCGCCGCCGAGCGCGACGCGATCGCCCTCATCTTCAGCGGGCTGACCCGGCTGGGGCCGGAGGGCACCATCGTGCCCGACCTGGCCGAGGGCTGGGAGGGCGCGGCGGACGGCTCCAGCTACACCTTCCGCCTGCGGCCCGATGCGCGCTGGCACGACGGCGCCCCGGTCACCGCGGACGACGTCGTCTTCACCGTGCGCGCGCTGCAGCACCCGGCGTTCGACGGTCCCCGTGCGCGGCAATGGCGCGGCGTCGACGTGGAGCGTATCGATGCCCGCACGGTCCGCTTCCGCCTCTCGACCGCGTTGGGCGCCTTCCTCCACGCGACGACGCAGCCGCTCGTGCCCGCGCACCTGCTGGGTGCGGTGCCCGTCGTTGAGCGGCGCGACTCGGGCTTCGGGCTGACACCGGTTGGCGCCGGCCCGTTCGCGCTGGCGGAGATGGACGGGAACCGCATCGTCCTCGTCCGGGCAGAGCCGCCGGCGGGCCATGGCACGCCCGCCGAGCCGCGGGACCCGCTGCTGCCCCCGGCGGAGCCGACGCCTTCGCGCGACGGACGCCCGCGGCCGCTGCTGGATGGCCTCGAGCTCGTCCTCTACGCCACGTCGCAGGATCTGGCGGCTGCCTTCGCGCGCGGCGAGATCGATGCCGCAGGCGGCCTGCCACCCGAGCTGGCCGAGCGGCTCGCAGGTGGCAGCGGCGTGCGCAACCTGCGCTATCCGCGCACCGTGCTCACGGCGGCCATCCTCAACCTGCGCTTCGACCGACCAGCCTTCCGCGACGCCCGTGTGCGACGTGCGCTGCTGCTGGCCATCGACCGCCGGGCGCTGCTGAGGGATCTCCTGGGCGGCGCGGGTCGCGTGGCGACGACACCCATCTCGCCCGCCTCATTCGCCTACGACCGGACTGCCTCGGGCGATGTCGGCCACGACCTGAAGGAGGCGGCTCGCCTGCTCACCGCCGCTGGCTGGAAACGCGGCGGGTCCGGCTGGCTCCGGCCGGGCGCCAAGGAGGTCTTCGCCTTCGAGGTGGCGACCGTCGAGGCCGCCGCCAACCCGGTCGCCAACGCCTATGCCGAACGGGTCGTGGCGGCTTGGCGGCGGCTCGGCCTGCGGCCCCGCCTGGTCGCCTACGGCGCCGCCGAGCTGGCCGAGCGACGGCTGATCCCGGGCCGCTACGACGCGGCCGTCATCGACGTCAACCTGGGCCTCGACCCCGACCTCTACCCATTGCTCGCCTCGAGCCAGGCCATCACCGGCGGCAGCAACGTCTCGGGCTACCAGTCGGCGAAGCTGGATGCGCTGCTCGAGGCAGCTCGCGGCCAGGCCGACCCGGCCACCCGGCGCGCGCGCTTCACGGCTCTCCAGAAGGTCCTCGCAGCCGAGCTGCCGATGCTGCCGCTGGTCTTTGCCGACTACCGCTACCTGGTGCGCGAAACGCTCGCCGGACCGGCTCCGCGGGAGGTCTCGAGCGGGTCGGACCGATTCTGGGATGTGCTAACATGGCGCCTCGCTGACGGCCCGGTC
>DASSPM010000162.1:0-4142 GCA_035699625.1 Candidatus Limnocylindrales bacterium | reverse complement strand
CGATCCGGGCATCGATCGCTCCTCAAGTGGCGCGCCCGTGGCCCCCGCAGGCGCCTCCCGACTATTGACACCACTTCGCGTGGTTATGGCGGCGCACGCTAGCACCGCGGGCGCGCGCTGTCAATCAGGGAAGACGGAGTCGCTCTCGGTCGGTGAGGCGGCGTCAGCCTGCCCGGCGGCCCTCAGTCGGTGAGGCCGAGGACCAGTGCCTCTACGGTCCCGCTGACGGAGAGGCCCGGCCTCGTGCCGCCCAGGAGCACGTAGGCGACGCCCTCCACGACCGCGGCACCAAGGCCGTGACGCGGCCGGCCCAGGTCAGGCAGGCGGCTGACGCTGCCGTCGGCACGGATGCACTCGACCTGCCCGAAGGTGCCGCCGGGCTCCTCGCCGCCGGCGAGGCAGGCGCCGTGGACGGCCGACCAGAAGCCGGCCACGCCGCCTCGGCGCGTGGGCAGATCGCCGAGATGGCGGACCGCGTCGGCGACGACGACGTCCACCGCGGCCAGGTTGCCGCTCAAGCCGCCGCGGCGGCCGCCCAGGAAGAAGGTCGTGCCGGCACCGTCACTGGCAGCGCCGAGATGCTCGCGGGCCGGGTCGAGGGCGCCGATGCGCCGCCAGGACCCACCCTCCAGGACGAGGACGTCGCCCGAGAGCTCATCCGGACCGACACCCCCGCCGTAGACGACGCGCGTCCCGTCCCAGGCGGCCGCCCCGGCGGCCCGCGCGCCGGGAAGATCCGGGCCCGGGCTCCAGCCGCCGTTCGGGTCGCCCAGACGCAGCACCGTCGCCACCGGGCCGCCGAACCCGCCGCCCCGGTAGCCACCCAACAGGATGAGCTCGGCCCCGGTGGAGACGAGCGCCGCGTGATGGACGCCGTCGGGCAGCGCCGGACCTTCGGACCAGCGATCGGCCGCGGGGTCGTAGACCTGCACGGCACGCGATGCCGATCCGTCCGCCGCGAAGCCGCCGACGACCCAGACGCGGCCGCCGTGCGCGGCGGCGGCGACCTCGGTCAGCGGCACGGGCGCCGGAGCGCGCTCTTCCCAGGAACCGCTGAGCGGCGGGCCGGTGGGCGTGGCGCCGCCGGTGGGAGTGGCGCCGCCGGTGGGCGTGACGCCGTCGGTCGGCTCGGCCGTCGGCGTGCCGGTGGCCGCATCGGTGGCGCCGCGTGGCGTGGGGCTGCCCCTGTCACCTCGCGGCGATGCGCCGCCCGAGAGGAGCACGACCAGGATGACCAGCACGGCGCCCGCCGCCACGAGCAGGACGAGGGTGGCGGTCGAGCGTCGCGCCGGCATCAGTGCCTCACGCCCGCCATACGCAGCCCCGCGGCTAGGGCACCGGGATGCTGGTCACGCTGAAGGGCAGACTCGGCGTGGAGTCGCCGAACTGCGCGCTGACCACCAGCATCCGGCCGCGCGCGATGGCGGCGGTGGTCGGCACCAGGAAGTCCGGGTGCGTCGTGAAGCCCACCAGGGTGCCGCTCGAGAGGTCGCCGCTGAGCCGCACCTCCGCCACGCGGGCGAAGGCGTTCTGCACCACCCACAGCGAGTCGCCGCGCAGGACGAGCCCGTCGCCGGCGGGCACGGTGGCGTCGAGGTCGATCTCCATCACGCTCTTGTCGGCGATGTCGACGCGGAAGAGCTTGCCCGTGTTGGACTGGACGACGACCAGGTAGCGCCCGTCGGGCGTGGCCACGATGCCGTTGAGGTTGAAGCCGGCCCCGTAGCTGATGGCCGTGCCCGTCAGGTCGAGCCAGGCCTCGGCACTGGCCGTGCCACCGGAGGCGGCGTCCAGCGCGGAGGCGCTGACGCGCGAGATGAGCGGCCGGAAGGAGTCGGTCACGAAGGCGTCGCCCGAGGGCGCCACGGCGATGTCGTTGATGAAGCTGGCGCCGGGCGGGTCGGTGTCGAAGATGCCCACCAGCGAGGCATCCGCCGTGCGGTACGCCCAGACGCGGCCGCTGGGGCCGCCGGCGACGAGCAGGCGACCGTCCTGGTCGAGCTCCAGGCCGACGGCGACGCTCCGCCCATCCGCGCCGGCCGGCACCCAGACCGCCGTGGCGGCCGATGCCAGGTGGCCGCGGTGGATGGCGCCGCCGTTGGTGCTGCTGACGTAGAAGGCGCCGCTCGCGGCATCCGCGGCGACGCCCTCCGGGTAGACCGCCGTCCCGGTCAGGGCGTAGGACGTGGGTCGGGGCGTGGCAGCCGCCGGCAGGGCGAGCGCCATGGCCAGAAGCGCGGCGGTGACCGCGCCGAGGGCGCGTCGGGGGTGTCGTCGGTCCATCGTCAACCTCCTCGATCGTGGGATGGCCGTGCTTGAGGAGGGTACGACGGGAGCGCAGATCCGGTTCGCGCCGGGGCCTGTACGCCGCACGCCGGCGTGGCGCCCCGCGTCGCGTGCGCGGCGGGCTGCCGCGCGTCACTCGCGGCTGACGGTGCCCTCGGCGCCCGGGAAGTAGTGGGCCAGGTCGATGTCGGCGGTCACGCGCTCCACGGCGTAGCGGTTGACCCAGGCGAAGGCATGCTCGGCGATGGGCCCGTCCCCGCCCAGCGCCACGCGCACCTGCGCCAGGAGCACGAACGTGCCGCCCGGCCGGGCCAGGGCGCGGCCGGGATCGAAGCCCGGCATCGTCGCCAGCTCGCCCTCGACCTCGTACGGCCCGACCGCCAGGCGCAGCCGATGCCAGGCCGCGTGCACCGGCGCCGGCGTGTCGAGCGGGGCGGCCACGAGCAGCATGTCGTCGACCTCGAGAACGCCCGAGACGCGTTCCGCCGGCCCACCGGCAAACGCACCGAGGCGGCCGTCGACCGGCAGCTCGGCGACGGTCTCCAGGAGCTCCCCCAGGTGGCCCTGCTGGGCGAGCTCCGCCTGCAGCAGGCCGGCTTCGGTGTAGGCCTGGAGACTGATGCTCATGCGCACAGCGTGGCACCGGCTGCCTGCGCCGGCCAGACCCGTCGGTACTCGGTGCGGGCATCCCTTCGTACCCGCCACGCTCGGGGATCAGCCGCGGGAGGGGCCTCCGCGCACCATCTCGAGCGTCTGCCAGGCCTGGCGCAGATGGAACCTGTCATGGCCGGCGATGAGCCGGAAGCTCAGCTCGAGGCTTTCCGGCCCGCGCTCGGCATGCCGGCCGACCCGCGCCCGTTCGGCCGTGTCGGTCGAGCGCCAGAGCGCCAGGTTGGCTGCGCGGAGCGGCTCGAAGAGTGCCAGCAGCGCCGTGGGCTCGTCGTCCTGGTGGCGCAAGCGCTCGACCCAGCGATCCTGGTCGTAGCCGATGAGCGGCGGCTCGTCGTGCGCCAGGATCCAGCGGTAGCGGCCGGCGGAGACCACCTCGGCGTCCACGATGTGGCCGACGCACTCGAGGACCGACCACTCCCCGGGGGCGGGCCGGCGACGCAGATCCGGCCCGGCCGATTCGAGCAGGCGGCGCACCTCGGCCGGCGTGGCCGCCTGCACCTCGGCCGGATCATCGTCGGCCACCAGCGAGAGCAGCAGGCGCTGGTAGGCCTGCGGCTCGGCGACCGGGTCGGGACTGGCGAATGGAGCTTCCACGCCGGGATGCTACGCCCCCGACGCGCGGCGGTCATCTCCGCCCCGGCGGCACCCACCCCGCCTCACCCGGCGATACTGCCGCCGTGCCGGCGCGCCGCCTCGAGCTGGGTGGCCCCTTCGACCCGCTGCTGACCCTCGGGCCGCTCGTTCGGGGACCCTACGACCCGACCTTCAAGCTCGGGGCACGAGAAGCCTGGCGGGCGACACGCACCGACGATGGGCCGGCCACGCTGCACCTCGAGTTCCTCGGCGCCGCCGTCCGTGCCGAGGCCTTCGGGCCGGGCGCCGACCGGGTGCTGGCGGCGCTGCCGGAGCTGCTCGGCGAGACGGACGACCGGACCGGATGGCTGCGGCGCCACCCGGTGGTGGAGCGACTCGACCGCCGCTTCGTCGGCCTGCGGCTGCCGCGCACGGGCGCCGTCTTCGAGGCGCTCCTGCCGGCCATCCTCGAGCAGAAGATCCACGGCGTGGATGCGCAGCGCAGCTACGGCCGGCTGGTGCGCGCGCTGGGCGAGCCGGCGCCGGGGCCCGCCCGCCTGCGGCTGCGCGTGCCGCCCGACCCGCGCCGCCTCGCAGCACTGCCCTACGAG
>DASSPM010000161.1:0-13659 GCA_035699625.1 Candidatus Limnocylindrales bacterium | reverse complement strand
TGGAGCGACGTGCTGGCCCAGCACCAGCTCCGGACCCGCGAGCTCGTCGAGCGCTACCGCGGACGAGTCGTCGACTTCGCCGGCGACGGCGTCCTGGCCATCTTCGACGGCGCGGCGCGGGCGCTCCGCTGCGCCGTGGCACTGCAGGCCGCCGCCGGTGATCTCGACCTGGTGATCCGCGCCGCCGCGCACACGGGCGAGGTGGAGGTCGCCGAGAAGTCCATCAGCGGCGTGACCATCCACGAGGCCTCGCGCATCCTCGCCCTGGCCGGTGCCTCGGAGACGCTCGTCTCGGAGACGACCGCCCTGCTGGCGCAGGACCCCGGTCTCGTCCTGGAGGACCGCGGGCTCCACGAGCTCCGCGGCCTCCCGGGATCGCGGCGCATATTCGCCCTTCGGACCGAGGGTTAGCCTGAACAGCCTCCGAGATGTAGCGACACATCTCGGTCATCGTGGGCTCATCTTGCGGGCTCCGATCAAGGCCTCCAGGGGTGTCCGACCAGCGGTCAGCCGGCCGGTGTGGGCGCGCTCCTCGTTGTAGAAGCGGAGATAGGCGGCCAAGTCCCGGGACAGGCCGGTCAGCTTCGGCACGAGGCTCCGGGCGAACGAAGGCCGCCAGCATTCCTCGAGGATCGTCCGCTGGACCCGCTCGACCGCGCCGTTGGTCGCCGGTCGTCCGGCCCGGATGAACGTCTGGCGGGCCCCGAGCTCGCGGACGGCATCACCGAAGACCTGCGAGCGGAACTCAGAGCCGTTGTCCGACAACACCCGCTCGAGCCGCCAGCCGTGGGAGCGCAGGTCGGCCGCCACCCGGCGGGCGAGGGCGCTCGTCCTGGCCGCCGACGGGTTGAGCGGCGTCGTCGCCAGCTCGGCCCAGACGTAGCTGGTCGCGAGATCGATCGCGGTGTACTGCCAGACCCGCCCACTCGCCCCGGCCAGGCGTCCGACATGGAAGCAGTCGAAGCCGACCAGCTCGCCGGGTCTGGTGACCTCGACGTGGCGGGCTTCGAGCGGCGTCGGTCGCTCGGGCTCGGGTGGCGCAGCGTAGCCGGCGACGAGCGACAGGCGGGCGAGCCGGCGGGACAGGCCATGACGGCGCAGCACCCGCCAGACGCCGTTGGGGCTGATGACGATGCCGCCCCAGCGCTCCTGGGCGAGGGTCGCCGCGATCCGGCGCGGTCCGAGCCCCGGGTGACCCAGGGCAAAGGCGAGGACCCGCTGCTCGGTGAGCTGGCTGGTCTGATTGGGCATCCGCGGCGGCCGGCGCTCGCGCGGCCGGAGCATCTCGAGGCCCGACCGCAGGACCGGGCCTCGCCAGCGGTAGTAGGTCGAGGGGTGGATGCCGAAGATGCGGCAGGCCGCCCGGACGTTGCCGAGCTCGGCGGCCAGGCTGAACAGCCGCAGGCGGAACCCGTAGAGGACGTCATCATTGACCATGGCGCCGGCCCTCCTGCTCATCGCTTCGAACACGACAAGCATGGGGAACCGGCGCCGCTCGTTACTCGGCGATCTCGCTCCCAGGTGTCGGGAGAACTCGGGGACTGTTCAGGCTAGACTTCCTTCCGCCGGGCGCGCTGGCGCCGCTCCGCCTTGCGGCGCTCCTCCTCCGCGTCGGGCGGGCCGGGGTCGTCGGGCGGGTTCTGGCGACGCACCATCTGGCGCCGATTCTTGTCACGCCGGTCGTTGTTGAGGAGCGCGCCGCAGCGCGGGCAGCGCCGCTCCTCGGGGAAGAGCGACTCCGCCGGCGACGTCGTGTAGAGACGTCGTCCACAGTTCCAGCAGGCTAGGCTCGGCATCGAGGCAGGGCTCCCCAGGTCGACTCAGCTCGGGCCGCGAATTACGACGTTTGCATGATGCGGGATGTGGGGCCCGTTCGTAGCCTAGGCCCAGGATCGCCGGCAACGGCGACCAGCGGCCACTCGGGCAGGTGGCCGCCTTGTGCGGGTCGGTCTGCCCCCGAGACCGACCCGCCTTTCGCTCCGGTCAGGGCACCCCCGTCGTCCTCGAGGGGCCGGAGTCTGCCCGCCGCGGCCAGAGCGGCCCGTCCATCACTCGGGCGCGCCGCGGAGGCGAGCAGGCCCCCCGCATCCGTCTAGCGCCGAGTCCGCCGTGAGCCGCGGGCCGGCCTGGCCCGACCGACGAGCCACGCCGCAGCCGCCAGGGGCACGATCAGCACGAAGGCATCCGATCGCCCCTGGCCCCGCTGCCCGCCGCCGTTCTCGCTGCAAGGCCGCGGCTCAGGCTCGCCGTGACGCTTGCCCGGCGGTTCCTCCCCGGGGCACGGCACAGCCGGGCCGTGCGGCGGTTCGCCGGCCGGCTTCTTGCCGGGTCCGGTGGTGGCGGGAGGCACGGCCACCGTCGGCTTCGGAGTGGGCGCGGCGGTGGGCCGCGTGGTCGGCCGGCTCGTCGGAGCGGCGCTCGTGGGCCGGGCGGTCGGCGGCGCGGGCCGGGCGGTCGGCGGCGCGGCCGTCGGGCCGGTCCGGATCGTCGGCTCGGGCGCCGGGCTGCCGCCGCCGGGCGACGGCGGCGGGCTGCCGGCGGCGATGTCCGGCGGAGGGGTCACGGGCGGGGGTGGCGTGCTTTCGCCCGTCAGCGGCGGTGTGCGCGGCGGTGGGGTCGCCAAGGCGATCTCGGTCGGCGCGGGACGGAAAGTGCCGGGAGCGGCGGTGGTGCCCGGGCCCGCGCCCACACCGGGGGGACCGGAGGGGGTGCCCGGGATGCTCGTGAGGGTCAGGGCGACGCCGACGAGTGCCGCGTTGAGGAGCCCGAGCGCGATGACGAGGCGAGCACGCTGGCCCGCCGTGAGGTTCACCGGCGATGGTCCTCCCCGTAACGTGTCAGGCGTCTTGATCCCGGCCCTCGACGCCCAGAACGCTGGCCTGGACGATGATACCCGCTGGGCGGGTCAGCCGCGCAGCGGGAGGGACAGCAGCTTTTCGTAGCGGCTGCCGCCGACGTCGCCGTGGCTGCGCATGAGCACCAACTGCCGGGCCGCCCAGTCGCGTCCAGCCGCGGGCGCCAGCGCGCGCGCCACGTCGTCCACGAGCCCGGCGGGCACCTCGCGCGCCAGGGTGACGTGGGGACGCAGCTCGCGCGCCGTCTCGCCAGCGCCGGGGACGTGGGGCAGCAGGCCCCGCTCGCGGAGCGCGGCGTCGACACGGCCGGCCAGGGCGGCCACCTCGGCGGCTCCCCGGTCGAACCCGACCCAGACCACGCGTCGCAGCGGCCCCCGGCCGAAGGTGCCGACTCGGCCCAGCGAGCAGGCCAGCGCCGGCTGCCCTCGCGCCGCGTCCTGCAGGGCCGCACCAAGCTGCGGCACCAGGTGCGAGCCCGTGGCGCCCAGGAAGCGCAGTGTCACGTGCAGCCCGTCCGGGCGGGCCCAGCGGGCCCGTGGCCAGGCAGCGCGCACGACCTCCAACTCGGCGGCGATCTCGGAGCGCAGGTCGTCCGGCAGCGGCAGGGCGATGAAGGTCCGCCAGCGTTCGGGGCGCGGGCTCGTCGCCCCGTTCATGCGCCGGCCGCGGTCCGCTCGGCCGAGGGCAGTCCCAGCAGCGTCAGCAGCTCGGCCAGATCGCGCACCACCGGCACGCCCTCTGCGAGCGCCTCGCCCGCATCGCCACCGTGCCGGTCGATGAGCACCGGCCGCATGCCGACGGCCTTTGCGCCGAGGATGTCGTTGCGCCAGGAGTCGCCGACGTGGAGCGCTGCTCCGGCGGTCACGCCGGCCGCCGTCAGGGCGGCCTCGAAGATGCCGCGGTCCGGCTTCTGGAAGCCGACGCGCGCGCTGATGATGATGACTTCGAAGTGCTGCGCGAGGCCCAGCTCATGGAGCAGCGCCGGTGCCTGCCAGGTCCAGTTGCTGATGAGCCCGAGCCGGATGCCCGCTGTGGCCAGCACGTCCAGTGCCGGCGGCACGTCCGGGAAGACATGCCAGGCCTCGCGCCGGACGAAAGCGGCAGCCACGGCGCGGTAGAAGGCGTCGGGCAGGTCGTGTAGCCCGAGCCGAGCGAAGGCGTGCTCATCGTAGGCCTTGGCCAGCTCGTACGAGGCCTCCTCGCTGGCCGGGAAGGGGCTCTCGCGGTGCTGCAAGCCGTGTTCCCGGAAGGCCTCCTCGAGGGCCCTCGCCAGCGCCTCGCGCTCCACCGCGACGCCGAATGCGCGGCAGACGCCGAGGTAGACGTCGGCCCACGAGGGGTGGGCACGCACGAGCGTGTCGCCGAGGTCGAAGAAGACGACCTGCGGCCGCTCGAGCGGCCCGTTCACCCCCGTCCGCTCCGCGTGCCGTACTCGATCAGCCAGCGCTGCCGGTCTTCGCGCAGCAGGCGCAGCGCGGCCTCGCCGTCGCGCCAGCCGAAGACCTCGACCTCCTTGTCCTCGAGCACCTTGTAGGTCTCGAAGAAGTGTTCGATCTCGCGCAGCCGGTGCGGCGAGACCTGGTCGAGGGCGCTCACGTGCTCGTAGAGCGGGTCGCCGGTGGCGACGCAGAGGACCTTGAAGTCAGGACCCTTGTCGTCGCGCATCTCGAGGCCTCCCACCGGCCGTGCCCAGACGTGGCAACCGGTGAAGGTCGGCTCGCCGATGAGCAGCATGGCGTCGGTGTGGTCGCCGTCCTCGGCGCGCGTGCCTAAGATGAAGCCGTAGTCGAAGTTGTAGAAGACGGCGCTCGAGAGGACGCGGTCGAGCCGGAAGACGCCCGCCTGCTCGTCGAACTCGATCTTGTTGCGGCTGCCGGCCGGGATCTCGACGACGATCTCGACGACGTCCGGGAAGGGTCGCTCCGCGCTGCGCCTGGCGTCCTGGCTCACGACCCGATGGTAGCCGCTGGGGCGCGACGCACCGAGGCGCGCGACGCGCCGAGCTCAGTCGTTGTAGAGCCGCTCCTCGATGAGCTTCTCCTGGACCGTGCGCCCGTTCGGGTCGAAGCAGGAGAACTCGAAGTGCTTCTCGAATTCGAGGTCGACGTTGTCCTGCCCGCCGCGGTTCTTCTCGATCGAGACGACCACCCAGTCGCGGAAGCGTTGCGCCTGGTACGGGTTGAACTCGATGTTGACCTTGGCCACGATGTGGTACTTCTCGTTGAGGATGAGGATGATGTCAGCCTCGTAGTTGATGGCCGACGAACCGCGCAGGTGGTGGTTGCGCAGGCGCGAGGCCTTGAGGCCCTCCTTATCGGCGGCCACGATGCTGATGAGCGGCACGTCCTCGGAGAGGGCGACATCCTTGAGCCCGTTGACCACGTAGGTCACCTTCTCGGTCTCGGTCGGCGGCTCCGGGATGACGGGCACCTTCTGCAGGTAGTCCACGAAGACGACCAGGCGCCGGGCGCCACTGAGCTCCTTGTGGCGCTGGACCAGCTTGCGGATGTTGTCGATGGTGCTGGCCGTCTGTGAGCCGCGCAGCAGGAAGAGGTTCTGGCCGTAGCGCGCGATCCGGTCGAGCGAGGGGCGCAGGCGCGGATTGGCCGCCAGCTGCGGGCCGCTGGTGCCCTCGGCCATCCAGGTGCCCAGGATCTCCTTGCGCACATCCTGGATCTTGATGGCGCCCGTCTTGTGCGGCAGGTGGGCCAGCGCCGACTCCATGGCGATGAGCCGATTGAGGAGGTATTCCTCGTCGTGCTCGAAGCAGAGGTAGAGCACGTTGGCCTGGCCGCCCGAGGCGATATTGCGCGCCATCTGCAGTGCCATCGTGGTCTTGCCCGTGCCCTGCGCCCCGCCGATGAGCAGCAGCTCCCCGGCGCGCAGTCCTGTGCCGATGGTCTTGTCGAGGGGCGTGAAGCCGAGCGGCACCGCCTGGTACTCGCCGACGTTGCCGGTGCTGACCTTCTCGTTGAGGTTGACCAGGACATCGAGAGCGGAGCGGGGCGCCATGCTCCCGCCGTCGGCATCGAGCCGCCACTCCTGGCCGTCGGTCGCTCCCTCACCCGCCGTGGCGGCTGCCTGCGACTCGGTCGTGCTCACGCGATCCTCCCCGGGGATGTGACTGGTGACGCCGGATGATAGCACCCGACCCTGCGCGGACCAATGCCCCTAACCGCCCGATTCCGCACAGCCGTTCGAGCTCCGGGACCGTCCGGGGCGCCTGGCAGGCTAGGGTGCCTCGGCTGGCACCAGCTCGAGCTCGAGGCGGTCGTCCGTCGAGCGCAGCATCAGGCTGATGGCGCCGATGGTCGTGCGCGACTGTGGCGCGCTCGTTTCGACCCAGCGGGCCGCGTCCTCGGCAAAAGCCGCTGGCGTGACGAGCTGGGCCACGATCCCCATGAACCCTCGCGTGAGCTTGCCGACCTCACCGGCGCTCGGTCCGCTGGCCAGCAGACGACGGATGCTCCCGTCAGCGCCGCCCTCGATGCGCGCCGTGAGCGCTCGGTCCGCGTCGACACCGGTCGTTTGGCAGTCGGCAGTGGTAGCGCCGCGGTCGTCGCTCGTGGGTGCGCTGCAGGTCATCCGGTTCTGCGACAGCAGGAGCCGCAGCGTCGGGGCGTCGAGCGCGAAGGCGGCCGGCGCGTCCTCGGCGGCCTCGACCCGGAAGGTGTGCCGGCCGCGCGTCACGCCGTCGAGGAAGACCTCCACGACGTAGCTGCCGGTCTCCACGTCCTGGGCCATGCGGCCATAGGGCGAGACGAGCTCGAGGCTGGTCTGGCGTGCGGCCGATGGCCAGGGCCGGTCCGTCTGGTAGGCGGCCTCGGGCACGCCGTCGACCCAGACGCGGACCGAGATGACCGAGCGAGGCGCCGACGGCGCGGAAAGCGCCAGCCGGAAGCCGACCACCTCCGCGGCCTTGATGGTGGTGCCTTCAGCGATGGGGTCGCCCGGCTGCAGCCGGCCCTCGGGGGTGATGTGGTAGGGCCGCAGCTCGAGCAGGCTCAGCTCGATCGGCGCACCAGCCTCACCGGGAGCGCGGCCGAGCCGTAGCGCCACCGCCGCTTCCCGTGTCCGACGCTGCACCGCGGCCAGCTCGTCGGCCTGTGCCGGGCGCAGCACGACCAGCCGGCCGAGGTTGTAGTCCACGTTGGCCAGGTAGATGGCATTGGAGTCGAGCGCGCTCCGCGCCGCCACCTCGAACGCGGTGCGCACGTCGGCCATGGCCGCCTCGCGCTCGCCGGCCGAGAGCCGCGCCAGGGCGCGGTTGAGGTAGAGCGTGAACTGCTCTGGTGAGAGCGCCAGCGCGCGGTCGGTGGCCTCGATCGCCAGCCGGTCCTCACCCGCCAGGTACGCCGCCCAGCCGTAGTTCCACCAGGCCACGTACGAATCCGGCCGATCCGCCACGTAACGTCGGAAGTCGTCCATCGCGGCGGCCAGGAGCGGCTCGGCTTCGGCCGGATCGCCACCCGGGCTGAAGACGATGTCATTGGCGTAGCCGATGCGGGCCTCTGCCCGCGCGAGGTACGCGGAGGCGTGGTCCGGGGCGGCCGCGACCGCCTGATCGGCCGCCGCTACTGCCGCCTGCCACAGCTCGCGCCCCGCGTCGCCGAGCACGTTGTCGGCGATCGATGCGTCGGCCCGCGAGGCGTTCTTGCGTGACTCGACCACGGCATCGATGGCCGCCGCGGGCACGGTCGCATGTGGCGCCGCGGTGATGAGCGCCGCTGCCGCGGCGGCGCCCAGGCCGAAGGCGAGCCCCGCCACGGCCAGCACGGGCCGGGCGACGCCGCTCATGGTGGTGGCCAGGCCCAGGAAGAAGAGGGCCACCGCCATCACCGTCAGCGTGGTCACGTAGCCGCTGGCGCGAGCGCCCCAGTCGGCCGCCTCGGCCGCGCGCGCCTCGCGCTCCTCCAGCGCTCGGACGGCAGGACCGACATTGCGGTCGGCGTCGAGAGCAGCGTAGTCGACGGTGTTGGCCGCCTCGTCGAAGTAGGGCGGCAGCAGCAGCGGGCTCTGCCGGCGGACCCAGGGCTCGAGCTCGCGGTCGATGTCCGCGATCCGCGCGCGCAGCGCCCGGCTGGATGCGGACTCCTCGGGCATCTCGCGACTGGCCCAGGCCCGATCGAAGAGCGCCGAGGCATAGCGCCGGTAGACGCCGAAGTCGGTGCTCGTCTGCAGCCGGGCGCTGACGTCCCGCCCGACCTCGCGGGCGCCGATGGTCTCCGCCTCGCGGGCGGCGCGCGCCGAGCGGATGCCGGCCTCGATCTGCAACCCGGCGATGCCGGCCGAGGCGAAGGTCAGCAGGGCCAGAACCAGGGCCAGGGCGGCGCGCGAGGCGTCGGCGTCCTCGGTCAGGCGTGCCCGCCAGGCGCCGATGAGGCGCCCTCCGGCGCGACGGAGCCGGCTCACAGCCAGACCAGCCCGGCCAGCACCAGGCCCGAGGCGAAGACGGCCAGGCCGGCCAGCGCCCCGAGCCGGTGGACGCGTCCGCGGGTCAGCTCGGCCAGCGTGAGCAGCGGCAGCGCGGCCGCCACCAGCAGCCCCGCCAGCACCAGGCGCCGGACCCGCTCGTGTTCGGCGTCCGCGGCGACGTAGTGCGGCAGCGGATCGAAGTCCTCGCGGCTGGCGGCGTCGGCCATCAGCCCGTCGCGATGCCGCTGCGGGTCGTAGTGGCCGTCGATGTCGAGATAGCGCGGGTCGACCAGGAAGAAGACGCTGGCCGAGCTGCTCCACTCGCGCAACGCCTCGGCCGGGTAGCCGTGGGCGGTCAGGGCCTGCGCCTCGCGCCGGTCGCGCTCGTAGTCCAGCCAGGCCTCGAGCGTGCGCGCCACCTCGCCTTCGGCGACCACGATGGCCCGGCTCTTGGCCCGCTCGGCGGCCACGCCCGCGGCGGTCTCGGCTGCGGCGGCCTCGTTGGCCGTCGCCGTACGCCAGGCGATCAGCGCGCCGGAGAGGCCGAGCGCGGCGAGCAGCACGGGCAGCACCAGGCTGCGCAGCCGCTCGCGTCGCGTGCGCTCGTGGGTGCGTCCCTGCGCGGTCGGCGGGTCGGGCGTGGTCGCCTTGCCCTTGTCCGGGGCGAGCAGCGGGGCAGGCTGGGTCGGATCTGTCTGGTTCGTATCCATGCCGGGCAGAAAGAACGGGCGGCACGTGGCCGCCCGGTGGTTCGGATCGCGGGTCTCCCCCGAGGCCTCTGGTGACGGGGCCGGGGCCTATCTTGGCAGCCGTCCGCCGGCGCCCGCATCATCCATCCGACGTATCCCGGCCCGGTCCCCGGACCCACGCGACCGACGGCAGGCGGCGTGCTCCCCTGCCCTCACAACCTCGTGCCGGCCAGCGCCGCCCAGGTGCGCACGATGGCGCGGATGCCGCGCTCGTAGTTGTCGAGGACCATGTTCTCGTTCGGAGCGTGTGCCTGGTCGTCCGGGTTGGCGAAGCCGAGCAACACCACGGGCAGCCCGAGCAGCCGCTCGAAGTGGGCCGCCACCGGGATCGAGCCGCCGGACCGGATGTAGAGCGGCGGCGTGCCGAAGGTGGCCTCCATGGCGCCTGCCGCGGCCTGGGTCGCCGGATGGTCGATCGGCGTCAGCGTGGGCAGGCCACCCGAAAGATCGTGCACCTCGACCGCGACGCCGGGCGGCGCCAGGGCCAGGATGCGCTCGCGTACCAGGCCGAAGATGCGCTCGGGGACCTGGCGCGGCACGAGGCGGCAGCTCAGCTTGGCCCTGGCGTAGGCCGGGATGATCGTCTTCTGGCCCTCGCCCTGGAAGCCGCCCCAGATGCCGTTCACGTCGAGCGTGGGGCGCGCGCCGATGCGCTCGACGGTGGTGTAGCCCGTCTCGCCGACGGCCTGCTTGACGCCGATCGATGCCAGCCAGGCGGCCTCGTCGAAAGGCAGCCGGGCGAGCTCGGCACGTTCCGCCTCGGTCAGCTCGACCACGTCGTCGTAGAAGCCCGGCACGGCCACGCGGCCGTGGGCATCGTGGAGGCCGGCGATGATGGTGGCCAGGGCGTGCGCTGGGTTGGGCACGCCGCCGCCGAAGCCACCCGAGTGGAGGTCGACGCGCGACGATGAGACGTGCAGCTCCGCGTACATCAGGCCGCGCAGGCCGGTGGTGAGGGCCGGCAGATTGCCCTCGAAGAAGCCGGTGTCGCTGATGACCGCCACGTCGGCCGCGAGGCGCGCGCGGTTGGCGGCGACCCACGCCTCCAGGTTGGCCGAGCCCGACTCCTCCTCGCCCTCGAACATGAAGCGGAGGTTGACCGGCGGGCCGCCACGCACGTGGAGCCAGGCCTCTGCCGCAGCGAGGTGCATGTGGATCTGGCCCTTGTCATCGGCCGCACCACGGGCGTAGACACGCCCGTCCTCGACGGCCGGCTCGAAAGGCGGCCGCAGCCAGAGGTCCAGCGGGTCCACCGGCTGCACGTCGTAGTGACCGTAGACAAGCACCGTCGGCGCACCCTCGGCGTGCAGCCAGTCACCGTAGACGATGGGATGGCCGCCCGTCTCCGCCACCTCGACGTGCTCCACGCCCATGGCCTCCAGGCGCTCCGCCACGAAGGCCGCCGCGGTGTGCATGTCGGCGGCGTGCTCGGCCAGCGCGCCGATGCTCGGGATGCGCAGGAAGTCGAGGTAGTCGGCCAGCCGCCGCTCGGCCGTCTCGTCGAGGTGGCGCTCGAGGTCGCCAAGGTCGGCTGGCGCGGCGCGGTCGGTCACGGCTTCCTCCTCGGAACGCGGCGAGGCGGGCCAGCTGGCCCGCCTCGGAGGTCTCTCTCTGTCGGGCGGCCCGCGGCCGCGGCCGGTTTCAGGCCGGCTGGGGTGAGATGTCCGGCCGCGGCGCCGTCTTGGCGTCGGCCTGTGGCTCGGACGGTGTCGGGCGGTGATCCTCCAGCGGCGTGGGCGTCGAGGAACGCTCCTTCCGCGGGTCGGGCAGGTCGGCGAACATCCGCTCGAACTCGTCCTGCTCGATGGTCTCCTCCGCGACCAAACGGTCGGCCAGCTGTTGCAGGCGGTCCTTGTACCGCGTCAGCACGTCCATCGCCCGCGCGTAGCAGCGGTCGATGATGGCGCGCACCTCCTCGTCGATCTGGCGCGCCACCTCGTCGGAGTAGTTGCGCTGCTCGCCGATCTCGCGGCCCAGGAAGACCAGCTCGTCGCGCTTGCCGAAGGCGAGCGGTCCGAGCTTCTCGCTCATACCGAACTCGGTGACCATGCGCCGGGCCAGGTTGGTGGCCTTCTCGATGTCGTTCGAGGAGCCCGTCGTGGTGTCACCGAAGATGAGTTTCTCGGCGGCGTTGCCGCCGAGCATGCCGGCGATCTTGTCCTCGAACTCGCTCTTGCTCTGCAGGTAGCGGTCCTCCGTGGGCAGGCCGATGGTGTAGCCGAGGGCCATGCCGCGGCTGATGATGCTGACCTTCGAGACCGGGTCGCACTTGGGCAGGATCCGCTGCACCACGGCGTGGCCGCCCTCGTGGAAGGCGATGATCTGCTTCTCCGCATCGCTGATGATGCGGCTCTTGCGCTCCGGGCCGGCCACGACGCGTTCGAGCGCCTCGCTGAACTCGGCCAGGCCGATGACCTTCTTGTTGCGGCGCGCGGCCAGGATGGCCGCCTCGTTGACCAGGTTGGCCAGGTCGGCGCCCGAGAAGCCGGGCGACTGGCGCGAGACCGTCTGCAGGTCGATGGACCTGTCGAGCGGCTTGCCCTTGACGTGCACCTTGAGGATCTCGAGGCGGCCCTTCATGTCGGGCCGGTCGAGGATCACCTGGCGGTCGAAGCGGCCCGGGCGCAGCAGCGCCGGATCGAGCACGTCGGGCCGGTTGGTGGCGGCGACGACGATGACATTGGTGTTGGTGTCGAAGCCGTCCATCTCGACCAGGATCTGGTTGAGCGTCTGCTCGCGCTCGTCGTGGCTGCCGCCCAGCCCGGCGCCACGCTGGCGGCCGACGGCGTCGATCTCGTCCACGAAGACGATGCAGGGGCTGTTGCGCTTGGCCTGGTCGAAGAGGTCGCGCACGCGGCTCGCGCCGACGCCCACGAACATCTCCACGAACTCCGAGCCGGAGATGCTGAAGAAGGGCACGCCGGCCTCGCCGGCAACGGCCCGTGCCAGGAGCGTCTTGCCCGTGCCGGGAGGTCCGACCAGCAGCACGCCGCGCGGGATGCGCGCCCCGAGCGAGTTGAACTTCTCGGGGTACTTGAGGAACTCGACGACTTCCTGGAGCTCCGTCTTGGCCTCGTCCACGCCGGCCACGTCGGCGAAGGTGACGACCGTCTTGTTGCCCAGGAACATGCGGGCCCGGCTCTTGCCGAAGCTCATGGCCTGGTTGTTCGTGCCCTGGGCTTGGCGGAGCATGAAGAAGATGAAGCCGCCGATGAGCAGCACCGGCAGGAGCGTGGTCAGGATGACGCCCAGCCACTGGCCGGTCTGCGGCTCGTCGGCCCCCACGAAGGAGACCTTCGTGGCGCAATCGGGCACGGCATCCGGCGCCTGGCAGGCGGCCGCGATGTCTGGCCCGATGTCGGTCGCGAACTGGCTCGGGACCTGCGAGACCTTGATCAACGGCTGCTTGCTCTTGGGATCCACATCGCGCGTGGTGATCTCGAGCCGGGCGCCCTGCTGCACGACCTTCTCGACCTTGCCCTGCTTGACGAGCTCGAGGAACGAGCCCGGGCCGGCGTAGGGGATGGGCTGCGTTTGCTCGCCCTGGAAGAGGAAGACGTAAAGGAGCGTGGCGGTGCCCACGACGAGCACCAGCGTGACGATGCCGTTCCTCAAGAAGCGCGTGTTCAAGGGGGTCCATAGCCTCCGGCTGGGGCGTGCTGCCGACCGGTCATGAGACGGCCGGCTGCGGCGATTATAGGTCGCCACTCCGTCCATACCGGGATACGCGCCGTCCGGGCAGACGGATGGGCCCGCCCATGCGGCGCCGGAAGGCTCGCGTCGACCGCCTGCTGCTGCCTACACTGCGGCCATGCGGCGCTGCCCCGAGTGTGACACGGAGAACCCCACCGAGAGCAAGTTCTGCTCGGAGTGTGGCGCGCGCCTGACACCCACGCCGGGCGGCGGCGAGGTACGCAAGGTGGTGACCATCGTCTTCGCCGACGTGGTCGGCTCGACCGCCATGGGCGAGCGCATCGACCCCGAATCGCTGCGTACGCTGATGGGCCGCTACTTCGCGGTGGCGCGGCGCACCCTCGAACGCCACGGCGGCAACGTCGAGAAGTTCATCGGCGACGCGGTCGTGGCCATCTTCGGTGTGCCCGTCATCCACGAGGATGACGCGCTTCGTGCGGTCCGTGCCGCACACGAACTGCGCGACGGCGTGGCCGCGTTGGCCGGCGAGATCGAGCGCGAGGGCGGGCCGCGACTGGAGGTGCGCGTCGGCGTCAACACGGGCGAGATCGTGGCGGGCGGCCGGGGCGCGGGTGAGACGATCGTCACCGGCGACGCGGTCAACGTGGCGGCTCGCCTGGAGCAGTCGGCCGGACCCGGCGAGGTGCTGCTCGGTGCGGAGACGCTGCGCCTGGTGCGCGACGCAGTCGTCGTGGAGGCCGTCCCACCACTCACGGTCAAGGGCAAGGAGGCGCCCCTGGACGCCTACCGGCTCGTGGAGCTGCGGCCCGAGGCGCCCGCGCGGGGTCCCCGCCTCGAGGCGCCCATGGTCGGCCGGGAGCGGGAGCTGGCGCGCCTCAGCCAGGCCTTCGAGGACGTGGTCGCCGAACGGCGCTGCCATCTCTTCACGCTGCTCGGCGCGGCAGGCGTGGGCAAGAGCCGGCTCGTGCGTGAGTTCGAACGCTCGC
>DASSPM010000160.1:0-16948 GCA_035699625.1 Candidatus Limnocylindrales bacterium | reverse complement strand
CTGCCCCTACGCCGGCGCCATGGTCGAGCAGGTGCGCGAGGCGACCGAGGAGGTCGTCGGGCACGACGTCAAGGTGACCCTCCTCGCGGAGCGCTGGGACCCGAAGGACGCCGGCCTGGTCTGGTGACCGAGGCGGAGGCGAGCGAGCCCGAGGGAGTGCGCGCGCCCGAGGGAGCGGGCGAGTCGCGGGGTCGAGCCAGGCGACCAGGCATCCGCGGCAGCGCCGTGGCCACGGCTCGCGGCGACGACGGCACCACTGGCCTGCTCTTCGGCGGCCCGCGCGTGAGCAAGGATGATCCGCGCACCGAGGCCTACGGCACGGTCGATGAAGCGGTCGCCGCGCTCGGGCTGGCCCGCGCGGAGCTCGGCCTGCAGCTGCGCTACGGCAACCGTCCGCCGGCGCTGACCGGTCTCGACGAGCTGATCCTGCGCCTGCAGCGCGAGCTCTTCGTGGTCGGCGCCGAGCTGGCCACGCACGCCGAGTCGGCGTCGCGGCTGGAGGATGGCGTGACACGCGTGAGCGAAGCCATGGTCGAGGGTCTCGAGGCGTTGCTGCGCGACTTCGAGTCGGCCATCACCATGCCGCGCGAGTTCGTCGTGCCGGGCGAGTCGCGCCTCTCGGCCGCGCTCGAGCTGTCACGGACCATCGTCCGGCGAGCCGAGCGGCGCTGCGTCGGCCTGCGGCGCGATGCGCTCCTGGCCGGGGAATGGCTGGTGCCCTATCTCAACCGCCTGGCCGACCTGCTCTGGGTCGTCGCGCGTGCCGCTGAGCAGGCGGAGGCACGCGGCGCCACGCCGGTCCGGACCCGTGAGCGCGGCCCTCGCCCTCGACAGCCGGAGGCACCTCGCTAGACTAGGGCCGCCGCGCGGTATCGCCGCACGGCACGCGCCGGCCGAGGCGCCGGAAGGAGACCCAGACCGTGTTCGACCGCGACCCCGACAAGAACGACCGTCTCTCGCAGGCCGGCCCGCCCTCCGGGTCCTGGTCGCAGGCCGGCAGTCCCGCCGTCGCGCTGCCGGGTGCTCAGCAAGTCGTGGTGGCCCGCGAGGGCTACCTCACGATGAGCTTCTTCTGGATGTTCCTGGCGCTGCTGGTAAGCGCCGTGACCGCCTTCCTGGTCATGGGTAACGCGCGCGCGCTCGGCTTCGTGGCCCAGAACTTCTTCATCCTGGTCATCGCCGAGCTGGCCTTCGTCTTCCTCATCAGCCTGGCCATCAATCGCCTGGGAGCGATCCCGGCACTCGGCCTTCTCTTCGCCTACGCCGTGCTCAACGGCGCGACCATGTCGCTCATCGTGCTGGGCTACCTGGGGCGCGGCAACGCCGGCATCTCGGGCGTGCTCTCGGCCTTCCTTGGCGCCTCGGCCATCTTCGGCGGCGCGGCGCTTTACGGCGTGGTCACCAAGCGCGACCTGACCAAGCTGGGCGGCATCCTCTTCATGGGCCTGCTTGGGCTGATCGTCGTCTCACTGGTCAACGCCTTCCTGGTCCAGAGCAATACCATGACCTGGCTCATCAGCATCGTCGGCGTGGGCATCTTCACCGCCCTCACGGCCTACGATGTGCAGCGCATCAACAACGGCAGCCTGGGCTGGATCAAGACCCGTGAGGCGGCCTCCGTCGTGGGCGCTCTGGCGCTCTACCTCGACTTCGTGAACCTCTTCCTGATGCTGCTGCGCCTCTTCAATCCGCGCGATTGACACGCCGCCGGCCGTGAGCGTGCAGCGCGAGCGCGTCGGCTTCCTTGGCCTGGGCACCATGGGCGCGGCGATGGCCGCGAACCTTGCCCGGGCCGGTTTCCCGCTCCACGTCTGGAACCGCACGCCCGGCCGCGCTGCCGCGCTCGTGGAGCTGGGGGCGACCGAGGCAGCCACCCCGGCCGAGCTGACGGCGGCCGTCGACGTAGCCGTGCTCTGCCTCTCGGATACCCCGGACGTCGAGGCGGTCCTCTTCGGCCCCGCCGGCGCGGCCGACGGCACGAGCGCGGGGCGCCTGGTCATCGACTGCTCGACCATCAGCCCGGCCGCCACGCGCGACTTCGCCGCGCGGCTCGCCGAGCGGGGCGTGGCCTTCGTGGACGCCCCCGTCTCGGGCGGCTCCGAGGGCGCCGTCAAGGGCACGCTCACGATCATGGTCGGCGGCGAGGCGGGGGACGTGGCCCGGGCACGACCCGTGCTCGAGGCGATGGGCCGCACGATCACCCACATGGGCCCGGCCGGCGCCGGCCAGGCCACCAAGGCGGTCAACCAGGTCATCCTCTGCGGCGCCTACCTTGGTGTGGCCGAGGGGCTCATCCTGGCCATCAAGGCCGGACTCGACCCGCAGGTCGTGGTGGAGGCGCTCAGCGGCGGCGCGGCGCAGTCGTGGGTCCTCGCCAACCGGAGCGGGCGCATGATCGAGGACGACTACCCGCTCGGTTTCAAGGTCTCCCTGCACCGCAAGGATCTGGCCATCGCGCTGGCCATGGCGCGCGAGCTGGGCGTGACGCTGCCCGTCTCGGCCCTCGCCGCCGAACTCGAGAACGGTCTCATCGCGCGCGGCCACGGCGACGAGGATGTCTCCGCGCTGGCCCGAGCCATCCGCGCCTGGTCGGGCCTGTGAGGCGACGCCTCGGGCGTCCCGTCGGCCTCCTGGTCGTCGCCGTTGCGGGCTGGCTCGTCGTGGGCTGCCTGGGCGGGCCGGGGCCATCCGGGAGCCCGGGCGGGTCGGGCGGGTCGCCGGGCTCCGGGATCCGCGGCACCGTCCTCCTGGGGCCCACGTGCCCCGTCCAGGTCGCACCGAGCCCGGGCGCCAGCGATACGCCCGACCCATGCGTGACGCCCTATGCCGCCACGCTCGTACTGCGTCCGGAGGACGACGAGACGCGCGAGATCGCGCGGACACAGGCAGGCGCCGACGGCCGCTTCGAGTTCCGCGTGCCGCCCGGCGATTACGTCATCTGGCCGCTGCCCGGTGATCCCTTCCCGACCGCCCAGCAGGTGCCGGTCACGGTCGTCGCCGGCGAGTTCACCGAGGTGCAGGTCAACTACGACTCCGGCATCCGCTGAGGCACGTGCCGCGCCGTCCTCTGGCGGGTCAGCTGCTCCCGGGCACCGAGGAGATCGTCGCTCGACCGGCCCGCAGGGTCTCTCGGGCCAGGGCGATCATCTCGCCGCGCGGCAGGGTGCGTCCTCGTTCCCAGGCTGCCGTGGCCGCCTGGTCCTCGGCGGGAGGCGGCCCCATGACCAGTCCGAAGCCCTCGAAGAGATCCATGCCCACGAGGTCCGTACCCGTCTCCTCGTGCAGCCGCATCGACGCCCCGGCGAGCGTCCAGGCACTCCCGAGATCCCCGCGGTGGCGGGCGATGGCGGAGGCATCGAGCAGCAACAGCTGGATGGCCGAGATGTCGTCGCTGGCGATGAAGATGTCGAGGGCCTCCTCGAACCGGCCGGCCGCCCGGGGCACGTCGGAGAGGATCTCGAGCAGCCCCACCATGTGCAGTGACCAGCCGAGGCCGAAGCGGTCGTCCATGGACCGGTAGAGATCGAGGCTCTCGTAGAACATCGCTGCGGCCTCGTCGCGCCGGTCAGCCCAGAAGACGGCGTTGGCCAGTGCCCAAAGGGTCTTCGCCAGGCCCGACCGGTCGCCCAGCCGCCGGAAGATGGCGAGGCTCTCGCTGAGCGGCTGGATGCCCTGCACGTAGAGGTCCTGGGTCCGTGCGGGGATCTCGGGCGTGGTGGCCCAGGAGAAGTCGTAGAGCGCCTCGGCCAGAAGTCGCTCGTCACCGATCTCCCGCGCGACCTCCAGCGCCTGGCGGTAGTAGCGATGGGTCGGCTCATGCTGGCCGCGCCAGTAGGCCACGCCGCCGGCGGCCGCCAGCCCGGCCGCTCGCTCACGTTTGAGCTCCGGCGCCGCAGCGGCCGGCAGTTCCAGCACCTCCGCGAGGCGACGTGCGGCTTCGGCCAGATGGCCCCGGAACTGCCAGAAGCGCCAGACCGCGGCAGCCAGTCGCAGCGCGATCGCAGCCTCGCCCCGCAGCACGGCCCAGTCCAGCGCGGCGCGGATGTTGTCGTGCTCGCGCTCGAGGCGGTCGAGCCAGCGCCGCTGGTCAGGCCCAAGCAGATCCGGGGCGCAGCGCTCGGCCAGCGCCAGGTACGCCTCGGCGTGTCGCCGCCGGACCTGCTCGGCGTCGTCGCGCGCGTCGAGCTGCTCCTGGGCGAACTCCTGGATGGTCACCAGCATCGAGAAGCGCGCCTCGCCGTCGGCATCACCGGGCCGCAGGAAGCTCTTCTCGACCAGCGAGGTGACCCCCTCGAGGATGTCGTTGCCCGTTTCCTCCGGCGGATCGCAGACGGCCTCGATCTGCTCAAGGCTGGCGCCGCCCATGAAGATGCCGAGCTGGGCGAAGAGGCGGCGTTCGCCAGGCCCCAACAGATCGTGACTCCAGGCGATGGCGCCGCGCAGCGTGCGCTGCCGGTCGGGCAGGTCCCCGGCGCCGCCGGCGAGCAGCGTCAGGGCCCGGTCGAGTCGGTCGCGGATAGCCTGCGGCGGCAGCACGCGGATGCGGGCCGCAGCCAGCTCGATGGCCAGCGGCAGGCCATCGAGGCGGCGCACGATCTCGCTCACCGCCGCGGCATTCTCGTCGTTGAGGCGGAAGTCGGGCCGCGCGGCCATGGCGCGGTCGACGAAGAGGCGCACCGCCTCGAAGGCCGCCATGGGGTCGATGAGCGGCGTGGTCGGGTCGGGCACGCCGAGGGGCGGCACGGGGAACTCCTGCTCGCCGGCCAGACGCAGCACGAAGCGGCTGGTGACGACGACGCTCAGCTCGGGCAGCCGGCGCACCAGCTCGGCCACATCGGGTGCGGCGCCGACGACCTGCTCGAAGTTGTCGAGCACGAGCAGCACCCGCCTGCCCGCGAAGTGCTCGGCCAGGCGGTCGAGCGCCGAGGCGCCCGGCATCTCGGGCACGCGCAGCGTGGCCGCGACCTCGGACATCACCAGCCCCGGGTCGGTGATGGCTTCGAGGGGCACGAACCAGACACCGTCGGGGAAGTCGTCACTGGCGTCCGCGGCGAGCTGGAGGCTGAGGCGTGTCTTACCCGTCCCGCCGGGGCCGGTCAGCGTGAGCAGCCGCGTGCCGGCGAGCAGCCTGCGCGCCTCGGCCACCTCGCGCTCGCGGCCGATGAAGCTGGTCAGCTGGACGGGCAGGTTGTGGTTGCGCGCGTCGAGCGTGCGCGGCGGCGGGAACTCGGAGGGCAGGTCCGGCAGGACCAGCTGGAAGATGCGCTCGGGCTCGGCCAGGTCCTTGAGCCGGTGCTCGCCCAGGTCGCGCAGAGTGGCCCCCTTGGGCAGCGCATCCGAGGCCAGGTCACTCGCCGCCCGCGAGATGAGCACCTGGCCGCCGTGCGCGGCCGCTGCGATGCGCGCGACGCGGTGCAGCACCAGCCCCACCAGTTGGCCCCGGATGCTGCTCACCTCGCCGCTGTGGATGCCCATCCTGACGCGCAGCGGCTCGTCGCCCGGCCATGCCTGGGCTGACAGTGCGCGCTGGGCAGCGGCCGCCGCGGCGAGGGCCTGGCGCGCCGTGCCGAAGCGCGCGAAGACGGCGTCGCCCTCGGTGCCGAAGATGTCGCCGCCCGCCTCGGTCACCGCCCGCTCGACGATCTCGAGGTGCGTCGACAGCACCGCCGGCCACTCCTGGTCGAGCGCCGCTGCCAGGCGCGTCGAACCCTCGATGTCGGTGAAGAGGAAGGTCGGCGTGTCAGAGGGACGGTCGCTCATGGCCCTTCACGAGTGAACGGTTAGGCAGCAATCATAGGCGCGCCACGAGGGCATGGCGACGGTCATTGGTGCGCGCCAGGCCTGCTCCCCGATACGGATCCGACGGCCCGGGGGGTTGAGCGTGGTGCCCGGTGGCGGTCTGTACACCGGGCGCTCCCATGGACGGACGAACGACCCGCTATGCCGCAGGGTCGCGTCCTCGTTCGTCGTCGTGCACATGCATGGCGCGACCAGCGGACCCCGGTTCGTCCTTCCAGGCGCACCTGTGGTGTTCATCGGCGCGTTCGGAGGTTGACCTGGGCGTGTGGTGCGGCCCTGCTCGGCTCGCCCGGTGGCGACCTGTACACCAGGCGTTCCTACGGACGGACGAACGACGAGCAGCGACCCCCAAACCGGCTCCCAGCGGGCTTCCTGCACGCCTGAGGTTCACCACGACCAACGAAGCCCTGGATCGGGCCAGTTCACGGCCCACGCCGGTGCTTCGTCCGTCCATACGTACCTGTGGTGTACAACGGCGCGGCATTGGCGAGGTCGGACGACGGAGTGGGCTAGGAGATGACCACCCCGACCCCTTGGACGCCAAGTCCAATCAGGACCAAGATGAGGCCAACCAATGCACTGCGAAGACCGCCGACCGCGATGCGCTGGTCCTTCTGACCCAGTTCATCCACGGATCTGTCCACCCGCGTGCCGAGTTCGTCTATTTCGGACCGTAGCGAGTCGTCTTCCTCCACTCGCTTGCCCGTCTCCGCTGCCAGCATGGTCCCGAGTTCCCGCGTCCGGCTGTCGAGCGCCGCCAGCGCAGATCGCGTATCGAGGGCAGGATCCAATGGTGCGTAACCGGCATGACCTTCCCCTGAGAGGGTAGCCCTCGCTACCGACGACCCGTGACTGGGGCCGACGATGACATTTGGCGGGTAACCGCGAAGGCGGCGGAAGAGGCTCCCCGCGCCGCGCACGATCGCACGGGTTCGTAGCCGAAGGTTCTGGACAATGTCCGAGTCGAGAATGATCCCCTCGTCGCTGAACTCGCGCCAAGTACTCGCGACTCCCGCGATGGCCAAGATGATCCCTAAGCCCTCGATGCTCATCCCAAGGACGGACATCCAATCTCCTGGCGTCATCACGGACGAGGATAGCCGTCACCCGGCCCCGGATTCGCGGGCACCATGAGGAGAACCTTCGTTGGTCTGTGGCTGCTCGGAGCGGTTGCGGCCGGATGCACAGCCGCGCCTGGCCACCCAGTGACCGGAGGATCCCCGACCGCAGTCAACGTCAGCCCGTCGCCGGACGGCACACCATCAGCGACGCTTTCGCCAGCGTCCCACCCACCCGCTTCGCAGGAGCCGAGCGACCTGCCCATCGACCCTAGCATTGAGCCCGTCTCGATATCCAGACCCTCAGTCGAGGCCGCTGAAGCACTTCGACTCTGCCAGGTCCTTGATTTGATCGGGGCCGACAAGGTAGGTGGGATGGGCAAGATCCCCCGCGCCAGGGACGTCGTCCGTTACGCGAAGCTCGTCGGTGTCGAGCCTGAGATCCAGAGCAATGAACCGGCCTGGATCGTGCAGTTCCAGGGCGAAGTGCCGATGCCGATGAGCGGCGAGATCTGGACTGATCCCACGTGCATCGTGGTCGGTACGGACGGCGGTTTCTACGCCACGGGACCCGTCAAGAATGTCGGAAGCGGCGCCGTGTATACCCCGTTGCCCCCGAAGCAGATGCCCGAATTCGCACTGCCACCTCTGCTGCCCTAGGCGGAAAGGTCGTCACGGGAAGCCGGCCTCGCGGCGCCGCGCCCAGTCAGGCGAGGCTGCACGGGCGTTGCACTCCCCGGGGGGCCGCGCTAGACTCAATCCCGACGTTTTTCGTCGGATTTGTGCGGGCCTGCCACACCAGGCCGTGCGCCACGGAGGTCGCTTGGTCCGAACCGCCTTCCCCAGCTCCGGCGCCGTGCACTTCTCGACGCGCGGCGAGTACGGCGTGCGCCTCATGGTCGAGCTGGCCCGCCACCACGGCAAGGGGCCGGTCTCGCTGAGCGAGGTGGCCGAGCACGAGGACCTGCCCCGTGCCTATCTCGAGCAGTTGGCCATCGGCCTGCGTGACGCTGGTCTCATCGAGTCGACGCGCGGCGCCCACGGCGGCTACGAGTTGGCGCGCCACCCGGCCGAGATCCAGATGGGCGTCGTGCTGCGAGCCCTGGAAGGGCCACTGGCGCCGATGGTCTGCGCCAGCGAGGATCCGGCCCATGCCGGCCTCTGCGGCCGCAGCGGCTTCTGCACCGTGAACCTGCTCTGGGTCACCGTGCGCGCGGCCATCGCCAAGGCGCTCGACTCGCTCACCCTGGCCGACCTGGTCCGGCCGCGGGCGATGCCGCATCCGGTCCACGTCGACCTCGTCGACGAGCGCATCACGGCCGGCTCGAGCAGCAGCTGATCCACCGACCTGACCCACACCGACAGGAGCCGATCCATCCAGTGAGTGACAACGAACTCGTCATCCGCGACCTCCACGTGGTGCCGGTGGCCGACCGGCAGCGGGAGATCCTGGCGGGCATCGACCTGACCGTCCGCAAGGGCGAGGTACACGCCATCATGGGCCGCAACGGCTCGGGCAAGACCACCCTGGCCTATGCCCTCATGGGTCACCCGGCCTACGAGGTGACGAAGGGCGAGGTCAGCTGGCAGGGCCACGACATCCTCAAGCTCTCGCCCGACAAGCGCGCCCGTCTCGGCCTCTTCCTCGCGTTCCAGTACCCGACCGCCATCCCGGGTCTCTCGGTCGCCAGCTTCCTGCGCACGGCGCTCAACGCCCGCCGGCGCGGCCTGCACGGAGGCGACTCCGAGTTCGACCCGTCGGACCCGACCCGCGGCGGCATCAGCATGGGCGACTTCCGCCGCCTGATGCGCGAGAAGATGGCCCTCCTCAAGCTCGAGGACGCCTTCGCCGCGCGCTACGTCAACGACGGCTTCTCGGGTGGCGAGAAGAAGCGCCTGGAGATGCTCCAGATGGCCGTGCTGCAGCCGGAGATGGCCATCCTCGACGAGACCGACTCAGGCCTTGACATCGACGCCCTGCGCATCGTGGCCGAAGGCGTCAACGCCCAGCGCAGCCCCGACCTGGGCATCCTGCTCATCACCCACTACCAGCGCCTGCTCAACTACATCACGCCCGACCACGTGCACGTCCTGGCCCGCGGCAGGATCATCGCCTCCGGCGGTGCCGACCTGGCGCTGCGCCTCGAGCGGGAGGGTTACGGGCCCATCCTGCGCGCAGCCGGCCTCGAGGAGGAGGCGGCCGAGGAAGAGGCCGCCGAGCCCGAGGCCGAGGCCACCCCGGCCGGCGCGCATTAGGACGCGGCGAGACGCGCATGCCCGCCCGGACACTCGACCCGGTCGCACTGCGGGCCGACTTCCCGCTCTTCGAGCGCGACTTCGGAGGGCGGCGCCTGGCCTACCTCGACTCGGCCGCCACCAGCCTCAAGCCGCGCGTCGTGATCGACGCGGTCAATGAGTACAACACGCGCTATAGCGCCAACGTGCACCGGGGCATCTACGCCATCGGCGAGGAGGCCACGGCTGCCTACGAGCATGCGCGGGCGACGGTGGCGCGCTTCATCGGTGCCCCGGACGCGCACGAGGTGGTCTTCGTGCGCAACGCCACCGAGGCCATCAACCTGGTCGCCTACAGCTGGGGCCGGCGCAACCTCGACTCCGGCGACACGATCGTCTTGACCGAGCTGGAGCACCACGCCAACCTGGTGCCCTGGCAACTCCTGGCGCAGGAGAAGGACGCCGACCTCGAGTTCGTGCCCATCGACGACGATGGCCGCCTGAATCTCGACACGTACCGCGTGCTGCTGCGGACCGGCCCGCGGCTCGTCGCCTTCACGCACGTCTCGAACGGCATCGGCACCATCACCGCCGTGCGCCAGATGGTCGAGCTGGCACACGAGGCCGGTGCGCTTGTGCTCGTCGACGGTGCGCAGGCCGTGCCCCACCTGCCCGTGGACGTGGCCGCGCTGGGCTGCGACTTCTACGTCTTCAGCGGCCACAAGACGCTCGGGCCGACCGGCTCCGGTGCGCTCTGGGCACGCCGCGAGATGCTGGAGGCGATGCCGCCCTTCCTCTCGGGCGGCGAGATGATCCGCGAGGTCCACCTGCGGCGCACCGAGTTCAACGAGGTGCCCTGGAAGTTCGAGGCGGGCACGCCCGACATCGCCGCGGCCATCGGTCTGGGCGCGGCGCTGGAGTACCTCGAGGGGCTGAGCATGGAGGCGGTGCGAGCCCACGAGCGCGCGCTCACGGCCTACGCCCTGGAGGTGCTGGCGCGCGAGGTACCCGGCATCGAGATCTACGGTCCGGCCTCGGCCGATGAGCGGGGCGGCGTGGTCACCTTCAACCTGCCCGGCATCCACCCGCACGATGTCGCCTCGCTGCTCGACCGTGAGGCGGTCGCCATCCGCGCCGGCCACCACTGCACCATGCCGCTCCACGAGCGGCTCGAGCTGGCCGCCTCGGCGCGCGCCAGCTTCAACGTCTACAGCGACCGGGACGACGTGGACCGCCTGGTGGCCGGCCTGCGCGGCGTGCAGCGTGTCTTCGAGCGTGAGCCGGCAGCGGCCCACGCGGCGGCAGGGGGTTGAGGTGGACGACCTCTACCGCGACGAGATCCTCGAGCACTATCGCCGGCCGCACAACTTCGGCACGCTGGAGAACGCCGATGCCTCCCATGAGGGCGCCAATCCCCTCTGCGGCGACCGCATCACGATCTTCCTCGGCCTCGAAGACGACCGGGTGCGCGAGGTGGCCTTCACCGGCCGTGGCTGCGCCATCAGCCAGGCCTCGGCTTCGATGCTGACCGACGCCATCAAGGGCAAGCGGCTCGACGAGGTGGCTGCCATCGGCCGCCAGGATGTACTCGACGACCTGGGCATCGAGATCAGCCCGGCACGGCTCAAGTGCGCCCTGCTCTCGCTGGAGACGCTCCAGCGCGCGCTCGCCGACCGCGTCGTCTGGCAGGCGGCCGGGGGCGGGGGGACCGCCTCGTGATGCACCTTCCGTCACGCGCGAAGGTCACCACCGGCCGCTGCAGGTGTCCGCTGCCGGCCGCGTAGGCCGGCGCGCCCGTCACGTTCGTCCAGCCGCGTACAGCGGCGAGGCCCGGCGGCTGTCGGCCGCCATCCCGGAGTCCCAGCAGCGATGAGCAAGTCCTTCAGTGAACTGATCAGAGAGGTACGCGCCTCGATCCGCGAGGTCGGCACCGACGAGGCCGCCCGGCTCATCGAGGCCGGCGGCGTGCCGGTCGACGTGCGCGAGTCGGATGAGTGGCAAGAGGGCCACCTGCCGGGTGCGGTGCACGTGCCGCGCGGCTTCCTCGAGAGCCGCATCGAAGCCTTCCTGCCCGAGCGCGACCGGCCGCTCGTGCTCTACTGCGCCGGCGGCACCCGCTCCGCCCTCGCCGCCCGCCAGCTGGCCGAGCTCGGCTACCGCGAGGTCGTCTCCATGGAGGGCGGCTTCCAGCAGTGGAAATCCGAGGGTCGACCCTGGCAGAAGCCAGTCGTGCTGGAGCCCGCCCAGCAGCAGCGTTATAGCCGCCACCTGCTGATGCCCGAGGTCGGCGCCGAGGGCCAGGCCCGCCTGCTCGCCTCGAAGGTGCTCTTCATCGGCGCCGGCGGGCTTGGCTCGCCGGGCCTGCTGTATCTCGCTGCGGCGGGGGTCGGCACGCTGGGTATCGTCGACTTCGACGTGGTCGATCTCTCCAACCTCCAGCGCCAGGTGATCCACACCAGCGACCGCATCGGCCAGAAGAAGACGGACTCGGCGGCCACCAGCATCCGGGCGCTCAACCCGGACGTGAACGTCGTGGCGCACGAGGAGATGCTCACCGAGGAGAACGTGGAGCGGCTCATCGCCGGCTACGACGTGGTCATCGACGGCACGGACACCTTCGAGACGCGCTACACGCTCAACGATGCGGCAGTGCGGGCGGGGATCCCCGTGGTGCACGCCTCGGTCTTCCGCTTCGAGGGGCAGCTGACCGTCTTCAGGCCCTTCGAGGGGCCGTGCTACCGCTGCCTCTACCCGACACCCCCGCCGCCCGAGCTGGCGCCGGGCTGCTCGGTGGCCGGCGTCCTCGGCCTCGTCCCCGGCACGCTCGGCCTGCTCCAGGCGACCGAGGCCATCAAGGTCCTGCTCGGCATCGGCGACCCGCTCGCCGGCCGGCTCCTCATCTGGGACGCCCTGGACGGCACCTTCACCGAGCTCAAGCTCCGCCGCGACCCCGACTGCCCAGCCTGCGGCACGCGCGCTGAGGCGGCGCTGCGGGGCACGGGAGAGTCGGCGGGGCGGGTGCCTGCCTCCGTGGCAGAGGCATAGGGAGGAGATCGTGACCACCGTTCGCATCCCGCCCGTGCTGCGCGCCACGGCGGGCAACCAGAAGCAGATCGAGGCCCACGGGGCCACCGTGCGCGAGGTGCTGGGTGCGCTGACCGAGGCGCATCCGGGGCTGCGCGACCAGCTCCTGACGCCCGAGGGCGAGCTCAATCGCTTCGTCAACGTCTATGTCAACGACCAGGACGTGCGCTACCTCGAGGCACTCGACACGCCGGTTGACCCGCGCGACACGGTCATCATCCTGCCGGCGATGGCCGGCGGCTGAGATGGCGCTGCCGGCGCGCGCCGAGCCGGAGCGGCAGGAGGAGCCGGCGGGGCGCAGCTACGCCTCGATCGTGGAGGCCATCGGCCACACGCCGCTGGTGGAGATCCCGCGGCTCTCCCCGACGCCGACGGTGCGCCTCTTCGCCAAGCTCGAGGGCCACAACCCGACCGGCTCGGTCAAGGACCGCGTGGCGCGCGCGCTCATCGAGGACCTCGAGGCGTCGGGCCGCCTCCGCCCCGACTCGATCATCCTCGAGCCGAGCAGCGGCAACACCGGCATCAGCCTGGCCATGATCGCGCGGCGCAAGGGCTACCGCGTGGCGGTGGTGATGCCCGACAACGTGACCCGCGAACGGCGCCAGCTCCTGGCGCTCTACGGCGCGGAGGTGATCGACTCCCCCGGCGCGCGGGGCTCCAATGGCGCGGTCGAACTGGCGCGCTACCTGGTCGCCCGCGACGACCGCTTCGTGATGCCCGACCAGTACGCCAACCCGGCCAACCCGCGTGCCCACTACGAGACCACCGGACCCGAGATCCTGGCCGACCGGCCGGACGTGGACGCGTTCGTAGCCGGCCTCGGTACGGGCGGCACGCTGACCGGCGTGGGACGCTACCTGCGCCAGCACCGCCCCGGCGTGCGCATCGTGGCCGCCGAGCCGATGCCGGGCGAGCAGGTGCAGGGCCTGCGCTCGCTCGAGGAGGGCTTCGTGCCCGAGGTCTTCGACCCGGCCATCCTCGACGCCAAGTACCTCGTCTCGAACGCCGAGTCGATCACTGCTCTGCAGGCCCTGACGGAACGCGAGGGCATCTTCGCCGGCGTCTCCTCGGGCGGCGTGCTGGTGGCGGCGGCACGACTGGCCCGTCAAATGCAGCGCGGCACCATCGTCGCGCTGCTGGCCGACGGCGGCTGGAAATACCTCTCCGACGAGCTCTGGTCGCGCGGCGTCGACGAGATGGGCGAGGAGCTGGAGACCAAGGCCTGGTGGTAGGGGAGGCATCCGGGGCGGCGGTGCACCTCCCGGCAGCGCTCTTCGAAGGACTCGTCGATTGGGCCCGCCGCGGATACCCCAACGAGGCCTGCGGCATCATCGCCGGCGACGCACTCGCGCACGACGGCGGCCGCGCGCTGCGCTTCCATGCCACGGCCAACGCGGCCGCCTCGCCCTATCGCTATCGCATCGACCCGCAGGAGCAGCTGCGCATCGTGCTCGCGCTCGACGACGCCGACGAGGTCGTCTGGGGCATCTTCCACTCCCACGTGCGCTCACCGGCGGAGCCCTCGCCGACGGACGTCGGCCTGGCGCTCTGGCCGGGCTCGCTCTACCTCATCTGCTCGCTGGCGGACCCGGAGCGGCCCGTCATACGCGCCTGGTCGATCGAGGACGGCAGCATCGAGGAGGTCGCGCTCGAGATCGGCTGAAGGCCGGCCCCAGGCGGGCCTCGCTACTCGAGGCCGAGCTCGCTCCAGCGGCGGCAGGACTCGAGGCGTTCCAGCAGGTCCGGCGGGGCCCCGCGCAGCGCTTCGGCGAGCGTGTCGGTCAGCACCTCGAGCGCGGCGTCCGTGGCCGCGGCGACGGGGCCGGCGAGTGCCTCCCGCACCCACTCGCGGTCGCCGGGGAGGGCCATCTCGCGGGCGCACGGGTGCAGCCCGTCGAGGCCGGCCTCGAAGAGTGCCGCTGAGACGTGCGCCCGTCCGGCCGCGGTCACGACCAGATGCTCGATCCCGTCGCGCACCTCGTCCTGGATCTGGATCACGAAACCCTCTGCCAGGGTCCGGCTTGAAGGTGTCTCGAGCACGGCGATCTCCTCCCCGGCGGCGCCGGTGCACACGCACGGCCATGTGCCGGCCAGTCTCACGGCAGGCGACGACGTGCGCGCGGGCCCTTCGGCCCCATCGTCCGTGACCCTCGGCCCCTCGGCGGACAACGGGCCATCCGGCATGGTCGGTCCGGGACGCTTGGCCGGTCCCGCAGGCGGCGCAGCCGGCCACGCTCAGTGCCACGCCAGCGTCCGTCGCCGGCCGTCATGAAAGGGTCACTCTCGATGCCTCGTTCTCTCCTGGCCGCCGGACTCATCCTGGCGCTCGCCGCTGCGGGCTGTGTCGCCCCCGCCCGATCGTCGTGGACCTACATGCCCATGGCCAGCCACGCTGCGGGCTCACCGCCCGCCGTGGCAGGCCCTGGAGTGGCGGCGGCGGTCGGCACCATCGAGATCCGCTCGTTCGAGCTCGGCTTCGAGCCGGCCACGATCAAGGTCGACAAGCCCGGCCGCTACAGCGTGAAGCTAAAGAACGAGGGAGCCATCCTGCACGACGTGACCTTCAGCAACGGCACCAAGATCGAGGCCAAGGGCAAGGCCGAGGCGACGGGTGCGGTCGATGTGCCCGCGGCCGGGCTGACCTTCATCTGCTCCGTGCCGGGCCATGCCGACGGCGGCATGAAGGGCAGCGTCGTCGTCGGCGGCGGCACGGCGGCCGGCGGGAATGACCACGGCGGCCCCGCCCCGGTCACCAGCGTGGCTGCCGACCCGAACGCCCCTGCACCCAAGACATACGACGCTACGGCCCCGAAGCTCCTGCCCGGCAGCGTCCATGACGTCGACCTGATCATCACGGAGCAGGAGATGACCGTGGCCAAGGGCTTCGTGCAGAAGGTCTGGACCTTCGGCGGGACGGTGCCCGGACCGGTCATCCGCGTCAAGGTGGGCGACACCATCCGGGTCCATCTCAAGAACCCGGCCACCAACCAGCTGCCGCACTCGATCGACTTCCACTCCTCGATGGTCGCCTGGAACGACGAGATGACCTCGATCGACCCCGGTGGCGAGAAGGTCTACGAGTGGCAGGCGAACTACGCCGGCGTCTGGATGTACCACTGCGGTACGCCGCCGGCCCTCCACCACATCGCCAACGGCATGTACGGCATGGTCATCGTCGAGCCCGCCGCAGGCCTGCCCAAGGTGGACCGCGAGTTCGCCCTCGTGCAGAGCGAGTGGTACCTGGGGCCGCAGAAGGCGCCCGTCAGCCTGGAGAAGGCCGGCGTGGCTGCCCCGGCACCCGACTACGTCGTCTTCAACGGCGTCGCCGACCAGTACAAGGACGCGCCACTGCAGGTCGACGTGGGCGAGAAGGTGCGCGTCTTCGTGCTCGACGCCGGCCCCTCGATCGACAGCTCCTTCCACGTCGTGGGCACCATCTTCGACTCCGTCATCAAGGAGGGTGCCCCGGATCTCCAGGCCGGCTGGGGCGCCCAGGCGGTCGACCTCTCGCCCGCCCAGGGGGCCATCGTCGAGATGGAATTCACCGAGGATGGGCTCTACCCGATCGTCACGCACGCCTTCAACTTCGTCGGCCGCGGCGCGCTCGGCCTCTTCAAGGCCGGGGATGGGGACCCACTCAAGTGAGCCCCGAGCGGCGCGGCGCGCCGGGCCGTAGACTCGAGGAGACCGTGAAGGCACTCCTGCGCCCCCTGACCGGCTCGCTCCTGTTGCTCATCGCGTCGGCAGGAGCTGCTGCGGCGCACGTCGATGAGACGACGCACGTCGAGCCGTTCGACGTGACGCTGCTCTTGCCCGTGGCGGGCGTGCTGCTCGTGGCCGCCGCCGTCACCCTGGCGCTGCTGCCGAGACGGCCGCGTCGCTGAGGCGAGTCGTCAGTCGCGTTGCCGGCGGCGTGCCGAGCGGCCGTGTGCCGAGCGGCCGTGTCCCGCCCGTCCCGGGTCATGGTGGACCGTCTCCGGCGGCCGCCGCAGGAGCAGCAGGCTGACGACCCAGGCGGCCAGCGTGCCGACGCCGTAGACCACGCACCATGAGCAGATCGCCCGGATGACGACGAGCTCCAGGAACGTCAGGTACGCCACGCCGGCCAGGGCGACGAGGCCGACCACGTAGGCGGCCATCAGCGGGCTGCGCGCGCCCGTCCGCCACCACATCAGGTACAGGCCGGCAAGGCCCGACGCACCCAGCGCGCCCGGCAGCGCGATGGGCATGCCCAGGACGGTGCTGTAGCGGCTGTTGGCGACGACGTCGCAGCCGGCCACGGGTCCACAGGCCGGCAGGGCCCCGCTGAAGTGGCTGGCCGTGAGATAGCTCGCGGCGAGCGCTGCGATGAGCGTGGGCACGATCATCGTCAGGGCACCCAGGGTCCGGGCGCTCACGGAGGGTCGCCGGCGTCGGCCAGTTGGCGAACGAGCGCGTCGAGCGCCTCATACCTGGGCACTCCGGCGATGGCCCGGCCTCCGAAGTCGAGTGTCGGCGTCGAGACCACGCCGCGCGACCGTCCGGCCTCCGTCTCGGCCGCCACCTGGCGGTGCAGGACCGGGTCGGCAAGGCACGCCTCGAACCGAACACCGTCGAGACCGAGACTCCGGGAGATGGCGATCAGGGCAGACGTGCCGTACACGCCGCTGTTCTCCGCGCCCTGGGCCGCGAAGAGCCGGTCGTGGTAGGGCCAGAACGCCTCCTGCGCCGAGGCGCAGCGCGCGGCGACCGCCGCGGCCGTCGATTCCGGCCCGATGAAGGCGAAGTCGCGG
>DASSPM010000159.1:0-79881 GCA_035699625.1 Candidatus Limnocylindrales bacterium | reverse complement strand
TTTCGCTCAAGAATACGCGGCTGCTTGTCCGCGCGTACCTCTTCGGCAATGGCGGACAGATCAATAGTGCTGGTCAGCGCGACGTGTTTGACGTCCCCGGTCATCTCTGCTTCCTCAGCGACATTCTACCAAGCTGAGAAGACGGGCCGTCTGGCCGTCGTCAGCGCTTCGGCGCGGCACTAGGATGGGGTAACGGGTGCAGGCGGACGTGTCGATAATCACGGGATGCGCTCGCGAACGGCTTACTGCCAACGCTTCGGATAGCTTGACAATAAGTGTTGCGATTGTGTCGCCTTTCGTTGACCGGCCCTATCAGGGCGGTTATACTCGACTCGGCTAACTGCGAATCCAACCCGAAGGCAAGGACTGCATGGCCTTCAATCCTGTCAGCTCTTTCCTGGGGCTCTTCTCTCACGATGTTGGTATCGACCTCGGTACCGCGAACACTCTTGTCATGGTCAAAGGCCGTGGCATCGTCATCGATGAGCCCAGTGTTGTAGCGATCGACCGCGTGACCAAGAAGGTGCTGGCAATCGGCGCCGAGGCCAAGCGCATGGTTGGCCGTACCCCGGCGAACATCGTCGCGGTGCGCCCCCTCAAAGACGGCGTCATCTCCGACTTCCACGTCACCGAGCGCATGCTGCACTACTTCATCCGCGCGGTGCACGAGCGCAGCTTCCTGGCCCAACCGCGCGTCGTCATCGGCATTCCGAGCGGGGTCACTGAAGTCGAAAAGCGGGCTGTCCACGACGCGGCCCTGAACGCCGGCGCCCGCTGGGCGCGCCTCATCGAGGAGCCCATGGCCGCCGCCATCGGGGCCGGCCTGCCGGTGGCCGAGCCGTCGGGCAGCCTCATCGTCGACATCGGCGGCGGCACCACGGAAGTGGCCGTCATCAGCCTGGGCGGCATCGTCGTCAGCAAGTCGATCCGCATCGGCGGCGACGAGATGGACCAGGACATCGTGGCCTTCGCCCGGCGCGAGTACAACCTGCTGCTCGGCGAGCGGACCGCCGAGGACATCAAGATCGCCGTCGGCTCGGCCTACCCGGGCGACCACGACGAGCAGCGCGTCACGCTGCGCGGCCGCGACCTGCTGACCGGCCTGCCGCGCGCCGTGGAGGTGACCGCCGACCAGGTGCGCGAGGCGGTCGAGGACTCCGTGCAGCAGATCGTCGATACGATCAAGGACACCATCGAGGAGACGCCGCCCGAGCTGGTGGCAGACATCATGGACCAGGGCATCGTGCTGGCCGGCGGTGGCGCACTCCTGCAGGGCCTCGACCGGCGCGTGGCCGAGGCGACCCAGATGCCGGTGCACGTCGCCGAGGATCCGCTCACCTGCGTCGCGCGCGGCACGGGCAAGGTGCTCGAGGAGCTCGACGCGATGGAGCGCACGCTGGTCGCCGAGACGTACGCTCGGCCGCCGCGTTAGTCTGACCAGCGGTCGGCCGCGGGCCGGCCACGGGCAGGGGAGGGCCGACCCCGCCGCATGTTCGCCACCAGAGCCAGCCGCCGCCGCGGCGTCGCTTTCGCGCTGCTCATCGCCGCCAGCCTGCTGCTGCTCGGCCTGAGCCGGACGCCACCGATGCGCGAGCTGGAGCGGGGCCTGGGCTTCGCCTTCGCGCCCATCCAGGGCGCCATCTCCGGCCTCACCCGCGGCGTCACCTCCGTCTTCGATGCCATCGCCGAGATCGATCGCCTGCGGCGCGACAACCAGCAGCTGCAGGCCCGCTCGGACGCACTCGAGGTCGAGAACCGGCGGCTGGCCGAGATCCGCGTGCAGAACGAGCAGCTGACGCGCCTCCTCGAGGTCCGGTCGTCGCTCGACTACGAAACGGTCGCTGCCGAGGTCATCGGTCGGCAGGTGTCGCAGTACGAGCGCATGGTCACCCTGGACAAGGGCACCGACCACGGCATCGCCGAGGGCGACGTGGTGGTCGCCGGCGGCGCCGCGCTGGTCGGTCAGGTCGTCGAGGCCGGTGCGAACTACAGCCGCATCCTGCTCATCAGCGACACGCGCTCGACGGTCATCGGGCTGGTCGAGGCCTCGCGCGCCACGGGCGAGGTGCGCGGCCAGCTGGGCGGCGCGCTGGTCATGGCCAACATCCCCTCGACCGACGAGGTGGCCATCGACGACACCGTGGTGACCGCCGGCATCGACCTCGGCAACGGCATTCGCTCGCCCTTCCCCAAGGGCCTCGTCGTGGGGCGGGTGGTCGACGTGCAGCGCGATCCGAACGCCGTGGTGCAGGCCGCCTTCGTGCTGCCCGCGGCGCCGCTCGACAAGCTCGAGTACCTCCTCGTCATCACCGACTACGAGGGCGGCCTGCCCATCGTGCCGCCCTCCGACGACCCGGGTGCCGGCCCCGGCGCCTCGCCCACCTTCACCATCGCGCCCGACGAGGGGCCGATCGTGCTGCCCAGCCCGACCAGCGAAGAGGCGCCCTGAGCGGGCCCCAGGGCGCGCTGTGACTCATCTGTAACGCCCGGCGCGGCTCCGTGCGCGCCGCCGCGCCCTCCGAGGCGCGACCGTAGTCCCCGACCGAGTGGCACCCACCAAGGCACGCACGCGCGTGCGCCACCGGAGGGAGGCAACGAAGAATGGGACTTCTGTCCTGGCTGATCGTCGGCGCCATCGCCGGCTACCTCGCCGGGCTGCTCGTCAAGGGTGACGAGGGCCTCGGCATCATCGGGCACATCGTGCTCGGCATCGTCGGCGCGCTCGTCGGCGGCTTCCTCGCCGGCGCCTTGACCGGCGGTGACTTCATCACCGGCTTCAACCTGACCACGATCATCGTGGCCACCATCGGGGCCGTCATCACGGTCCTCGTCGTGTCGGCCGTGACCGGTCGCACGCGGGTCGGCCGCGGCCCGATCTAGACCGCCCACTCCCCGGCCGCACCGCGTGCCCGAGCGGACGCGGCCCCCAAGTAACCGATGCCCGCCCCGCGTTCGGGGCGGGCATCGTGTATCCCAGGGACCTCCGGGGCGCCTCGGGCCTGGCGCTCGAGGCGGTGTCGGTGACCCCCGGCCGGTCAGTGCCGGCCGAGCGACTCGTGGCGCAGGCCGGCCTCGCGGACCTGCTGGCCGACCACGATGTTGCGCAGGTCGTACACCAGATCGCCGCGCAGGCAGGCGGCCAGGCTGCTCCAGTCGAGCGTGGCGAACTCGCGCCATTCGGTCGTCACGAGCACCGCATCCGCGCCGTCGAGCGCCTCGGCGATGGTTTCCCTGACGCCCAGGGCGGGGTCGGCACGGCGTGCCTTCTCGGCGGCCCGCGGGTCGTAGCCGGTCACCTCGGCGCCGGCCTCGCGCAGGTACGCCGCCAGCGCCAGCGCCGGCGATTCGCGCACGTCGTCGGTCTCGGCCTTGAAGGCGAGGCCGAGCAGGGCGATGCGCCGGCCCTCCAGGCCGCCGCCCAGCAATCCCTGGAGGCGCCGCACGATGGCCCGTTGGTGGGTCTCGTTGGAACGGCTCACGGCGTCGATGAGCGGCGTCGGCACGCCGCGCTCGTGCGTCTGGAGCGCCAGCGCCACGGCTTGCTCCGGCAGGCAGGAGCCGCCGTAGCCGGGCCCCGCCGAGAGGAAGGCGCGGCCGATTCGTCCATCCATGCCGATGCCGGCGGCGACGGTGTCGACGTCGGCGCCAACGGCATCGCAGATACGCGCCAGCTCGTTGGCGAAGGCGACCTTGGCCGCCAGGAAGACATTCGAAGCGAGCTTGATGAGGGCGACCGAGCCGGCGTCGGCGATCATCGTCGGCGCATGCAGCGGGGCGTACAGCTCGGCTACCGCCTCGGCCGCCTCGCGGTCGCTCGGCTCGAGCCAGCCCGTCACGACACGGCTGGGGTTCTCGAAGTCGGCCAGGGCGCTCCCCTCGCGCATGAACTCGGGGTTGGTCACGAGGCGCGGCCGGGGCGGCCCGTCGACGAGGGCCAGCAGGCGGTGGGGCCCGTCCACGGGCAGCGTCGAGCGCACCACGATGGTGTGCTCCGGGCCAACGGTCCCCAAGAGGCCGCGCACCGCGGCCTCCACGTTGGCCGTCGAGAGCGGCCCATCCGGGCCGGTCGGGGTGCTGACGCAGACGATGGAGATGGCGGCGTCGTCGGGCGGCCGCAGGTCCGTCGTGAAGCGCAACCTGCCCTGGCGGGCATAGGCACTCAGGGCCGCATCCAGGCCCGGCTCGTAGACCGGCGGTCGGCCCTCCGTCAGCGCGGCGATGCGCGCCTCGTCGATGTCGGCGACGGTCACCCGGTGGCCGAGCTTGGCGAAGCCGGCCGCGGTGACGAGGCCGACGTGGCCGGCGCCGACGAGGAAGAGGTGCACGCGCAGAAGCCTCCTGGGGCAGGTCGCTGGGTCCGCGCCATGGTAGCCGTACCAGCCACTGGCACGTCCGGGGCGAGCACGCGTCGCCGGCCGGCGCTCAGGGACTGGGCGCGGCCCCCTCGCGCGGCGGGATGATCAGGCGTTGCCCGGGCTCGATGAGGTTCGGGTCCTCGATGCCGTTGGCCAGCGCGATGGCTTCCACGGTCACGCCGTAGCGCCGGGCGATCTGGGTCAGGTTCTCGCCGCGCGCCACGATGTGCACGGCCTGCGACGGGATCGGCGTGGGGCCGGTCGCGGACGGCGTGGGCGACGCGGGACCGCTCGGTGCAGGCGCCGTCGAGGGCGTGGTCGAGGGTATCCCGGTGGTGGGCGTCGGGCTGGCGAAGGGCACGTCGGGCGCCCGCACGGAGTTCAGGCCGGCCACGAACAGCGCCAGCCCGTAGCCGGCCGTCCCGGCGAGAGCGATCACCAGGACCACCGCGGAGAACGCCACGAGCACGCCCGAGGCGCGGCGGCGTGCCCATGGCGGCTCGTCCGTGGGAGCCGGCCCGTCCGGAGGCGTGGCCGACTCCTCGGCGGCCCCCGTCTCGGCGGCCTTCGCGGGCGCTGCAGGTACCCCGGCGGGCGGCTCCTCGACGACGGCAGCGTCCGCGGGCGCTGCCGCGGCGGCCTCGACGGTGGCCTCCTGGATCGCCTGCGTCTCCGCCTCGTCGAGGGCCTGCTCGTCGAGGGCGTGCTCGTCGAGCGGGGTGTCGCCCGCGGGGCGGTTCGATCGGGCGACGAGCGGGCGTTGGCGTTTGCGGCGCATCGGTTCCCCTGCGACGGACGACGGCCGGATCCCGGGCGGCCACCCTCATCGTGCCATACGTAGTCCCTGGCTCGATGTGGCTAGGCGTCGCGGGACCATCGCGGCATACCCATCCGGGCTGCTGGCGGCGAGGCTTCTGGCAGCACTCATCCGAGCGTGTCGATCGACGCGCCTGAGCGATCCCGGGGAGAAGCATTGCCGGACGCGCCCGCCGCCACCGCCCGCCGCCTTCGGACCACGCGCCTGCCGCTGGCGCTCGTGGCGCTCGTGGTGGCCATCCTGCTGCCGGCGCTGCCCGGCCTGCCCGGGACGACGCAGGCTGCGGCGCGGCTCAAGGCGGTCATCATCGTCGGCCCGACCCACGGCCTGACCGCCTCCAACCTCTCGCGCGGCGAGGCACTCGCCCAGCTGGCAGCCTCGTACGGCCTCGACGTGCGCCGCGTCTTCCACCCGCGCGCCACGTGGTCGGCGGTCCTCGACAACATCCAGGGCGCGAGCATCGTCGTCTACCTCGGCCACGGCAACGGTTGGCCCAGCCCCTATAGCCCGTTCCAGACCGAGACGAAGGACGGCATGGGCCTCAACCCGATCGCGGGCGGCTCCGAGAACACGGTCAAGTACTACGGCGAGGGCCCCATCGCCGCGAACGTGCGCCTGGCGCCGAACGCGGTCGTGCTGCTCAACCACCTCTGTTACGCCAGCGGCAACAGCGAGCCGGGCCATGCCGCCCCGACGCAGAGCGTGGCCAAGCAGCGCGTCGACAACTACGCCGCCGGCTTCCTCCGCGCCGGCGCGCGCGCCGTCTTCGCCTACGGGTACCAGAGCGTGGCGCCCGTCATCCGCGACCTGATGACGACCCACCGCACCATGGACGAGATCTTCATGGGCACGGGCTACATCGGCGGCCGCGATATCCGCTTCGGCTCGGTGCGCACCCCCGGATACCAGGTGCACATGGATCCGGCCGACGCCACGACCTACTACCGCTCCGTCGTGGGCAACCTCGGCCTGACCGCCGACCAGGTCACCGGCGCCCCCTTCGCGAACACCGATACGACGCCGGCCGACTTCGTCGTGCCCGGCGCGGCCGTCGTCGATCCCTCCTTGCCGGCGCCGGCCAAGGTGATGGATGCGCCGGCCGGCGCGAACGTGACGGGCACGCTGGCGGCCGGCACCGCCGTCCGCTTGGCCGAAGGGCCGGTGAGCGGTCCGGATGGTCAGCCCTGGTTCCGGCTCGACTCGCCCGTGGCTGGTTGGGCGGCCGCGGCCAGCCTCGATCCGGCGGACTCGACCGGGCCCCGTGCCTGGCGCATCGACACCGGTCGAGGCGCCTTCTCACCCAATGGCGACGGTACGCTCGACACGCTGCCCGTGCGGGTCGAGTTCAGCGAGGCCGGCACATGGTGGGTCCGGTTCCAGCGCCTCGACGGCCGCACGCTCAAGAGCTACACCGGCAGTGGGCAGGTGGCGCAGGTCGCCTGGAACGGGACCAGCGGCTCGACCATCCAGCCCGACGGCACCTACCGCGTCAGCGTCGTCTCCACCGATGCCTGGGGCAACGTGGGCGATGAGTCTTTGGCCACGATCCGCCTTGACACCGTGGCGCCGACGATGGCCACGCTGGCCGTCGGCGGCAGCAGCGTCACGGTCACGACCGCCGGCGAGCCCAGCCCGCCCACCTTCTCGCCCAACGGCGACGGCATCCTCGACACGCTGCCCATCGGCTATGACCTCTCCGAGCCAGCCGACCTGCGTCTTGCCGTGACCGACTCGGCCGGCGCGGCGGCAGGCTCCCGGACGCTTCTTGCCGCGTCCGGGCCCGGCACGTCCGCCTGGGACGGCAAGGTCGACGCCAGCGGGCTCCTGGCCGATGGGACCTACGGCCTGACCATCACCCCGGTCGATGTGGCGGGCAATAGCGGGGCCTCGGCGCAGGCCACCGCCCGCATCCTGACCGCGCTCCGCTCGCCGACCGCGTCGCGCGTCCTCTTCTACGCCCGCGACCGTGACTCACTGGCACCCTACACGACCTTCCGCATCACGCTCACACGACCGGCCAGCGTCACCTGGCGAGTGCTCGACAGCGCCGGCCGGACGGTAGCGACGCGCTGGGCAGAACGCGCCACGACGGCCGGCACCTACGCCTGGAGCTGGTTCGGCAAGGACTCCACGGGCGCCTACGTGCGGGACGGCGTCTATGTCGCGGTGGCCACGGCGACGACGCCAGAAGGCACGATCGCCATCCGCAAGGCGGTCGTCTTGAGCGCCTTCCGGGTCATCGCCTCGGACACCACGCCGGCCCGCGGCCAGCGCATCACGGTCACGCTGATCAGCGCCGAGCCGCTCTCCAGGAACCCCACACTGCGCGTCACCCAGCCGGGTCTGACCGCCTATGTGCTCAGGACGACGAAGCTTTCGACCTACAAGTACCGTGTCACGTTCACGCTCAAGACGGGCGGCACCACCGGGAAGCTACTCCTGCGTGCCTACGGCATCGACACGGGCTACCGCTCGCAGGCCACGACGATCGGACTGCCCCTGCACTGACGCCAGGCCTGCTGGCTCGCGAGCAGGCGCGGCGGTGCACCGCACCGCACCAGACCACCCCGTACCACGCCACACCGGGACCATCGGCCCATTGACCGCCGATGCACCCGGCGTATGCTCGTCCGGAGTCCGATGCCGTATCGCCCGCCAGGTCGGCGGCGCGGCCCGGATCTCGGTCAGGTCTGGTCTTGCAGGGCGCTCCTCGAGCCCGGCGCCCGTCACCCGGCTCGGCCGCACCCGCGCTCCGGTCGAAGGGACGGCCGGAGGCGTGGAGCGATGGAGGAGAGCCTCGTGCCCCTGCGCCATCCGTCGACCGCCCTCGGCGTCGTCGCTGCCCTCTCGCTGCTGATGCCCGGCGCTGCCGTGGCCCGGCCCGTGGGCGCCGCCGCAGGCGCCGGCACGCCCGCGCAGGTGGTGCCCGGCGAGGCGCGTCGGCCGGACTCAGCCACACGGCTCGACCAGGCCGCCCCGCCAGCCCCCGAGGCCGCCGCGGAGCTGCTGCCCACGATCCACTACGAGGACGCCCAGCGGCACGCCGCCGACCGGCCCGACTTCACGCCCGGCGACGCGGTGAGTGTCCCCTTCCGGCCGCGCCGCGGCGACCGCTGGACGGTCGGCGGTGAGCTGCCCAGGGCCCTCCCGGCGGCACGCGCCAGCGGCCGGCAGCTGGAGCGCCAGCGGAACGGCACGACGAAGCTGCCGGCCGAGCCGGTCGCGCCCGCAGGCGACGGTGCAAGCACGCAGGAGGCCACCGCGGCGCCGGTCGAGCCCCCCGCCGACGCCGATATCCGACTCGGTGACGGAGCCGGCCGGCCCGCCTATGAGCGGACCGACGCGACGGTCGTCGACGCGACCCCCGTGGGCCCGACAGGCCTGCACCGCGAGGTCTTCGGCTTCCTGCCCTACTGGGAGCTGTCGGACTCGACCACGCGGCTCGACTACGCCTCGCTCTCGACCATCGCCTACTTCGGCGTCGGCGCCAGCCGCTCGGGCCACCTCATCAAGAAGGACAGCAGCGGCGCCACGACCGTGGGCTGGTCCGGCTGGACGAGCAGCCGCCTGACCACGGTCATGAACGACGCCCACGCCGCCGGCACCCGCGTGGTGCTGACGGTGCAGCGCTTCGCCTGGACCACCAGCCAGACCGAGGACACGATCGCCCTCCTCTCGAGCTCGACGGCGCGCCAGACGCTGGCCAACGAGATCGCCGCCGCCGTGCGCGACCGCGGCGCCGACGGCGTCAACCTCGACTTCGAGCCGCTGCCCAGCGGCCAGGGTGCGAACTTCGTGACCTTCGTGCGGCAGGTGCGCGCCGCGCTCGACGCGAAGGCCGCCGGTTACCAGCTGACCTTCGACTCGACCGGCTGGATCGGCAACTACGACATCACTGCCCTGACCGCCTCCGGCGCGGCCGACGCGGTCTTCATCATGGGCTACGACTACCGCACCGCCAGCTCGTCGCGCGCCGGGTCCATCGCCCCCCTGAGCAGCAGCGGCTACGACCTGACCGACACGGTCCAGGCCTACCTGGCCAAGACGAGCGCCAGCAAGATCATCCTCGGCCTGCCCTGGTACGGCCGGGCCTGGTCGACCACGACCAGCGACCCGAACGCGCCGACCCGGGCCGGGAGCTCCAGCTACGGCTACTCCAACACCGCCGTCTACTCGACCGCCTACTCGCTGGCGGTGGAGAAGGGCCGCCGCTACGACTCGAAGGAGCAGTCGGCCTGGTCGGTCTACCAGTACAACGCCTGCTCCAGCTGCCCGGCCACCTGGCGGGAGCTCTACTACGACGACAGCCAGAGCCTGGCCGCCAAGTACGACCTGATCAACCGACTGGGCCTGCGGGGCGCCGGCATCTGGGCGCTCGGCTACGACGGCAGCCGGACCGAGCTCAGCGCCGGCCTGCGGGCGAAGTTCCTCAACGACACGACCCCGCCGCGGGCGGGCATCAAGCTTCTGCCGGCCACGAGCACGCAGGAGGGCATCCGGGTCGACTGGACCGCGGTCGACGACTGGACCGGCGTGACTGCCCACGATGTGCAGGTCTCGGTCGATGGCGGCAGCTGGACGGCCTGGCTGACGAGCACGACCCACGGGAGCGGCACCTATCTCGCACGCACCGGTCACACCTATGCCTTCCGCACCCGCGCCCGCGACGGGAAGGGCAACTGGGGTGCCTGGGCGGTGACCGCGAACCACGTGGCTGCCCCAGCGATCGCCCTGGGCGCGTTCGGCCGGACAGTGTCGAGCCGCGCGATGCGCGCCTCGCCCGACGCCTCCTCGCTGAGCGTGGGCAGTCTCGCCTCCGGCAACCTGGTTGCGATCCTCGACGGCCCGCGTGCCGCCGACGGCTACACCTGGTACCTGGTCGATGGGCCGCTCTCCGAATGGGCGCCGGTGTCGAGCGCGACCAAGCGGGGCTGGGTCGCGGTGAGCGACGGCAGCACGGCCTTCGTGGTCGCCGCCCAGTCGCCCAACGCCACGCTCGTGCGGGCCGAGCTGTCGGGGCTGACCATGGGTCCGGTCGCGTCGGCGACGCTCCGTTCCGCCTCCAGCCTGGCTGACCCGGTGAACGGGCCGCACGCCTTCTCCCCCAACGGAGACGGCTTGCGCGACGCCCTGCGCATCAATTACCACCTGAGCCACACCATGGACAGCCTGACGCTGCGCGTCTACCGCGCCTCGGATCGGGCTCTGCTCGGCAGCCTTGCCCTGCCGGGCCTGCGCGGCGGCGACCATAGCTTCGACTGGGACGGCCGGCTCGGCGGCAGCGTCGTGCCTGACGGCACGATCCTCATCCAGCTCGTGGGCGTCAAGGCCGGCCTCAGCTACGCCGTGCCGGCACCGGACATGACCGACCCGACGCTGCCGCTGACCGCCCTGGTCGTGACCGTGGACACCGTGCCGCCGACCCTGACCGCGCCCGCCGCCACCTACGGTGCCTTCTCCCCCAACGGCGATGGCTACAAGGACCTGACGCGCATCAGCGCCACTGCCGGCGGCGCAGCCACCTGGCGAGTCGAGCTCCTGGCAGGTTCGCGGATCGTGCGCAGCTTCGCCGGCAGTGGCGGCACCATCGCCGCCACGTGGGACGGTCGTGATGGCCCGGGGACGCGCGTGGCAGACGGGACCTACACGGCCCGCGTCACAGCCACCGATGGCGTCGGTAACAGCGCGCTTCGCAGCCGGTCCCTGGTCGTCGATACGATCCGCCCGACCGGCAGCCTCTCGGCCAGCGCCGTGGGCGCCATCGGCTGGGCCACTCCGAACGCATTCTCGCCCAACGGCGACGGCTTCCAGGACCAGGCCGACCTGCGCTGGTCCTTCGGCGAGCGGGCGGCCGGCACGCTCTACATCAAGCGTGGCACCGCCACCGTGCGCTACACCAAGATCGGCTGGGGCACGGGTGGCACCTTCCGCTGGGACGGCCGCGACGGCTACGGCCGCCTCGTCGCCGAGGGCAGCTACACGCTGCTGGCGCGCATCGTCGATCCGGCCGGCAACCGCGCCACGCTCATCGGCTACGTCATGGTCGACCGCACCGCCGGCTTCCTACGCGCCACGCCGCGACTCTGGTACCCGCAGGATGGCGATGCCCTGGCGAAGACCAGCAGCATCAGCTTCCGACTCACGCGGACGGCCACCACGACCCTGCGGGTCGTGCGCGCCGATGGCAGCGTCGTGCGTACCGCGTGGTCAGCGAGGCGCCTCGCAGCCGGTACCTGGAAGTGGACCTGGGACGGCCGAGATGCGTACGGTCGGCTGGTTGCTCCGGGCACATATGGCCTGCGCCTCTATGCCTCGTCGGGCCTGGGCAAGCAGATCCTGGCCCACACCACCACGCTGACGGCGTTCATCGTCCGCCTCTCCAGCGCGACGCCGAGCGCGGGTGACGTGTTGACCGTGATCGCGACGACAGCGGAACCGCTCAAGTCCGCGCCCACCGTGACGCTCAAGCAATCCGGGCTCAGTGCCCGCACGGTGACCGCGATCAAGGGCAGCGACGGGCGCTACCGCGCGAGCTTCACCATCGCCGTCGGCGGCTCCGGGGCTGCCAGCGTGACGGTCAGCGGCCTCGACACCGGCGGCCAGAGGAACACCACGACGGTCGGGCTCACCGTCCGCTGAGGCCGGGCCCGGGCCGGCGCCGGTAGACTCACGGTCCCATGACCGACAGCCCGCCGGCCGACCGCCCCCTGGCAACCCTGCCCGAGGCCGATGCTGCACGCACGGCAGGACCCTACGCCGACACGTGGGTCGTGTTGCCCACCTTCAACGAGGCCGAGAACCTGGAGCCGATCGCGGCCGCCATCCTCGAGCAGCTCCCCGGCGCCACGCTGCTCGTCGTGGATGACGCCTCCCCGGACGGCACGGGCGACCTCGCCGACGCACTCGCCGCCCGCGAGCCGCGTGTGCGCGTCCTGCACCGGCCCGGCAAGCAGGGCCTCGGGCGGGCCTACGTCGACGGCTTCCGCGTCGCCCTCGACGGCGGCGCCGAGCGCATCGTGCAGATGGACGCCGACTGGTCGCACGACCCGGCCTACCTGCCGGCCATGGTCGACGCGCTGGTGGGCGGCGAGTCCGCGCCGGACCCGGCCGGCGCGGACCTGGTCATCGGCTCGCGCTACGCTCGCGGCGGCGGCGTGCGCGACTGGGGCTTCGGCCGGCGTGTCGTCTCGCGCGGCGGCTCCATCTTCGCCCGCACCGTATTGGGTCTTACGCCGCACGACCTGACCGGCGGTTTCAAGGCCTGGCGGCGGACCACCCTGGCTGCCATCCCCTGGCCGCGGCTCCACTCGGGCGGCTACGTCTTCCAGATCGAGATGACCTACCTCGCCAGCCGCGCCGGCGCGCGCGTGGTCGAGGTGCCCATCGTCTTCAGCGACCGCCGGGTGGGCGTCAGCAAGATGTCCCGCCGCATCATCTTCGAGGCGCTGCTCGTCGTCCTCCGGCTGCGCTGGGAGGAGCTGCGCCGGCGCCGCCTGCGGCGGCCGACGCCCGGCGGATCGAACGCCGGGTCGGGCGCGACGGGCACCGGCGACTGATGCCCCGTCCGGCCGAGCTGGCGCCCCGAGACGCGCCCCCGCCGCCCGGCACGCGCGTGGTGATCGATCTGCGGCCGCTGCAGGAGCCGGAGCGGACCCCCATCACGGCGGCCTACCTCGACCGGCTGCTGCGTGCCTTCGCGGAGCGGCCGCTGCCCGGGGAGTCGTTCGTGGCGGTGCTGCGCGCGCTGCGCGACGACCCCGCCGACGAGCTCGAGGCGCTCGGCCTGCCCATGGCCGGTCGCCGCCGCGTGCCGCCTACGGCCCGGCTGCTGCGCTCGGGCGGCCTGACGCTCGACTCCTTTCTGCTGCGCGGCGCGGAGGTCGGCACCGGGGTCGGCGCCGACGCGTCCGGCGCGGCCGGCACGCTCTACCACACCGCCGGCGGCGCCGTGCCCCTGGCCTCGCGCCTGCCGGTCGTGGCCACGCTGCTCGACCTGGCGCCGTGGGAACTGCCCGACGTCTATGCCCGCAGCGCGGCGGCGCGCTTCGGGCACCGCCTGCGGGCACGCATCCTGCGTGACGCGACGCGACTCATCGTCTGCTCCACGGCGACCGCGGAGAGCGCCCGCCGGCGCGTGCACATCCGCGCCGAGCGCATCGTGGTCATCCCGCTGGCCGCCGACGACGCCTTCAGCCCGGCGGCGGCCGAGCGTTCGGCCGAGGTGTGCCAGCGCCTCGGGCTGCCGGCGCGCTACCTCGTCTTCGCCGGCCGCTACGACGCGCGCAAGGACCTGGGCACGCTCTTCGCCGCGCTGCGCTCACTGCGCGAGGAGCGCCCCGCTGCGGACAGCGCCACCGATCCCTGGCCGCCGGTGGTCGTCCTGGCCGGCGGCGACGAGGCCGAGTCGGAGGCGCTGGCGCGTGCCGCGGCGCGCAACGGCGTGGGCGACCTGGTGCGCCGCACGCCGTATCTCTCGCCACCCGACCTGGCCGCGCTGGAGGCAGCTGCCCGGGGCTTCGTCTTCCCTGCCGTCAGCGAGGGCACCGGCCTGGCGACCGTCGAGGCGCTCGCCGTGGGCACGCCGGTCATCGCCTCCCGCACGGGGCCGCTGCCCGAGATCGTGGGCAACGCCGGTATCGTCGTGGAGCCGCGCGACCCGGCCCGCCTGGCGGCCGCGCTGCGCTCCTTCTGGCAGGACGAGCGGATCCATACGCAGCTCGCTCGGGCGGCCCAGAAGCGCGCCCGCGGGCCCCGGCGGACGTGGCACGACGTGGCGCGCGAGACGCGCGCCGTCTATGCCGCCGCGGTCAAAGAGGCGACACGCGTCGCGCCCTCCGGCTGGTAAACGGCACCACGGTCAACGCGGATCGACCAGCGTCGGGGCGGGCGTGCCGCGCCTGACCGAGACGGGCAGCGAGAGCGGCACCACCTGCACGTAGATCTGGCCGCGCACCAGCGGCACCGGCAGGCCGGCCAGGCGATGGCCCCTGGGATAGCGCAGCAGCGTCGGAGCGGCGTCGTCCTTCTTCGACCAGACCGCCGACACGACCTCGCCGTTGCGCAGCACGAGGGCCCGGCCGGTGCCGGTGAAGGCGAGCTCGAGTCGTCCCTTCGCCTCGTTCGTGCTGCCCGGCCCCGAATCGGAGAGGCGGCCGGTGCGCATGAAGAGCACGATCACGTTGGCAGGGGCCACGCGCCGCTCCGAGCCGGCGTCCACCTGCCTGCCCTCGCGCGTCACGCTGCGCAGGTAGCGGTTGCTGGCCGCGTCGTAGCGGTAGCTGACCCGGTTCCAGGCATAGGGGATGACCAGGCTGCCGCCGCTCGGCCGGCGCGCTCGCGGCGTCTCCACGGTGAACGTCCAGGGCGAGCCGCTCACGGGCGCGGTCGCGCCCAGCCGCTCCGCCAGCTCCCGCAGCCGGCTGGTCGAGCTGTAGACGTTGTGCGGTGAGAGGCGCTGCCGGATGCGCCAGAAGTAGCCGGCCCGGCCTCCCCAGCGGAACTCGTCGGCGTTCCAGACCAGGCGCCCGTCGATGCGCCGCAGGTAAGCCAGCGAGTTGGGCGCGCCGCCGACGTGCGCCAGGAGGGCGCGCCATTCGGCGGCCCAGGCGACGAAGTAGAAGCGGCTCGAGCGGACCGGCCCGACGGCCTCCGCGTCGCCGGCCTGGAAGACGGCCAGGTAGCGCGGTACACCGCCTTCCGCGAGTGCCTGGTAGACGATGTCGGCCGAGGCGAGGCCGGACTGCGGCCGGGCATCGGGGTGGTCGTCGATGATGACCGCGATGGGGTGGCGCGTGGCCCGCTCGCGCTCCGCCCAGGGCACCAGCACGCCGTTGGTCGTGGCCGCCACGGCCCCCGGCTCGTGTGGCGCCAGCGTCGGCGTGGGGCTGGGGAGCGGGGAGGCGCCGACGGTCGGCGTGGGCGTCGGCGCGCCCGTCGGGCTGCCGGTGGCGGCCGGTGGCGTCGGCGAAGGTGACGGCTCGGCCGTGGCCGGTGCCCGCGCCAGGAGGAGCGCCGCCAGCGCCACGGCCACGACGCCCATGCCGGCGAGCACGCCCAGCCAGCGTCGCCGGCCAGCGCGGTACGGTGCGAATGATCGGGGCACGGTCCTCCCGGGCGTCTCTCCTGGCCGGGGCTGCGCGGCCGGTGGGGCCGGCTGCCGGCCGTGGGTCCGCCGGTGACGGCCGACGGTCGGCCGATGGTAGCAGCCGGGTCCGGGCCCGCCGCGGGCGACCGGGGCACGGCCGCGCTAGGCTAGGCACCCGCGCAGAGGTCGTCCGCCGCACCACGGACGCCCCAGGAGGACACCATGAGCCCGAACCGACCGACACCCGACGAGCGCTCTCTCTCGAGCGCGGAATCGCAGGCCGCTCTCGAGGCGGTCGCCGAGGCCGGTGACGCGCCGGTCAAGCCGTCCCGACGGCGCGCTCGTGCCGAGGACGGCAACGGCAGCGCGGCAGCCGCCCCTGGCGACGAGGCGGCAAGCATCGAGGCCACCAGCGTGAGCATCGTGCAGGGCGGTGCCCAGGAGGTGCGCGCCGAGCGCGTCGACATCAAGCAGGGCGGTGCCGGGCGCGTCGAGTCGAGCGAGATCAACGTGCGCCAGGGCGGCATCGGCCTGGCGCGCGGCGAGCGCATCCAGGTCGAGATGGGCGCCGTGGGCGTGGCCCTCGCCGGCAACATCGAGATCCACCAGGGCATCGGGCGGCTCGTGGCGGCGCGCGACTCGGTCCGGCTCGAGCAGGCCGGCGCCATGAACGTGATCGCCAACCGCGTCGAGATGGGACCCCAATCGGGCGCGGTGCTGGTCATCGCGCGCAACGTGACGGGCGAGGTGCGCACGCTCGTCGATTGGCGCGCCGGCGTGGCCTTCGCCGTCACCCTGGGCGTTATCGGCGCCATCCTGCGCGCGCTGCGAGGGCGCTAGGCACCGGGCGCCAGCGTCCGGCGCTACTCCTCCAGGTCGTAGTCGAAGGCGGAGCGTCGCGGCACGACCTGCACGAAGAGCTGGCCCCGCGGCAGCACGATCTCGGCGCCCGCGGCATCCACGAAGCGCGTCCGCGCCCGCTCGTCGGCCTTCTTCCAGGTGGCGGCCACGACGCGGCCCTCGACGAAGAGCCAGGCCTTGCCGGAGCCGATGGAGTCGGCCTCGAGGCGGCCCAGCGCCGGGCCCTCGATGGACGAGCTGCGCCGGATGGGCACGACCATCACCACGACCGTCGTGGGCGCGATGCGCGGCCCGTCGGTGCGGGTGCCGAAGCCGCGCACCTGGCGCGTCTCCGCATCGCGCTGCTCGCGCCCGTCGACGAAGCGCAGCCAGGTGTTCGTGGCGCGGTCATAGCGGTAGTCCACCCGCTCGCTGGTGTAGGTCAGGCTGATGCGCCCGGCGTCCGGGCCGCGCTCCCCGAGCGGGGCTGCATCGCGGAACGGTTGCAGCGCCCCGGGCGCCGCCGGGTCGTAGCCCAGGCGGTCGTCCGTGCCGCCGTTGGCGCGCGCCCACTCGAGCATCCGCTCGCCGGTGGTGTAGAGGTTGTGCGGCGCGGCGCGCCAGCCGACGCGGAAGGTGCGCTTGCCGTCGGCGTTGATGACCAGCGTCTGCCGGCCCCGGAGGAATGCCTTGAGCGGCGGCGGACCCCCGGCGTGGAGGTAGACGGCGCGCCACTCGGCAGCCCAGCGCACGAAGTAGAGCCGCGCGCTGCGCACCGGGCCGATGAGCGGCGCCGTGCCCGACTGGTAGACGGCCATGTAGCGCGGGATACCCCCCTCGGCGGGTGCCTGCCAGACGATGCTGGCGCTGGCCAGGCCGGCCTGGGGCCGTGCGGCGGGCGAGTCGTCGAGCATCACGGCGATGGGATAGCGGTGCGCCAGTTCGGCGGTCGTGGCCACGCCGGAGAGGCCCTCGTAGATCGGTGCCGGCGTGGCCGGCGGGCTGGCTGAGGCGGCCGCCGTCGAGGCTGTCGGGGACGCGGTGGCGGATGCGCTGGGGCTCGGCTCGAAGGTCGGCGGCAGCGTCACGTCCGCGCTGCGCGACGGCTGGCTGCCCAGCACGGCCAGAACGGCCAGCACGAGCACGCCGAGCACCGCCAGCAGGGACCCGATGACCGCCCAGCGTTGCTTCGGATCGCGCAGCGCGCGGCCGAGCCGCTGTGGCGGGGTCAGCGGCATGCGGGTCGGTGACGGCGGCCCATCGCGTCGATGATAGGGGCCGGCGCGAAGCGCGCTGGTCAGTCGGACGCGCTCGCCTCCGGGCGTACGATGACGCCCTCATCCCGCGCGAGGGCCACGGAGCGTAGGTCGACCGCCTCCCCGTCGCGCTCGATCGACGTGCCGAGCACGACGCTGCCCCGGCCCGCGACGCCCAGGTCCACCCGGTCCCGATCGTCGCCCATGTTGAGCGCCACGAGCAGCGTTTCGCCCTCGGCCTGCCGCGCGTAGGCGAAGACGCCACCCGGCGAGGCCAGGCTGCGATACCTGCCCCAGCGCAGCGCCCCGGACTCGCGTCGGAGGGCGATGAGCCGGCGGTAGAGGCTGAAGAGCGACGCCGGGTCGCCTCGCTGGGCAGCGACGTTGATGTTCGCCACGTCACCCATGGGTAGCCAGGGTTCGCCCACCGTGAAGCCGCCGCAGGGTGATGCGTCCCATTGCATCGGCGTCCGCTCGGGGTCGCGGCCGTCGACGTCGACCACCCGCTCGGGTGGGATGGGCACGTCGGTCATGCCGATCTCCTCGCCGTAGTAGAGGAAGGGCGTGCCGCGCAGCGTGAGCAGCATCATCGCTGCCACGCGCGCCCGCGCCGGACCGCGCCCGCCTTGGTCGTAGCGGCTGGCGTGGCGCGGGTTGTCGTGGTTGGAGAGCGTGTAGTCGGGCCAGGCGCCGGGCGGCAGCACCCGCTCGAAGGCCTCCACCGCGGCGCGGAAGCCGTCGGCGTCCCAGGGCTGACGCAGGAAATGGAAGTTGAAGGCGAGGTGCAGCTCGTCCGCCTGCTCGCCGTAGTAGCGGGCCATCATCGCCGGGTCGAGCACGAAGACCTCGCCCACGGCCATCCGTTCGCCGTACTCCTCGAGCGTGGCACGCAGCGTGCGCAACAGGGCGTGCACCTCGGCCTCGTCCGCGGGGGGCGTCGGGTCGGGCTGGCCGGGCGCGAACTCCAGCGTGGGGTGCTCGAGGTCGCGCACCTTGACCGTCTTGGTGGCGACGTCGATGCGGAAGCCGTCCACGCCGCGCTCGAGCCAGAAGCGCACCACCCGGTCCATCGCCCGGCGCACCTCGGGATGCCACCAGTTGAGATCGGGCTGCTGCGGCAGGAACGAGTGGAGGTAGTACTGGCCGGTGCGCTGGTCGAAGGTCCAGGCCGACTCCTGCACCCGCTGGAAGACGCTCTGCCAGGCGTTGGGCGGTGAACCGTCGGGCTTCGGGTCGGCCCAGACGTACCAGTCCCGCTTCGGGCTGCTGCGGCTCGAGCGCGATTCGAGGAACCAGGGATGCTGGTCCGAGGTGTGGTTGGGGACGAGGTCGATGATGACCCGGATGCCGCGAGCGTGAGCCTCGGCCAGCAGCCGGTCGAAGTCGACCAGCGTGCCGAACATGGGGTGGACGTCGCAGTAGTCGCTGATGTCGTAGCCGAAGTCGGCCATCGGCGAGGGGTAGAAGGGCGACAGCCAGATGGCGTCCACGCCGAGGGAGTCGGGCGCGCCGTTGAGGTGATCGAGGCGGGCGATGATGCCCGGCAGGTCGCCCACGCCGTCGCCATCCGAGTCCTGGAAGCTGCGCGGGTAGATCTGGTAGATGACGCCGTGGCGCCACCAGTCACCGTCGGCCATGGGTCCCCCGTCACGGGCAGTCTGTGCCGCCCGTTCGGGCGTGCCGCCTATGGTCCCCGAAACCGGGCGCGCGTGCTGTCGCCTGCACGACCCCTGCCGGCCGGGCTGACCCGGGCACCCTTTCCGCTACACTCCCGCCGCAGCCGCGGAAGGAGTCCCACACTCGTGATCCATCCCTCCGCCGACATCGCTCCGGACGCGCGCATCGGCCAGGGGACGAGCATCTGGAACCGGGCGCAGGTGCGCGAAGGGGCGGTCATCGGCGACGACTGCATCATCGGCAAAGACGCCTACGTCGATGCCGGAGTGCACGTCGGCGACAAGGTCAAGATCCAGAACGGCGCGCTCGTCTACCACGGCGTGACCGTGGAATCGGCCGTCTTCATCGGGCCGGGCGCGATCCTCACCAACGACCGCTTCCCGCGCTCCATCACGCCGGACGGCGAGCTGGCGCGCGATGCGGACTGGGAGCTGAGCCCGATCACGCTGCGCTACGGCTCGTCGGTCGGTGCCGGGGCGATCGTCGTGGCCGGAGCGGACGTCGGTCGCTTCGCGTTGGTGGCGGCCGGCGCGGTGGTCACGCGCAGCGTGCCCGACCACGCGCTGGTGGCCGGCAACCCGGCCCGCCGCATGGGCTGGGTCTGCGACTGCGGCCGGCGCCTCGTCGACGGCGACGGTCGGCCGCTGCCGGGCGAGGCACACGGCATCGGGCGCTGCCCGCGCGACGGTCGGCGCTTCCTCATCTCGGGCGATGCCGTCGTCTCCGAGGAGGCCGCCGAGCGTGTCGCGCCGGACGGGCCCGGCAACGCTGCGCCCGCTGACGCGGCAGCCCTGGCGGCGGGCGAGGCCGGCGCATGATCCCAATCTCGAGGCCCGAGATCGGCCCGCGCGAGGAGCAGGCCGTGCTCGAGGTGCTGCGCTCGGGGATGCTGGCCATGGGCCGCCGGACGGAGGAGTTCGAGCGGGCCTGGGCCGACTACTGCGGCGTGCGCCACGCCGTGCTGATGGCCAACGGGACGGTCGCCATGGAGGCCATCCTGCGCTGCCTCGACATCAGCCCGGGCGACGAGGTCATCTGCCCTGCCTTCACCTTCAACGCGACCGCCAGCGTCATCCTGCAGACCGGCGCGCGGCCGGTCTTCGTGGACATCCGCGAGGACGACTTCACCATCGACCCCGCCCTCGTGGAAGCCGCCATCACGCCCCGCACGCGGGCCATCATGCCGGTCCACCTGTATGGCCTGATGGCCGACATGGAGCCGCTCACGGCGATCGCGCAGCGCCACGGGCTGCTGCTGCTGGAGGACGCCGCGCAGGCGCACGGAGCGACCTACGGCGGCCGCCGCGCGGGCAGCTTCGGGCCGGCCATGTTCAGCCTCTACGCGACCAAGAACCTGATGACCGGCGAGGGCGGCTTCGCCACCACCGACGACGACGGACTGGCCGATCGCCTGCGCCTCTACCGCGCGCACGGCATGCGCGTGCGCTACCACCACGAGGCGCTGGGCACGAACTTCAAGCCGACGGACCTTGCGGCGGCGCTGGGCATGGCCGGGCTGGCCCAGCTCGACGAGCGCACGGAGCGCCGCCGGCGTAACGCCGCCCGCCTCAGCGAGGGCCTGCGCGGCTACCTCACGCCGCGCGTCCCGGAAGGCCGCGAGCACGTCTGGCACCAGTACACGATGCGCTTCCCCGGCGAGCGGGAACGCGTGGTCGAGGGCCTCACCGAGCGCGGCATCGGCACGCTCATCTATTACCCCGTGCCGGTGCACCGCCAGCCCTATCTGAAGCGCCTCGCGCCCGAGTCGGCCGACGTCTCGCTGCCCGTCACCGAACGCCTCTCCGAGGAGGTCCTCTCGATCCCGGTGCGGCCGGACCTGACCGAGGAGGAGCTCGAGACGATCATCGCCGCCGTGCGCGAGGTGGCCACGCCGCTCGCCGAGGCCGTCGGCTCGGAGGCGGGGCCGGCGTGAGCGCACGCCTGCGCGTCGGCCTGGCCGGCCTCGGCACGATGGGCCGGAACCACCTGCGCAACCTCGTCGCCCGCGACGACGTGCGGCTGGTGGCGCTGGCCGATCCCTCCATGCCGGCGCGCATCACGGCCGCCGAGCAGGCCTCCTCGGCGCGCGACTTCGCCGACCCGCTGGCGATGCTCGAGGAGGAGCAGCTCGACGCACTCATCGTGGCCGTACCCACGACACTCCACCACCGTGTCGCGCTGGCGGCCATCGAGCGCGGCGTGCCGGTGCTCGTGGAGAAGCCGCTGGCCGCGACCGTGGACGAGGCGCGCGAGCTGGTGGACGCCGCACGGGCCGCGGGCGTGGTCCTCCAGGCGGGCCATATCGAGCGCTTCAACCCGGCCGTGCTGGCCCTCGGGGAGCGGCTGCGCGGCGGCGCGCTGTCGCGCATCTTCAGCGTCAAGACGGTCCGCGGTGGGCCCCTGCCGGAGCGCATCCGCGACGTGGGCGTGGCCGTCGACCTGGCGACGCACGACGTGGACGTCATCTGCCACCTGGTTGGGGAGCGTCCCAGCCGCGTCTACGCCGAGACCACGCAGCACGTCCACACCGCCCACGAGGACCTGCTCTACGGCCTCCTCTCCTTCCCCGGCGGCACCCTGGCCACGCTCGACGTCAACTGGCTGACGCCGGAGAAGCAGCGCCGCGTGACCGTGCTCGGCGAGGAGGGCATGTTCGTGGCCGACTACCTCTCCCAGTCGCTCACCTTCACGCGCGGCGCGGCCGACCTGGCGCCGACCTACCTCGACGGCTATGCGCCCACCTTCGCCGGTGAGACGGTCCACCTTCCGGTCGAGCCGGCCGAGCCGCTGCGGCGCGAGCTCGACGCCTTCTTCACCGCCGTGCGCGACGGCAGCCCGCCCGTGGTGGGCGGCGAGGACGGCCTGTGGGCCGTCGTGCTGGCCAACCTGCTGCTCGCGTCGGCCACGCAGCACCGCCCCATCGACGTCGCCCTCGAGGAGGTGCCCGGATGACCCAGCCGCTGCCCGACAGCGCTCCGACCGAGTCGCGCCGCCACGTGTCGCCCTGGCGGGGCGAGCCGGGCACGGTCGGCACGGTGGCCGTGGTCGGTATGGGCAAGATCGGGCTGCCCCTGGCGGCCCAGTACGCGGCGTCCGGCTGGCACGTCATCGGGGTGGACGTGCTGCCCGACGTGGTCGAGACGCTCAACGCCGGTCGGGTCCACGTCGACGAGGAGCCGGGGCTCGCGGAGCGCATCGCCGAGGCCCACGCCGCGGGCCGCTTCGAGGCCACGCTCTCCCATGCCGAGGCTGCGCGCCGCGCCGACGTGGTGGTCATGATCGTGCCGCTCATGCTTTCCGATGAGCAGCTGCCCGACTACCGCTGGCTGGACAGCGCGACGCAGGCCGTCGGGGAGGGCCTCCACCCCGGCTGCCTGGTGGTCTACGAGACGACCCTGCCGGTGGGCGACACGCGCACTCGCTTCGGACCCGCCCTCGAGGCCGCCAGCGGCCTGACCCTGGGCGACGCGGAGGCCGGCTTCCTGCTCGCCTTCAGTCCCGAGCGCGTCTTCACCGGGCGCGTCTTCCGCGACCTGGCCACCTACCCCAAGCTGGTCGGCGGCGTCGACGCCGCCAGCGCCGAGCGGGCGGTCGCCTTCTACCGCAGCGTGCTGCCGGCCGAGGTCTGGCGACTCTCGTCGGCCGAGGCGGCCGAGTTCGCCAAGCTGGCCGAGACGACCTACCGCGACGTCAACATCGCCCTGGCCAACGAGTTCGCGCGCTACGCGGAACGCGTCGGCGTCGACGTCGAGGAGGTCATCCGCGGCGCCAACAGCCAGCCCTTCTCGCACATCCACCAGCCCGGCATCGGCGTCGGCGGCCACTGCATCCCCGTCTACCCGCATTTCCTGATCCACCGCGCGCCTGAGCTCCAGCTGCCGGTCATCTCGCGCCGCGTCAACGACGGCCAGGTCGGGCTGGCCGTGCAGGAGCTGCAGCGCGAGCTCGGCTCGCTGGAGGGAGTGCCGGTGCTCGTGCTCGGGCTCACCTATCGCGCGGGGGTCAAGGAGCTGGCCTACTCGCGCGCCCTGCCGCTCATCGAGCGACTCCGCTTCCACGGCGCCCAGGTCCACGCCCACGACCCGCTCCTCTCTGCCGACGAGGTCCGGCGCCTCGGCGCCGAGCCCTACACCTGGGGCGACGGATCGGACGCCGTGGCCATCGTGCTCCAGACGGCCGATCCGCTCTACCGGGCCATCGACTACGGCCGCTTCCCGGCACTCCGCGTCGTCTACGACGGCCGCAACGGCCTGCGCGACGTGCCGCGGCCCGACGACGTGCGCTACATCGGCGTCGGCCTCCCGAACGGGCGAGAGGGAGCACGCGGCGCCCGCAACGGCAGGCGCCTGGCCGCGGCGAGCTCGTCGAGCGGGGGCGCGTGAAGCTCGTCTGTGTCGTCGGCACCAGGCCCCAGCTGATCAAGGCGGCGGCGGCCTGGCCGGCCCTGCGCGAGGCGCACCAGCCCGTGCTGGTGGACACGGGCCAGCACTACGACGAACAGCTGGCGGGCACCTTCTTCGCGGAGCTGGGCCTGCCCCTGCCCGACCACGAGCTGGGCGTGGGCAGCGGCAGCCACGCGCGCCAGACGGCGGCCATGCTCGACCGGCTCGAGCCGCTGCTGCTCGACGAGCGGCCCGACGCGGTGGTCGTCTTCGGCGACACGAACTCGACCCTGGCCGGGGCGCTGGCGGCGTCGAAGCTGGATCTGGCCCTGGCGCACGTCGAGGCCGGCCTGCGCAGCTACGACCGGCGCATGCCCGAGGAGCTCAACCGCGTCGTGGTCGACCACCTCTCGGGGCTGTTGCTCGTGACCGGCGACGAGGCGGCGCGCAACCTGCGCGCGGAGGGCATCGCCGTGGAGCGTCTGGCCGACGCGGACGGCGCGGACGCGGACAGCGGCTCGGCTCGGCACCACCGCCAGCGCATCGTCGTCGTGGGCGACCTGATGCAGGACCTCCTGGCGGCGACCATCGACCAGGTACGCCAGCCAGACAGCATCGGCGCGGCGGCGCCCGATGCGGTGCGGGAGCTAAGCCTGCGACCCGGCGAGTACCTCTTCGCCACGGTGCACCGTGCCGAGAACCGCGAGCCCGCTGCGACGGCAGAGTGGCTCCGCCTCCTGGGCGAGCTCGATCGACCGGTGGCGCTGGCGCTCCACCCGGGCACCAAGCGGGTCATCGACGAGCACGGTTCGGTGGTCCCTGCGGGTGTGCACCTGTTGCCACCCCTGGGCTACCGCACCACGCTCGCCCTGCAGCTCCACGCCGCCGCCGTGGTGACCGACTCCGGCGGCGTCCAGCGCGAGGCGCACTGGCTGGGCGTGCCGGCGCTGGTGCTGCGCGAAACGACGGAGTGGCCCGAGACGCTCGTCGCCTCGGGCGGTCGAGCGCTCCTCGTGGGCCGCGACAGCGGGCGGGCGCGCGCGGCCCTTGGCCGGCTGGCACCGGGCGACTCGGCGGCCGCTGAGGCGCGCCGCCGAGCGGCGGGCGCCACCGTCGCGCCTGCCGGAGTGGCGCGCGCCGTGGCCGGCGCCGTCACCGACTGGCTGGCGGGCTGATGGAGGCGCCCAGCGGCCCCGCGGTCACCGACGCCACGCGCCTCGACGCCACGATCGCCCACCGGCCACTCCAGGGGCGGCGGGTGTGCATGTTCGTCTTCAACGACTGCACCACCGACTCGCGCGTGTTGCGCGAGGCGGCCAGCCTTGCCACGGCGGGCGGCGAGGTGACCATCGTGGCGCGGGCCGCGCACGGCCTGCCGGCCGAGGAAGCGCGCGATGGCTTCGTCATCCGGCGCGTGCCGGCCGTGGCCCTGCTGCGAGCGAGCCTGGACCGGCCGGGGCTGTCGCGCGCGCCCGCGGACGCGCCGGTCACGGACCGTGCTCTGGCGCGCCTCCGGCGCCTGGCGCAGCGCGGCCCGCGCGAGCTGGGCCAGATCGGTGCGTACCGGCTGGACCGCCTTGCCTACGCCGTCCTGCGGCGGACCTCCTTCTGGACGGGCCTCGCCTGGCAGCTCTACGCCTGGTATCGCCACGGGCGTGACCTGCTCCCCAAGGCCGACGTCTACCATGCCCACGATCTGCCGGTGCTGGCGCACGCCGTGCGTCATGCGCGCCGGGCGGGCGGCCTGGTCGTCTACGACAGCCACGAGCTCTACCTCGAGTCGGGCCGCGCCGCCGCCTCCATGCAGCCCCGCACGCGCCGCCTCGCCGCCCGCCTGGAGGCGGCGCTGCTGCGACGGGTGGACGGGGTGGTCACGGTCAACGAGTCCATCGCCGGCGAGCTCGTGCGTCGCTACGGCGTTCCCGCGCCGGTGGTCGTGCGCAACTGCCCGCCCCGCTGGCTGCCGGCGTCACCCGAGCCCCCGGTGCGGGACCACTTCCGGACGACGGCCGGCCTGCCCATCGCGACCGATCGCCCCATCCTGCTCTACCAGGGCTCCTTCACGCTCCACCGTGGCATCGAGCGCATCATCGGCGCGCTCGACGAGCCGGAGCTCTCCGACGCCGTGGCAGTCTTCCTCGGCTACGGCGCGATGCGGGCCTGGCTCGAGGAGCAGGCACGTGCCCGACCCGGCCGGGTCTTCGTGGTCGACGCGGTATCGCCGGACGTGCTGCTCGAGTGGACCGCCTCGGCCGACGTGACCGGCGCGCCCATCGAGCGCAGCACCCTCAACCACTACCTGGCCACGCCCAACAAGCTCTGGGAGAGCCTCGCCGCCGGTGTGCCGGTGGTCGTGAGCGACTTCCCTGAGATGGCGCGCGTGGTCCGCGAGAGCGGCGTGGGCGAGGTCTGCGACCCGTCCGACACGCGCTCCGTGGCGCTCGCCTTCGCGCGTATCCTGCGCCTCTCGCCGGAGGCGCGGCTCGAGCTCCGCCGCCGCTGCCGCCAGGCGGCGCTGGAGCGCTACAACTGGGAGACCGAGTCGGCCGCTCTGATCGACCTCTACCGGCGCCTGCTGGGCAGCGAAGCGTCCGCGCCCGCCCCGCAGGCGCCGCTCGCGCCCGAGGCTGCCTGAGACCGTGGCCGCACCGCCCGATCGCCCGGCGGCGCGCCGCGCCGTGGTGCTCTCGCATAAGACGCTGCGGGCGTACGCGCGCACCGACCGCGTGGCTCGCTCGCTCGCCGGCGCGGGCTGGCAGGTCTCCGTCGTCGGCCTGGCCGGGGAGGGGTTGCCCGAGGTCGAGCACGATGCCGGCACGCCCGGCGTGACCCTGCGGCGCGTGGCGCCGGCCGGCCCGCTGGCCGCGTTCCTGCACGAGCGGCGCGGACCCCTGGAGCGGGCGGCGCGCCGCGGCGGCCTGCCGACGCCGGGGGCACTGGCCCAGGTCGCCGCCTGGCCGCTCGCCGCGCGTGCCTGGAGCCACGGGCTGCGTAGCCTGCCACCGGCCGACCTCTACCATGCCTGCGGTCTCGGGGCGGCCTGGGCGGCACGCGACCTGGCGCGCCGCGCCCGTCGCGAGGGCGCCGCCGGGCGCGTCGTCTACGACATGATCGACATCTTCCTTGAGGCCAGCCGCTACCCCTCCCTGCCGGCCTGGCGCCGTGCCCTCTATCGGCGGCGCGAGGCGCGCCTCGTGCGCGACGTGGATGGCCTGACGACCGTCAACGACGCCCTGGCCGACGACGCGCTGGGCCGCTGGGGCCTCAGCCGCCCGCCGCTGGTGCTCTACAACTGCCCGGCGCGCGACGAGCTGCCGACCGGCGAGACGACGCTGCTGCGCGAAGCCGCTGGCCTGCCGCGCGAGGTGTCCATCGTCCTCTTCCTGGGCCGGTTCGTGCCCGGTCGGGGGCTGCTGGAGGCGGGCGACGCCGTGCTGCGCCTGCCGACGGCGGCCTTCGTCGCCCTCGGCTACGGCCCGCTCGAGGAGGAGCTCCGGCGGCGCGACGCGGCACGGCCGGGGCGCCACGTGACGCTGCCGCCGGTCCCGCCCGCCGACGTGCCGCGCTGGGCCGCAGGTGCCGACGCGACCATCTTCGTCAGCCCGGGCAGCACGCTCAACCTGCGCCTCTCAACGCCCAACAAGCTCTGGGAGAGCCTGGCCGGCGGCACGCCCATCGTCTACGGGCGGGAGCTCGAGGGCATCCGGCGGGTGGTCGAGCCCGATGGTTTGGGGATCGCCGCCACGCACGACGACCCGGTCGCCATCGCCGCCGCCCTGGCCGCCCTGCTCGACACGCCGCCGGCGGAGCGCCGCGCGCGCCGCGAGCGGGCCCGCCGCCTCGTCGCCGAGCGCTATGCCTGGGACGTGCACGCGCCGGCCTATCTCGAGCTCGCCGACCGCCTGGTACCCGGCCGTGGCTGAGCTGCGCGTGGCCATCGTGGCTGCCAACACCTTCGAGCACGACTCACGCCTGCTGCGCACCGCCACGGCGCTCGCCGCGGATGGGCACGCGGTGACCGTGGTCGCCTTCGCCGCGCCCGGGCTGGCGGTCGAGCAGACGCTTCGCGAGGGGGTCCGTGTCGTGCGCGTCGACATCGACCGGACGGTGGCCGGCGCCCTGCGGCCGCTGCCCGACGGCGTGCGCGGCGCACTGGCCCGGGCACTCGGCTTCGAGCCCGAGGCGACCGTGCTGCCGGCGGCCCCGGCGCACGGCGCCGACCGCCTGCGCGCGCCCCTGCGCCGGCTGGTCGAGATCGCCGCCCACGCCCGGCGTGTCGGGCCCTGGACCGACGCGGTCGTGCGGGCCGCGCCCGACGCACAGGTCTTCCATGCCAAGGCACTCATCGCCCTGCCGGTCATCCGCGCGGCCGCCGCTCGCACCGGCGGCGGCTTCGTCTATGACATCGCCGACATCCACACCGAGGCGGCGCGACTCGGTCGGATGCCGGCTCCCGTGCGTGCCCTGGTCCGCGGCCGCGAGGCAGCCTGGGTGCGCGAAGCGGCGGGACTCACGGCCGTCAGCGAGGCGGTCGCCGCGGAAGTGGAGAGGCGCTTCGGCGTCGCCCGGCCGGTGACCCTCCTCAACTGCCCACCGGCATGGCGCCCCGACGAGCCCGGACCGCCGGCGAGCAGGCGGCTGCGCGACACCGTGGGCGTCCCGCCCGAGGCGCCCATCGTGCTCTACCAGGGCGGCCTGAGTGTCGACCGGGGCATCGAGGAGCTCGTCGCGGCGCTCGACGAGCCCGCCCTGGCGGAGACGGGGGCGGTGGTGGTGCTGCTCGGCTACGGGCGCCTGCGCGAGCCGCTGCTGCGCGAGGCGGCGGCGCGCCCCGGCCGCCTCTTCGTGTTGCAGGCCGTGCCGCCGAGCGAACTGCTCGAGTGGACCGCCTCGGCCGACCTCTGCTTCGTGGGCCAGCCGCCGCGCACGCTCAACCAGCGCCTCAACCTCGCCAACAAGCTCTTCGAGAGCCTGATGGCGGGCGTGCCGGTGCTGGTGGCCGAAGGCACCGAGCACTGCCGCCTGGTGACGGCCGAGGCCGTCGGCCGTTGCTGCGACGTGGACTCGCCGCGGGCCATCGCCGAGGCGGCCGGGGCCATGCTCGCCACGCCCGCCTACGAGCGGGAGCGGCTGCGCGCCCACTGCCGGCGCGTGGCGCTCGAGCGCTACACCTGGGAGGCGCAGCAGGCTGGCCTGCGGGAGCTCTACCGGCGGCTGGCTGCGGGGGAGGGGCAGGGGTGACGCGGCGCCTGGTGCTGCTGCTCAACAACCCGTTCCTGACCGACTCGCGCTCCTGGAAGATCGCTCGCTCGGCCAGCGCCGCGGGCTGGTCGGTCACGGTCGTGGCACGTGGCGGGCCCGACCTGCCGGTGACCGAGGAGCGAGACGGCTTCCGCGTCCTGCGCGTGCCCCAGCCCGCCGCCCCGCGCTGGCTGCCGGCGCCCCCGCTGCCGGACCCGACCGCGGCGGGTCTGCGCGGTCCGGCCGGCTACGTCCGCGACAGCCTCGGGCGCGGCCTGCAGGCGCTGCGCTACCTGGCCCTCACGCGACGCTGGGCCCGGGACATCGAGCGCGCGGCGCCCGACGGCGACCTGTGGCAGGCCGAGGGCCTGGTGACGCTGCCCGTCGCGCTCGCCCTGGCGCGGGTCCGGGGCGGCCGCGTCGTCTATGACTCGCGCGACGTGCACGTCGAGAGCGGCCGCTTCGCGCGCCTGCCGCCGCCCTGGAAGGAGCTCCTTCGCCGTCGCGAGCGGGCCTGGGTCGCGCGCGCCGATGCCTGGATCACGGTCAGCGAGCCGTACGCCCGCGTGCTCGAGCGCTTCCTGGGCCGCCCGCCTGCGGCCATCGTCATGAATTGTCCGCCCGCCTGGCAGCGGCCCGAGCCGCCCGAGCCCCTCTTCCATCGAGCCCTCGGGCTCGCGCCCGACACGCGGGTCGTGCTCTACCTCGGGCAGGTCGTGGCGCACCGCGGCCTGGAGGAGCTCTTCGCGGCCATCGGGCTGGTCGAGCGGGCGGTGCTCGCGGTGGTCGGCGTCGGCGGCGGCCTGGAGCACTACCGCGCGCTGGCGGCCTCGTTGCCCCACGCCGAGCGCATCCACTTCCTGCCGGGCGTGGCGCCCGAGGCGATCCCGGCCTGGACGGCGGCGGCGGACGTCTCGGCCATGCCCGTTCGCGGCAGCACGCTCAATCACCGCCTCAACACGCCCACCAAGCTCTTCGACGCCATGGGCGCGGGCACCCCGGTGGTCGCCTCCGATCTGCCCGGCATGGCAGCCATCGTGCGCCAGACCGGCTGCGGCGTGCTCTGCGATCCGAGTGACCCGCAGGACATCGCGCGCGCCATCCGCGACATCGTGGATGCGTCGCCGGAGCGACGGGCAGCGTACCGGGAGGCCTGCCTGCGTGCCGCCCGCGAGCGCTACGGCTGGGAGCGCCAGGCCGGGACGCTGCTGGCGCTCTACGGCCGGCTGGTGCCGCCGGGCTGAGCTCGGGCCGCCCGCGCTCGGGACGTCTACCCCTGGCCGGGCATCGTCGCGAAGCGCTGCGCCTCGCTCTCGGCCAACAGCTTGTGCTGGCGCACCCGCTCGCGGTAGAGCTCGACCGTCTCGGCCGGCTCGCCCTCGTGGATGATGGTGCCCTTCTCGAGCAGGATGGCCCGGTTGCAGAACTCGGTCACGAAGCTCATGTCGTGGGTCACCAGCACGATCGCCCGCGCCTGGGCCACCAGCTCACGGATGCGCGCCTGGCTGCGTGCGCGGAAGACCTGGTCGCCCGTGCCGATGACCTCGTCGAGCAGCAGGATGTCGGGCGTGATGGCCGTGGCGATGGCGAAGCCGAGGCGCGCCTTCATGCCGCTCGAATAGGTCTTGACCGGCGCATCGATGAAGGGCCCGATCTCGGCGAACTCGATGATGCGCGGCGTCAACTCGGCCATCTGCCGGTGGTCCAGGCCGAGGAAGGCGGCCGCCAGGTCGATGTTGTCGCGCCCGGAGAGCTCCTGCTCGAAGCCGGCGCCCAGCGTGAGCAGCGTCGACACCCGGCCGTCGAGCACGACGCGCCCCTCGCTGGGTTGGAGGATGCCCGCCAGCGCCAGCAGCAGCGTCGACTTGCCCGCGCCGTTGGGGCCGATGACGGCCAACGACTCGCCGTGAGCGACTCGGAAGGTCAGGTGGCGCACCGCCCAGAAGTGCGTCGCCGCGCCCTGGTCGCGTGAGCGGACCAGGCCGGCCAGGGAGCCCTTCAGCGTGGTGCGCCGCGTGAGCCTGAGGTTGTAGCGCACGCCCAGGTCCTGGACATCGATGGCCGGCCGGGCGCCGGGGTCGTCCATCAGAGGATCCTGGCGAAGCCGGGCTCGACCCGCTTGAAGACGGCCAGCGCCACGGCCAGCAGCACGAGCGAGAGGACCACCACGGCCCCCAGCCCAAGCCACTCGGGCGCGCGTGTGGCGGCGCCCTCGTGACCCCAGATGATGCTCCGGTAGCTGGTCAGGATGGGCGCCATCGGATTGAGCGCAAGGACGCGCCCGATCTCACCGTGATCCTCGAGCTGCTCCAGCGAGTAGAGCGTCGGCGAGACGTAGAACCAGAGTCGCAGGGCATGGCGGAGCACGTTCTGGACGTCGCGATAGAAGGCGTTCAGCGCGGCGAAGAGGACGGCCAACGAGAAGGTGAAGACGAGCTGGACGAGGGCCACCAGGGGCAGCGTCAGCAGCCACGGGCTGAGCCGGTGCAGATAGAAGAGGTAGACCGCCCCCAGCGCCACGAGGCCGATGGCGAAGCTGACCGTGCCGGCGAGGGTCGCGGCCGCCGGCAGCACCAGCTTCGGGAAGGGCACCTGGCGGATGAGGCTGGAGCGGTTGGTGACCGAGATGGTTGCGTCGCTGAGCGTGGTGCTGAACCACTTCCAGGGCAGGATGGCGGCGAAGAGGAAGAGCGGGAAGTCGGGCGTGCTGCGCTGGAAGACGACCCCCACGAGCACGGCATAGACGACCATCTGGAGGAGTGGATCGACGACCCACCAGAGCTGGCCGATGATGGTGTCGGCGTGCGTCCGCTTGAGGTCGGCGCCGACCAGGAAGCCGATAAGGCGCCGGCGCGTCAGCAGGTCGTCCAGGCCGGCCCGCACCAGGCCGAGGAGGCTCGGCCGCGGGTCGCCGGGGCGGCCGGACGCCACGGCCTTCGAGGAGGGGATGCTCATGCGCCGCCGTACGGTAGCATGGCCCCGGTGACCAGGTCTGACGAGGCGAGGGCGCCCCGCCATGGGGGCAGGCGCTCCCGCAAGCAGGCCGGGCCGAGGCCGGTCGCCATCCTCGCCCACTCCTACTACCTCGAGGACCCTCGCGTGCGCCGCCAGGCCGAGGCCCTCGCCGCGACCGGTCGCGAGGTGGACGTCTACGCCCTGCGCAACGAGGGCGAGGCGCCCGAGGAGATGGTCGCCGGCGTGCGCATCCTGCGCCTGCCGGTGCGCCGCCACCAGGGTGCCGGCCTGGTGACCTACTTCGGCGAGTACCTCGACTTCCTCGTGCGCGCCATGCTCGCCCTTGCGCAACGCCATCCGCGGCGGCGCTACGGCCTGGTCCAGGTGGCGACGCTGCCCGACTACCTGGTCCTGGCAGCCCTGCCGGTGCGCCTCGCGGGCGGCGTGCCCGTCCTGCTCGACCTGCACGAGGCGATGCCCGAGTTCTTCCGCAGCCGTTTCCCGCGACTCTCGAGCGAGCCGATCCACCGCCTCCTGGGCTGGGTCGAGCGGGCCTCCATCGGGCTGGCCGACCAGGTCCTCACCGTCAACGATGCGCTCGCCGACCGCCTGCGTGGCCTGGGCGTGCCGGCCCGCAAGGTCGAGGTCGTGCTCAATGCGCCCGACCTGCGCCACTTCGACCCGTCGGCGCACCAAGCGCGCCAGTTCATGGCCGACGGCACGCTGCGTCTCGTGTACGCCGGAGCGGTCACCCCGGTCTACGAGCTCGACGTGGCCGTCGATGCCGTGGCGCGCCTGGTGTACGGCGCGGAAGGGGGACAGCCTCTGCCGTTCCCCGTCCGGCTGGATGTCTACGGCCGGGGCGACTCGCTCGAGGCCCTGCGGGCGCAGGCGGCCGCGCGCGGCGTCGGCGAGCAGATCGTCTTCCACGGCCGCATCCCGCTCGAGGAGGTGGCGGAGCGCATCGCCGGCTCGGACGTCGGCCTGGCGCCCACCCGGCGGGACGCATTCACCGACTTCAGCCTCTCGACCAAGCTCTTCGAATACGCCGTGATGGGCAAGGTGGCCATCGCCTCGCACCTGCCGACGGTGGAGCGCTACTTCGGCGCCGATGCGGTCCTCTTCTACGAACCCGGGGACGCACCCTCCATGGCCGCCGCCGTGCGCCGGCTGGCCGATGAGCCCGGCCTGCGCCAGCGGCTCGCTGAGCGCGCCGCCGAACGCGTGGCGGCGCTCTCGTGGCCGGCGGAGGCGGCGCGCTACGTGGCACTCGTCGATCGGCTCGCACGTGGCTGACCCGGCGGGGCCACGGGAGCCGCTTCCCAGCGGCCGGCGGCTCCTCGTCGTGGCCGACGCGACGCGCGGCCGCGCCGAGGCGTCGGCCGACCCGGCGGCGGCCGTGCTGGTCGGCGACACCGCCTGGACGCCGGGGCCCGACGACCCGCCCGGGCTCGCTCCTGCGCGGGCCTGGCTCACGCTGCGGCTGGCAGGCGAGGACGTCTTCAGTCGCACCAGCGAGCTCCTCGACGCCTGGGCCGCCGCCGCCCGCATCGAGGAGCGCTGGTCCGTCGGAGGCACGACGCACTGGATCCGCCACCGGCTCGGGGCCTGGCGCTGGCTCGAGGAACGCCTCAGCTGGCTGGGCGTGCTCGACGATCTCGTGGCAAGGGTGCGGCCGTCGTCGATCGAGGTGCCGGCCGGCCTGGACCAGGAGTCCGACCAGGAGCCGGACGACGGCAGCCTGGTCGCCGGCGACGCGCTGGCCGAGATGGCGCGCCTCATCGCCGCGCGCGACGGCCTGCCGTTCAAGGGCCCGGAGTCGCCCGCGCTCGCCGCTCCATCTGGCTCAGCCTCGCCGCCACGCCCGGCGTCGCGGGGCGTGCTCGCCGGTCTGCGGCGTCGGCTCTGGCCGTCCCCGGCCGACCGGGCGGCGGCCGAGCGGGCCCGGCGACGCGCCGAGGCCGGCCGCAGCCTCGAGCGCTTCCTGGCCCACGGCCGCGGTCGCCTGCTGGCCCTGACCGACCCGCGCGTGCACCAGGTCATCGACGGCACCGATGGCCCACGGCGCCGCGACCCGTTCCTCGGCAGCGTGCTCGAGGCGCTGGATGGCACGTCGCTGGCACCCGCGGTCGTGCTGGCCGCCCGGCATGAGGGGGACCGCGAGGCGTCGCCCTTCCCCAGTGTGGGCCAGGACGAGGTCCAGCTCCACTACGCCCGGCCGGAGGATGCCGCCGCGGCGCAGGCCGACGCGGACGCGGTGCTCGAGCGCCTCCATGCCATCGACACGCCGCTCGTGGTCGCCGGTGTCGACCTCGGGCCCCTGCTGAGCAGCCGGCTGGAGGCAGAGGCCCGACGAAGCCTGCCCGGCACCCTCCGCCTCATCCGTCGCGCGGTGCGCTTCCTGGCCGACTGCCGTCCCGCCGGGCTGCTCTTGGTCAACGAGTATGGCCGCGCCGACTGGGTCGCCGCAGCACGCCTGGCGGGCGTGCCGGTGGCCGCCCTGCAGCACGGCATCATCCATCCCTGGCATGCCGGCTACATCCATCCGTCACGTGCACCCGAGCTGCCGCTGCCCGACCGGCTCTACCTCTTCGGTGACTACGAGCGGCGCCTGCTCACCTCCCGTAGCGTCTACCGCGAGGGGGAGCTGCGTGTGGTCGGCTCACCCCGCCTCGACCTCGCCGGGTCGCGCGACCAGGGGGCAGCCACAGCCGCGGACGAGCGGCGCACCGCGCTGCGTCGCGCGCTCGGCGTGGCCCAGGGTGACCGGCTGGTGGTCATCTCGGGAACGAGCGGCGACAGCGGCCGGCGGCTGCACCTCCTGCCGGCGCTGGCCGCGGTCTTCGATCGACCGCTGCCGGGCGTGCACGTCGTCGTCAAGCTCCACCCCGGCGAGAAGGACGAGGGGCCGTACCGTCGCCTTATCGAGGGCATCGCCCAGGCCCGCGGCTTCCGTTCCCCGCCCATCAGCATCGTCCAGCGCATCGATCTCTATGAGCTCCTCGCCGCGGCAGATGCGCACCTGGGCGTCCACTCCACGGTGCTCACCGATGCCGTCGCCGCGGGCACAGGCAACCTGATCGCGGCGACCCAGGCGTCGGGCGACCTGCTGGGATACGTCGATGCCGGCGTCGCGCTGCCGGTCCGGGACGGCGCAGAGCTCCTGGCCGGCCTGGACGCCCTGGCCACGGGCGCCATCACCGAGACGGCCCGCCGCGCCTTCCTCGCCGACCATTACCTGCCGGGACCGGCCACGCCCCGCATCGCGCAGGATCTGCGCGCCTGGCTCACGGCCGCCCCGGCGAGGCCGGCCGCCGCCCGCGTGCGCTAGACTACGGCGCCGTCCTGCCGGGACCGGCCGCGCCGCGACGCCTCGCGCGCGAGCCGCCCGTGCGACCCACCAGATCGGAGACCACGTCCCCCCATGACCCTCCGCCTGAAGCTCCTCCGTGGCCCCAAGCGCCGCTCGCACTGGGAGGCCGAGGAGCGCCAGCAGTTCCTGGCCACGTTGGGCTTCATCGGGCTCGTGGTCGTGGCGCTGCTGGTGTTGGTGGCGGCCTTCGGCCTCGACTGGTACGACAAGCACCTCAAGCCGGTGGCGTCCGTGGGCGGCTCGGCCATCACGCGCGATGTCTGGTTGGAGCGCGGTCAGGTCGGCGCGCTGCGCCTCGAGATCTCCGAGCGCCGCCTGCGCGAGTCGATCGCCAAGGGCGAGATCGACCCGGCTTTCGCCGCCCAGCAGCTGCAGGCCATCTCGCAGCGCCGGCAGCAGCTTGCCGCTGAGGCCATCGAGTCGCTCATCGACCAGCGCTTCCAGGAGCGCCTCGCAGGGCCGCTCGGCGTCAGCGTCAGCGAGCAGGAGATCGACCAGCGCCTGGAGCGGGAGGCCTCGACGCCCGAGCTGCGCCACGTCTACGCCGTCTTCGTCGAACCCGAGGTCGACAGCGGCAAGGACGCGCCGACCAGCGAGCAGACGGCGGCCGCGCGCAAGAAGGCCCAGGATGCCCTGGCCGAACTGCGCGCCGGCAAGAGCTTCCAGGAGGTGGCCGTCCGCTACTCGACCGACTCGAGTCGCTCCCGCGGCGGCGACTACGGCACGCTGACCAGCGAGAACGACACCGACAAGGCCTGGGTGGAGGCCCTCTTCAAGCTCGAATCGGGCGGCACCACCGAGGTCATCGAGGGCGCCGACGGTGTCTTCCGCATCGGGCGCGTGGCCGAGATCACGCCCGCCGTCAAGGACGAGGCGATGCTCAAGGAGATCGAGCGGCGCGTCGGGCTGGCCGCATACCGCAGCGACCTCGCCGGCCGCATCCTGCAGGAGAAGCTCGAGCAGAAGATCGTCGCCGATGCCACGACCGGCGAGCAGGAGCAGGTGCGCGCCGCCGAGATCGTCATCGCCACGACCGGCGATGCGGGCGATCCCACGGCCGCCGGTGCCGAGGTCAAGGCCTCGCACATCCTCTACTCGCCCAACGACGACTCGCAAGCCGCGGCCGACCTGCCCGAAGACGACCCGGCCTGGGCGGCCGCCCAGAAGCTGGCCGACGCGGCCGCCGCCAAGCTGCGCGCCATCGCCTCGGTCGAGGAGCGTCAGACGCAGTTCGCGGAACTGGCCAAGGCCGAGAGCGACGACAAGGGCTCGGGCGCCCAGGGAGGCGACCTGGGCTTCTTCACCCGCGGGCGGATGGTCCAGGAGTTCGCCGACGCGGTCTTCGACAAGGAGCACCAGAAGGGCGAGATCATCGGCCCCGTGAAGAGCCAGTTCGGCTGGCATGTGATCCTCTTCGTGGAGAAGAAGGCAGCCGCCGATGAGCGGCTCAAGGCAGTGCTCGAGCTGGTCAAGGCGCCCGACGCGGACTTCGCGGCCATCGCCAGGGAGCACTCCGACGGCCCCAGCGCCGACGACGGCGGCGATATCGGCTGGGTCGCGCGCTACCAGCTCGAGAAGAAGGTCGAGGACGCCCTTTTCGCCCTGCAGGCAGGCCAGGTGTCGACCTCGGGGGTGGAGCTCGACGACGGCTTCCACGTCTACAAGGTCCTCGAGCGCCGCGCGCGGCCGGTCGACGACGAGCAGCGCTCGGCCATCGAGTCGAACGCCTTCCAGAACTGGTACCAGCCGCAGAAGCAGGCGGCCGAGGACGACGGCACCATCCACCGCGATTCGGCGGCACTCGGCGGCGAACTGCCCACGCAGTAGGCCATGACCGGCCCGCTCGACCCCGCCGCCCTGGTAGAGGCGCTCGGCGCGCGCGGCGTCCGCCCGGACGACGGCGTGCAGCTGGTGGCGGCCGACCGCCTGGCGCGGCGGCCCGTCGAGCCGGGCTGGCCGCTGGTGGTGCTGCCCGCCACGGGGGCGGTGCCCGACGTCGACGCGGGCCTCGACGCCGGCTTCGATGCGCCGGTGCTGCCCGGGCGCCACGCCCGACCAGCGGAGCCGCTGGCGGTCCTGCGGGGACTCTACCCGCCGGACCAGCCGGCCCTCGCGCTCGACGGCCGGGCCGACACCACGCTGGGGCAGCTGACGCCGGAGGCGTTGGCCGACGGGACCTGGCTGCTGCCGCCGCTCGAAGGCGAGCACGACTTGGCCAGTCCCCATGCACTGCCCTGGCTGGCAGCGCGCCTGCGGGCGCCGGACGGCTGCCCGTGGGACCGGGAGCAGGATCACCGCTCGCTCAAGAAGTTCCTGCTCGAGGAGGCCTACGAGGTCTACGACGCGCTCGATGGCGGCGCCACGCCGGCGCTGGCCGAGGAGCTGGGCGACCTGCTGCTGCAGGTCGTGCTGCATGCCCAGTACGCGGCCGAGGCGGGCGTCTTCGACCTCTCCGACGTCTACCGCGCCATCATGGCCAAGATCGTGCGCCGCCACCCGCATGTCTTCGGCGACGCCGAGGCGCGTTCGGCCGAGGAGGTGCTGCGCAACTGGGAGCGCATCAAGGCCGGCGAGCGTGCCGATGCCGCAGCAGCCGCGGATGCCGCCCGGACGACCAGCGCGGCGAGCGGACCGGAGGCGGCCGCCGCGATGCCTGAGGCCTTCGCCGGCCTCTCGCGGTCGCTGCCCGGACTGGCCTATGCCCAGGAGATCCAGGAGCGCGCCGCCTCGCTGGGCTACGACTGGCCGGACATCGAGGGCGTCATCGAGAAGCTGGCCGAGGAGGCGACGGAGCTGCTCGGTGCGCAGGACGAACCTGCCCGCCGCGAGGAGTTCGGCGACCTCCTGCTGGTCATCGTCAACCTTGGCCGCAAGCTGGGCATCGATGCCGAGGCGGCCATGCGCGCGGCGAACGCCAAGTTCGCCCACCGCTTCGCCCGCGTGGAGCGCTACGCTGAGCAGCGCGGCACGCCGCTGTCGAGCCTCACCTTCGAGGAGCTGGACGAGCTCTGGGATCGGGCCAAGGCCGACGAGCGTGCCGGGCCGCTCACACCGGTCGGTGGCGGGTCGGCAGGGGATGTGGAGGCACGGCAGTGAGCATCGGCAGCGCCAGCTTCCGCCAGGACGGGCGGGCACCGACACAGCTGCGCCCTGTGCGCATCCGCACGCAGGTCCAGAAGTGGGCCGAGGGCTCCTGCCTCATCGAGGTCGGCGACACGCACGTGCTGTGTGCGGCGACCGTCGAGGAGCGCATCCCGCCGCACCTGCGCGGCAAGGGCACCGGCTGGGTCACGGCCGAGTACTCGATGCTGCCGCGGGCCACCTCGGAGCGGACGCAGCGCGAGGTGACCAAGGGCCGCGCCGGGGGCCGCACGCACGAGATCCAGCGCCTCATCGGCCGCTCCCTGCGGGGCGTGGTCGACACGGCCAGGCTCGGGGAGCGCACGGTGACCATCGACTGCGACGTGCTCCAGGCCGACGGGGGCACACGCACCGCCTCGATCACCGGCGGCTACGTGGCGCTGGCGCTGGCCCTGCGCCGCATCGGCCTCGAAGCCGCCCTGGTCAACCAGATCGCCGCCGTGAGCGTCGGCATCGTCGACGGGGCGGCGCTGCTCGACCTCGACTACTCCGAGGACTCGCGCGCCGAGGTGGACTTCAACGTGGTCGGCACGGACGCGGGCACCTACGTCGAGCTGCAGGGCACCGCCGAGGGCAAGCCCTTCGACCGGGCAGCCATGGAGCGCCTGCTGGCGCTCGCCGACGGCGGCCTGCGGGCGCTCTTCGAGGCCCAGCGCGCCATCCTCGCTCGCGCCGAGTGACCGAGGCCCCGCGCCGGCGCCGGCTGCTCATCGCGACGCGCTCCGCTCACAAGCTCGGCGAGCTGCGCACGCTGCTCGATCTGCCGGCCATCGAGCTCCTTTCCCTCGACGACGTGCAGGTGGAGGGCGAGCCCGCGGAGGATGCCGACAGCTTCGCCGGCAACGCCCTCATCAAGGCACGCTTCTATGCCGCCCGCTCGGATCTGCCCACGCTGGCCGACGACAGTGGCCTCGAGGTCGACGCGCTCGGCGGCGGTCCCGGCGTGCGCACCCGCCGCTATGCCGGCGAGCGGGCCAGCGACGAGCAGAACAACGCCAAGCTGCTGCGCGAGCTCGACGGTATCCCCGCGGGGCAGCGCACGGCTCGCTATCGCTGCGCGCTGGTGGTCATCGATCCGACGCTGGCCGACGGCCCCGGCTCGCGCGGCGAGCCGATCGTGCGCGAGGGCGTCTTCGAAGGCCGCATCGCGTTGGCCGCCCGAGGCTCGGCCGGCTTCGGCTACGACCCGGTCTTCGAGCCGCTCACCGAGCCGCCCGGCGGTCGCACCGTGGGCCAGCTGTCGGCCGAGGAGAAGAACCGCGTCTCCCATCGCGCGCTCGCCGCCCAGGCGTTGGCCCGGGAGCTCCGTCGCCTGGGCTGGTGAGCGCCGCAGCGACGCGCGCCGCGGTCGGTCTCACGGCGTCAGGGTGGGCGACGCGCTGGCGCGTGGCTTCCTGGTCGGTGTCGGGCTGGGCCAGGGCACCGGCGGCTCACCCGGGTCCGGGAAGAGCTTGGCCGCCATGCGCCGGATGGCCGCCACGTCGGGGATCTGGATCGAGCCGCGCGGATCGTTGCGGCCGGGGCGCACCAGCGGATGCTGGAGCACGACGTTGGTCACCCGGTTCGCGCCGATCTCCTCGGCCAGGAAGGCCAGGTCGCTGAAGCGGTCGGGCGGCAGGTCGGTCCGGATGGCGCCTTCGACGGCCTTGAGCAGCCGGTCGAGGCGGCCCAGCAGGGCCAGCGCCCCGCCGTCCAGGGCGGCGTCACGCACGGCGAGGAGCACCTCCTGCTGGCGTGCCGCGCGCGTGAAGTCGCTCTCCCCGTTCGCCTTGCGGATGCGCGCGTAGGCCAGCGCCTCCTTGCCGTCGAAGTGGTGCCGGCCGGGCTCGACCACGAAGCCGTAGACGCCGAAGTCGGCGTAGTCGGGCGCGGCGAGACGCTTGCGCACGCGGATGTCGACGCCGCCCACGGCATCGACGACGCGGATGAAGCCGGGCAGGTCGACCTTGGCGTAATAGTGGATGCGGATGCCGAGCAGCGTGCCCACCGCGTCCTGCAGCGCCCGCGTGCCGGATCCCTTCGCCCAGGCGAAGGCCGGATCGTCGGGCTTGGCGTTGACGTGCGAGAGCAGCGAGTTGATCTTCGGCCGGAAGCGCTTGCCGTTCGGCAGCGGCACGTCGACCAGGTCGCGTGGGATGGAGAGCATGGAGACCGTCTTGCCCAGCGGGTCGACGGAGGCGACGATGATCGTGTCGGCCAGCGCGTGGCGGCGCGTCGGGCGCGAGTCGATGCCGAGCAGCAGGATGTTGATGCGTTCCTCCGGCATCGGCGTCGGGCCGGCGGTGGAGCCGGGGTCGTCGCCGGGGAAGAGCGGCGTCGGCGTCGGCAGGCCCGGCTGTGCCGGTGGATTGCCGATGCGGCAGCTGACGCACACTGCCTGGGTCGTCTCGTAGACCCGCAGGCCGACCCAGCCGCCGGCCGCCTGGGGGACGGCGGTCCAGGCCAGCACGCCCACCAGGCCCAGCATGCCCAGCCGGCCGACAGGCCCGCTGCCGCCGAGCGCAAAGGCATGCGCCACGGCGGCCAGGCGCCAGGCGAGCAGCAGCAGGTTCACCATCAGCAGCGCCAGGACGGCGTCGGGCTTGAGCAGCAGCGCCAGCAGGCGCGCCTGGAGGGCCAGCCATAGCGAGAGTCCGAGCACGATCAGGATGGCGACGGGCAGCCCGAAGACGACGATCGAGCGGCGATCGTGGTTCATCGCTTGGCCCAGCCCGGGCACGATCGAGGAGAGCACCGCCGCGACGATGCGGCGCCCGTCGGCCCGACCCTGCTCGGGGCGCCGCGCACGAGCCTGCAACGGGACCTCCGGAAGACGGCCGCCCCCATCGGCGGCCGGAGCCGCCGCAGTGTAGCAAGCCGGTCCGTGCCGGCCTGACGGTCGCTCGAAACCGTCCCGCGCGGCGGTGTAGCGTAGGCGCCGTTCGGGAGGATCCATGATCGAGATGGTCGAGTACGGCGGCTGGGGCGAGTGCCTTCGCCTGTCCAACGGGCTCATCGAGCTGGTGGCCCCGACCGAGGTCGGCCCGCGCGTCATCCGCCTCGGCTTCGTCGGCGGCCGCAACCTCTTCCGCGAGTATCCCGAGCAGCTGGGTCGGACGGGCGACGCTGAGTGGCGGATCTACGGCGGGCATCGACTGTGGCACGCCCCGGAGGACTTCCCGCGCACCTACAGCCCGGACAACGTGCCGATCGGCCAGCACTGGGACGGCCGCACGCTGACCCTGCGCGGGGAAGACCAACCCAACGGCCTGGGCAAGGAGCTGCGGCTCACGCTCGATCCTGGCGCCGCCCGCGTGGAGGTGGCGCACCGCCTGATCAACCGGGGTGCCTGGGCGGTCGAGCTCGCGCCGTGGGCGCTCTCGGTGATGGCCCCGGGTGGCCGGGCCATCGTCCCCCAGGAAGAGTTCCGGCCGCACCCCGAGGCGCTGGCGCCGGTCCGACCGGTCGTGCTCTGGTCGTACACGGACATGAGCGACCCACGCTGGAGCTGGGGTCGGCGCTACGTCCAGCTGCGCCAGGACCCGAGCGCCACCAGCAAGCAGAAAGCGGGCTTCCTCAACACGCGTGGCTGGGCGGCCTACCTGCTCGACGGCGAGGTGCTTCTCAAGCGCTACCCCTGCCTGCCAGCGGCCGTCTACCCGGACATGGGCTGCAACACGCAGATCTTCACCGACCCGGAGATGCTGGAGCTCGAGACCCTCGGACCGCTGACTCGCCTCGAGCCGGGCGCGCACGTGGAGCACGTCGAGCGCTGGTACCTGGCACGTGTCGACTGCGGCCCGAGCGACGAGGAGCTCGACGAGGCGCTGGTGCCACTGGTCGCCGCGACCGGCGCCTGAGGCGTCAGCCGCGCAGTGCCGCGGCCGCGAACGTCGGGCGGAGGGCCGGGTACAGGTCGCGGTAGGCCGCGTAGGTCGGTCCGTACGCAGCGCGGTCGGAGCCCGGCTCGACGCGCGAGGCCGGCCGCACGCAGGCCGCGGCCGCCTCGGCCACCGAGGTGTACCAGCCGGCGCCCACGGCCGCCAGCAGAGCCGCGCCGTAGGCTGCCCCCTCGGAGGTGACGGTCGTCTCCAGGGGCACCTCCAGCACGTCGGCCAGGATCTGCCGCCAGAGCAGGCTGCGCGTGCCGCCGCCGGAGGCGCGCACGGACGGGATGGGTTCACGCATGACGGCCCGCACCAGCTCGAGCGAATCGCGCAGCCCGAAGGCGACGCCTTCCAGGACCGCCCGCGTCAGGTGCGCCAGTCCGTGGCGCACGGTCAGCCCGACGAAGGCGCCGCGCGCGTCGGGGTCGGGATGCGGCGTCCGCTCGCCCACGAGGTAGGGCAGGAAGAGCAGCCCCTCGCTGCCGGCGGGCACGCCCGCGGCAGCCTCGACCAGACGCTCGAAGGTCACCCCCGGGGCGAAGGCGTCGCGGAACCAGCGCAGGCTGCCGGCCGCGGAGAGCATCACGCCCATCAGGTGCCAGCGCCCCGGCACGGCATGGCAGAAGGCGTGCAGTCGCCCGTCGGGCTCGACCACGGGCCGGTCGGTCGCCACGAAGACCACGCCCGAGGTGCCCACCGAGAGGGCCACCTGGCCAGCCTCCACGACGCCCAGGCCCACGGCGTTGGCGGCCTGGTCGCCGCCGCCCGCCACGACCGGCGTGCCCGCAGGCAGCCCGGTGTCATCGGCCGCGGCGCGGCCGATGACGGCGCTCACCTGGGGGCCTTCCGCGACGCGCGGCAGCCAGGCCGGGTCGATGCCGAGCGCGGCCAGCACTTCGTCCGACCAGGCCCGCGCGGCAAGGTCGAAGAGGATCGTGCCCGATCCATCGGCACAGTCGGTGGCGGCCTCGCCGGTCAGGCGGAAGCGCACGTAGTCCTTGGGCAGCAGGATGCGGCGCGTGCGCCGCAGCGCCTCGGGCTCCTCGTCGCGCAGCCAGAGGATCTTGGGCGCCGTGAAGCCGGTCAGCGCGTCGTTGCCCGTGAGCGCGATGAGCCGCTCTCGTCCCACGGCAGCGCGCATCGCGTCGCACTGGCGTTGCGTGCGCTGGTCGTTCCAGAGGATGGCCGGCCGGATCACATCGCCCGCCGCGTCGAGCAGCACCAGGCCGTGCATCTGGCCGCTGAGGCCGACCGCCGCGACAGAAGCCGGGTCCACCGCGGAGGTGGCCAGGACCTCCCGGATGGCCTGCAGGCTGGCCGTCCACCAGAGCGCCGGGTCCTGCTCGCTCCAGCCCGGCCGCGGCGCGGCGAAGGGGTACTCCGAGGCGGCCACGCCGGCGATGCCGCCCGCATCGTCGACCAGCAGGGCCTTGGTGGCGGTGGTCGAGACGTCGAGGGCGAGGACGTGCCGGCCGGCCGGGCCGGACCCCCGGCCCGCGCTCACCGCTCGGCGGACTCTGGCGAGGCGGGCCCGTCCACCGACCAGATGGCCTGGTTGACGAGGTTCTCGAGCAGCTCCTGGCGTCCCGAGACGGGGCGCGGATCGATGCCACCATCGGCCACCCGCGCTTCGAGCGCGGCCAGGTCCAGCTCGCCCGACATGACCGCCGCGCCCAGGCGCTCGCCCCAGCCTGCATAGCGCTCCCGGCGCAGCCGCTCCAACTCGCCCTCCTCGATGAGCCGTGCCGCCACGAGCAGCGCCCGGGCGAGCGTGTCGATGCCGCCGATGTGGGCATGGAAGAGGTCGCTCCGGTGCAGGCTCTGGCGGCGCAGCTTGGTGTCGAAGTTGAAGCCGCCCGTGGTGAAGCCGCCGCTGCGCACGATCTCGTAGAGCGCCAGCGCCAGCTCGTCCACCGAGTTCGGGAACTGGTCCGTATCCCAGCCGTTCTGGTAGTCGCCGCGGTTGACATCGACGCTGCCGAAGACGCCGCTGGCGATGGCCCAGGCCACCTCGTGGTGGAAGCTGTGGCCGGCCAGCGTGGCGTGGTTGACCTCGAGGTTCACGCGGTACTCGTCCTCCAGGCCGTGACGGGCGAGGAAGCCCAGCACCGTCGCCGAGTCGTAGTCGTACTGGTGCTTGGTCGGCTCCTGGGGCTTGGGCTCGATGAGCAGCGTGCCGTCGAAGCCGAGGCGGTGTTTGTGCTCGGCCACCAGGTGCAGGAAGCGCGCGAACTGTGCCTCCTCGCGGGCCAGGTCCGTGTTGAGCAGCGTCTCGTAGCCTTCGCGGCCACCCCACAGTACGTAGTTGGCGCCGCCCAGCCGCTGCGTCACCTCCAGCATCAGCTTGACCTGCGCGGCGGCGTAGGCGAAGACCTCCGGGTCGGGGTTGGTGGCGGCGCCGGCCGCGTAGCGTGGGTGCGAGAAGAGGTTCGCGGTGCCCCACAGCAGGCGCACGCCGGTACGCGCCATGTGGCCCTCGATCAGCTCCACGGCGGCCTCGAGGTGCGCCCGCGTCTCGCGCCAGCTGCTCCCTTCGGGCGCCACGTCCCGGTCGTGGAAGCAGAAGAAGGGCACGCCCAGCTTGTGCACGAACTCGAAGGCGGCGGCCAGCTTCTCGCGCATCGCCTGCGCCGGCTCGACGCCGGCGGCGAGCCAGGGCCGGTCGAAGGTGCCCACGCCGAAGACGTCCGAGCCGGGCCAGTTGAAGGAGTGCCAGAGGCAGACCGCGATGCGCAGGTGGTCCTCCATGCGCCGCCCCAGCACGAGCCGGTCGGGCTGGTAGACCCGGTAGGCGAGTGGCTCGCGCGCGTTCAGCCCGCCGAAGGGGACCCGGCCGCGGACCTCGTCGAAGAACTCGGCCTCCATCATCGCCCTCCGCTCCTCCTCGGCCAGTCGCGGATGCTCAGCCGCGCAGCTCGGCCAGCTCCTGGCTCGTCACGGCCGCCGGCGGCTTGCCCAGGATGATCATGCCCAGGACCTCGTCGATGGTCACCTCGGCCTTGCTGACCGTGTCCACGATGCGGCCGTGGTACATGACGCTGATCCGGTCGGCCAGGTCGAAGACGTCGTGGATGTCGTGGCTGACCAGGAAGATGCCGATGCCCTCGCTCTTGAGCTGCCGGATGACGTCGCGCACCTGCGCCGTCTCGGCCGGCCCGAGGGCGGCGGTCGGCTCGTCCATGATCAGGACGCGCGCGTTGAAGTGGATGGCGCGCGCGATGGCCACCGCCTGGCGCTGCCCGCCGGAGAGGTAGCGCACCGGCTTGTTGAAGGCGGTGAAGCGCGGGTTGAGGCGGCCCATCACCTTGCGTGTGCGGTCCTCCATGGCCGACTCGTCGAGCGTGCCCCAGACGGTCGTCAGTTCCCGGCCCAGGAAGAGGTTGGCGGGCGCGTCGACGTTGTCGGCCAGGGCCAGCGTCTGATAGATGCACTCGATGCCCAGGTCCTTGGCGTCGCGCGGGTTGGCGATGGTCACCGGCTGGCCCTCGACGAGGATCTCGCCCGAGTCGGGCCGGTGGGCGCCGGAGAGGGCCCGCATGAGGGTCGACTTGCCGGCACCGTTGCCACCCACGAGGCCGACCACCTCGCCGGCGTGGAGATCCACGCTGACGTCGTTGACGGCGCGCACGCCGCCGAACGAGACATGGATGTTGCGCATCTCCACCAGCGGGATGCGCGCCTCGACGGTCATGGCACGGCCCCTCCCTACCCGGCCCGGCGCCGGTTCCAGCTATCGAAGCCGACGGCGACGATGAGCACGATGCCGGCGATCATGTTCTGGACCGGCGACGAGAAGCCCATGAAGCTCACGCCGTAGGCGAGCGACTGCATCACCAGCGCACCCAGCACGGCGCCCGGGATGGTGCCGATGCCGCCCGCGAACGAGGTGCCGCCGATGACCGCTGCGGCGATGACGTAGAGCTCGTAGCCGACGCCGACGTCGAGCGTCGAGCCGTTGAGTCGTGCCGCGGCGATGGCCGCGCTGAGGCCGCACAGCACGCCCAGCAGGATGTAGGTCTTCATGATCGTCAGGCGCGTGTTGATGCCGGCCAGCTCGGCCGCCTCGGGGTTGCCGCCGATGGCGAACACGTAGCGGCCGAAACGACGCCGCGTGGCGATGAAGGCCATCAGCAGTGTCACCACCAGCACCAGCAGCAGCGGATACGGGATGCCCGACTCGATGCGCAGGCCGCCGGGCGGGACGGTGATGCCGTTCTCACGCGCGTAGCGTTCGGCGAGCGGCGCCGGCCAGAGATAGTCGTTGGCGATCTTGACCAGCAGCAAGGTCACGCCGATGCCCGCGCCGGCCAGTAGCACCTCGGCCCAGGCCGGCCGCAGTGGGAAGCCGAATTTCCGGCGCTGCCGGCGGTTGTAGACGATGAGCCAGACGATGCCGGCGCAGAGCGCCGCGCCGACGATCCAGCTGGCGGTGCCGCCGAGGGAACCTTCGGGACCGCCGCCCAGCAGCTGGAAGGTGGGGTCCAGGCCCGAGACCGAGGCGCCGCTCGACATGACCCAGACCAGGCCGCGCAGGATGAGCAGGCCGCCCAGCGTGACCACGAAGGAGGGCACGCCGACGTAGGCGATGATGAAGCCCTGGAGGCCGCCGATGAAGCCGCCGATGGCAAGGCCGAGGGCGAGGGCGATGATCCAGGTGAAGGGGTTCTCGAAGCCCAAGATGCGCGGCAGGTACTCGGTCATGAGCAGCGCATAGGACATCGCCACCACGCCCACGATCGAGCCGACCGAGAGATCGATGTTGCGCGAGACGATGATGAGCACCATGCCCGTGGCGATGATGGCCACGGCCGCGGCCTGCACGGAGAGGGTGATGAGGTTGGCCGGCTCGAGATACCGGCCGCCGGTGGCGAGGCCGAAACCGAGCACGATGGCCACCAGCGCCACGACCATGCCGAAGAGGCGCAGGTCGATCTCGGTCGCTGCCACCAGCTCGCGCAGTGACGGACGTGCGCGGGTCTCCGTCTGCTGCGGGAGCGCGGCCGGGACGTCAGACATCTCGATGCCTCACGCGTCTGCGTAGCTGAAGGGCCTGCGTCCGACGCGTCGGACGCAGGCCCCGGATCCGGCTCTTCCTCAGCCGGTGAGGGTCACTTACAGGCTGCCACGTCGGGCTTGGCGCCCGCGCAGGCCTTGTCCTTGGTGATCCAGCCGAGGCTGATCGGCAGATCGAGGTTGGCGGCCGTGATGGGCGTCGGCTTGAGCACGATCGACTGCACGGTCGTCCCGTTGGGGGTGGTGAACGGCTGGGCCTTGGCGCCCTTCTCGGGAGCGACGTGCTCCTTGAGCGTGGAGGGTGCACTGAGGTCGGCCAGCTTGGCGCCCTTGCAGAGCTGCACGGCGGCATTGCCGGCCGTCTCGCCCAGCGCGAAGGCGTCCTTCCAAACGTCGACCAACTGCAGTCCCTTGGCCACGTTGTTGAGGTTGGCCTCATCGCCGTCCTGGCCGCTCACCGGGACCGTCCCGGCGAGGCCGACCTTGTCCAGCGCGGCGACCACGCCGATGGCCATGCTGTCGTTCTCGGAGAGGACCGCGTCGACCTTGTTGTTGGTCTTGGCCAGCGCCGCCTCCATGTTCTTCTGGGCGTTCTCGGTCTTCCAGCCGTCCGTGTATTCCTCGTAGGCGATGGTGATGTCGCCCTTGGCGACGGCGTCCTTGAGGCCGGCCTTGTCCATGCCGCCGCGCAGGAAGTCGGCGTTGGGATCGGCCTTGTGGCCCTTGATGACCACGTAGGTGCCCTTCGGCTTGGCCTTCATGACCTCCTGGGCCATGAGCGTGCCCACCTTCTCGTTGTCGAAGGTGATGTAGAAGACGCTCGGGTCCTCGATCAGGCGGTCGTAGCCGATGACCGGGATGTTGCGCGCCTTGGCCTTCTCGATGGCCGGCAGGATGGCCTTGTTGTCCTTGGCCAGCACGATGAGGACCTTGGCACCCTGGTTGATCAGGCTGTCGATGTCCTGCAGCTGGACGTCTTCCTTGTCCTGGGCGTCAGCCCGGATGTACTTGCCGCCGCCGGCCTCGATGGCCTTCTTGATGGCGGGCTCGTCCGCCTTGGCCCAGCGCGGCTGCTGGTAGTTGTTCCAGGAGACGCCGACGACGCAATCGCCGCCGCCCGTCCCCCCTCCCGGCTGACACGCCGCGGCCGCCACGAACAGGGCCGCGAAGATCGCCGGGAATCGTCGTCTCGACATGAACCCTCCTCCTCCTGTGCCCGTCTGTGCGCGCGTTCCAGCGCGACTCCATGACCGCACCATCTCGCTAGGCTACACCCTCCACTCCCCCGCTCAAGCGCTGACCCGCCGCAGCCGTCGGCCGGCGGGGCCGCAGCCAGGCGGCCGGGTCGTCGAGGAACGCCTGCAGGGCCAGCTCGGCGGCCCCGATGAGCGGCGCGTCGATGCCGAGCCGGGCCGGCACCACCCGCACCAGCTGGCGCGGCGCGGCCAGTGCCCGTCGGTCCAGCTCCTCCTCGATGCGCCGCGCCACGTAGGGATGGACGCGCCCGAAGAGGCCGCCCAGGATGATGCGCTCCGGGTCGAGCAGGTTGACCAGCCCGGCCAGGCCGATGCCCAGCCAGCGGCCCACGCTGTCGAGGGCGGCCAGCGCGCGCGCGTCGCCTGCCTGCGCCGCACCCAGCACCCCGTCAACCTCTGCCGCGCCGCCGGACGGGTCGCGCCCCGCCAGCGCCAGCAGCGCCCGCTCGCCGACCTCCGTCTCCCAGCAGCCGGACGAGCCGCAGCCGCAGGCGACGCCGGTCGGGTTGACGGGCATGTGGCCGATCTCCCCGCCATAACCGGCGGCTCCCACCGCCGCCGCGCCGGCCACGATCATGCCGCCGCCGACGCCGACCTCGCCCGAAACGAAGAGCAGGTGCTCGGCGCCGACACCGGCACCGCGGCGGTGCTCGGCCAGCGCGCCCAGGTCGGCCTCGTTGGCCACGTTGATGGGGAGGTTCGTCTGCAGCGCGCGTGCCAGGCGAGCGCCCAGGGGCACGTCGCGCCAGCCGAGGTTGGGCGCCACGGACACGAAGCCGTCGCTGCGGCGCACGATACCCACGACGGCCACGCCGATGCCCATGAGGGCGCCACGGGCGCGCTGCGGCAACCGCAGCTGCCCGGCCAGCGCGGCCAGATCGGAGCCGATCTCGTCCACGGAGAGGTGGGCCCGTGGCCGGTCCACGCGGATGCGGTCGATGACCACGCCGCCCAGGCCGACATAGGCCGCCGCCAGGGAGTCCACGGCGATCTCCAGGGCCAGCACCACCCCGCCCTCGGGCTCCAGGCGGACCAGCGGGGAGGGCCGGCCGGGCACGCCCAGCGGCGCGGGCCGCTCCTCGGAGACCAGCTCTGCGGCGGCGAACTCGCCGATCAGGCCGCGGATGGTGGTGCGCGTCAGGCCGGTGCGGGCCACGAGCGCGGAGCGCGAGAGCCGGCCATGCGCGTGGAGCTCGCGTGCGATGGCGCTGAGGTTCGCCCGGTGCGCCGTCTCGCTTCGCTGCCCGACCGCCTGCTGCCAGACCATCGCCACCCGGTTTGTGTTCCTCTCTTCCAAATGTTTGTGACAGACTCCGCCAACGACCGGGCCATGTCAAGGGAGGATCGATGAGTAGCCTGCGCTGGGGCGTCCTGTCGACTGCCAGGATCGCCGTGGAGAAGGTCATCCCGGGCATCCAGAAAGCCCAGCGCTGCCAGGTCGCGGCCATCGCCTCGCGTGACGCGACACGGGCGCGGCCCATCGCCGAGCGGCTCGGCATCGAGCGCGTCCACGACTCCTATGAGGCGCTCCTGGCCGACCCCGGCATCGATGCCGTCTACATCCCGCTGCCCAACCACCTGCACGCCGAGTGGACCGTCGCCGCGGCCGAGGCCGGCAAGCACATCCTGTGCGAGAAGCCTCTGGCGCTGACCGCGGCCGACGCCCAGCGCATGATCGACGCCACGGCCGCGGCAGGGGTGCAGCTGATGGAGGCCTTCATGTACCGCCTCCATCCATCCTGGCTGGCGGTGCGCGAGCTGGTGGCCAGCGGACGCATCGGCCGCCTGGTCGCCGTCCAGAGCTGGTTCTCGTACTACAACGATGACCCGGCCAACATCCGCAACATCGGCGCCTACGGCGGCGGCGCCCTCTACGACATCGGCTGCTACTGCATCAATCTCTCGCGCATGCTCTTCGGCGGCGAGCCCATCCGGGTCGACGCAGTCAGCGTGCGCGACGCCACGACCGACACGGACACGCTGACCAGCGGGCTGCTCGTCTTCGAGGATGGCGTCGCCGACTTCACCTGCTCGACGCGCGCCGAGGACGACCAGCGCGTGCAGGTCTACGGCACGCGCGGCCGCATCTCGGTCGGCATCCCCTTCAACATCCCGCCCGACCGACCCACGGTGATCGAGGTCAGCGCCGGCGGGGACCCGCCGGTGGCGCCGGCCACGGAGCGCATCGTCATCCCGGCCGCGGACCCCTACGCGGTCGAGGCCGAGCGCTTCGCGGCGGCCGTGCTCGACGGTCTGCCGACGCCCGTCCCGCCCGAGGATGCCGTGGCCAACCTGCGCGTCATCGAGCGCGTCTTCGAGGCCGCTGCGCGGCGTTAGGGTCGTGCCGAACCGTCGAAGTGGCGCGTGGCGAGCGCCCAGGCGTCGCGGCCGCAGGTCCAGCCGATGCGCCGGCCGGTGAAGTCATCCGCGGCGATGTGGATGCCCATGTAGAGCCGTGAGAGGCCGGCCTGGTCGGCGGCGTCGGCATAGGTCGCCCAGCGGAGGGTGACATCGCGCGTCGGGCCCTTCTCGTGCTGGAGCTTCCCGGCGGGCAGCGTCCACTCGTACGCACCGCCCGGGAAGAAGGCGTCGCCGGTCATCGCTGTGAGCACCTCGGCCGCAGCGCGGCTGAAGGTGCTGTGGCCCGAGACGTACCCCGCGAAGGCGGGCGTCACGAAGGTCGCGCGCTGGTACGGCACCCACTCGACCGCCCGGATCCAGCCCACGCCGCTGGTCTGGCTGGCCGGGTCGGCGGGGAAGCCCCGCCAGGTGCGGACGGCGACCTCACCGATGTGCTTGCCGAGGTTCGCGTGCCGCTGACCCGGGGCGCTTGAGCCGGCGGTCACGACCTCGATCAGGCCGGGCACCAGCGGCAGCCCCTGCGGGTCGTAGGCGGGGCCCGATGGGTCGGACGACTGGCCACGGCCGCCCATGTAGCGGATCATCGACATCGGCCGGGCGGAGTCGTAGAAGCCCTTCAGGCCCCAGGCGGCGACGGCCGCGTCGTGCTCGGCGCCGTTGAGTGCGAAGTAGAGCTTGACGTCCCACTCGAGGCGGTCGAGCTCCGGGCCGCTGCCGCCCAGCCGCCGCTCGAAGCCGGGGGCATCGGAGACCTCGTTGGCGATGACGTTCCAGTGGCCCGGCGGTGTCTCTGACCTGGGACCGTCGGCCCAGTACTCGGCCAGGGTGCGCGCGAGATCGGCGCGCAGGACGAGCTGCGCCGCGTAGGGCTGCCCGGTGGCCGGGTTGACCCGGTGGCCGCGCCCATCGTTGGCGCCCAGGCTGCTGCCGCCGATGGCACCCGGGCTGGCGTCCACGGTCACGCCGTCGGCCGGATCGAGCTGGCTGCTGTAACGCAGGACCTCCACGGCCGCCTCCCGGTACGCGGCGGCCGTGGCCGGATCGGAAAGGCGTGGCGGCGGGCCGGGATCGATGGGCGTCCCGGCGTCGGAGGTGGGCAGCGCGAAGCCCGTCACGTGGCCCCAGTGCGGGCCGATGAAGGTCTGCACCTTGCCCGGGATGGGCAGCCCGTTCTGCGCCAGCTGCTTGTCGAGCGCGAGCGGCTGCCAGCGGTCGGGGTCGCGCATGACCGTGCCGGGCTCGGTCACCACGAGTGGCTCGTTGCGCGGGTTGTAGGAGGCATCGACGTAGCGCTCGTCCTCGCGCGCCCCGTCGCCGTGGCCGTAGGCGATGACCGCCTCGGCGATGCGGTTGCCGAGGGCGGCCGGCGAATCGCCTGTGGTGGCCGTGACGTCGGTGCGGTAGCAGAGCGAGCGCATCACGCCGTCGAGCTGCCCGGTCGCCGCCGGCAGGTCGGCCACGCGCGCGTAGCGCCACAGCAGGATCCGGTAGGCGGCGTAGCTGATGGCCGCCTCGCGAGCCGCTCTGGGATCATCGGCGCGCTGCTTCTCGTGCACGAAGTAGCCGTCGGCCGCCGGGTCGTAGGCGGCCCAGGCGTCCCACATCGCGGCCGAGACGTGGAAGAGGTTGCGTGCGTGCTCGGTAGGGGCCGGCACCACCTGGCGGACCAGCTCGAGCAGCGTCTCGTCCCAGATGCGCGCCACCGAGCGGCCAGCGGGGTCGGTCCGCGTGCAGCCCGCGATGACGTACGGCGGCGGCGTCGCCTGGCAACCCGTGAGCAGCCAGCCCGCGAGCAGCAGCGCGGCCAGGGACCCCGTGTGCGCTCGCCAGCGGCTGCGCCGCGATCGCCTCTCGATGACCGACCCCTCCGTCCCGACGCCAGGTCGCCGACCGATACGCCCCGGCGCGCAGGATGCGAGTCCGCGGCGACCTCGTCAAGCCGCCGGCGGAGCGGGCGTCGCCACGCGGGCCGTGTGCTTCAATCGGCGCGTGCTGCCGCGACGAGGGATGGACGGGCCGGGGCGCCGCCACGTGCGCCGAGCCGCGTGAGCGGGGTGCCGGCGTGGCGGCGCCCCCGCATCGCCGCCGGCCTGGCCGGCGCCGCCCTGGTCGCGGCGGGCTCACTGCTGGTCGTGAGCTCCGGCGGGTGGCCGGGGTGGGGCGGGCCTGCGCCGGCAACCGCGCCGCGCTTCGTGGAGCAGGCCGCCGCCGCCGGCATCGACCATCGCTACCAGGGCGACTACCCCTACGTCGTGGGCGGCGGCGTGGCCGTCTTCGATTGCGACGGCGACGGCCGCCCGGAGCTCTACCTCGCCGGCGGTTCGGCGCCCGCCGCCTTCTACCGCAACGAGAGCCCGGCCGGCGGGCCGCTCCGCTTCCGGCGGCTGCCCGACGCGGTCACCGACCTCGACGCGGTCAGCGGCGCCTACCCGCTCGATGTCGACGGCGACGGCCGGACGGACCTGGCGGTGCTGCGCATGGGCCGCGACCGCCTCCTGCGCGGCCTCGGGGAGTGTCGCTTCGCGCCGGCCGACGCTGCCTGGGGCTTCACCCCGAGCGACACCTGGACGGCCGCGTTCAGTGCCACCTGGGAAGGAGCGGCGGCCTGGCCGACGCTCGCCTTCGGGCACTACGTGAACGAGGCCAGCCACGACCCGGACCGCCTCTGCCACGACAACGAGCTGCTGCGCCCAGGACCCGAGGGCGGCTTCGCCCGGCCGCTGCCCCTGGCACCGGGCTGGTGCGCCCTCTCGATGCTCTTCAGCGATTGGTCGCGCACGGGCCGCCGCGACCTGCGCGTCTCCAACGACCGCCACTACTACAGCGACTACAGCGACGGTGAGGAGCAGCTCTGGCGCATGGCACCGGGCGAGCCGCCGCGCCTCTACACGCACGATGAAGGCTGGCAGACGGTGCGTGTCTTCGGCATGGGCATCGCCAGCCACGACCTGACGGGCGACGGCCGCCCGGAGATCTTCCTCACCAGCCAGGGCGACAACAAGCTGCAGTCGCTGGCCGGTGGGCAGGCCGCGCAGCCACGATACGAGGACATCGCCCTCCGTCGGGGCGTGACCGCCAACCGGCCCTACGCCGGGGACGTCTCGCTCCCTTCCACGGCCTGGCACGCCGAGTTCCAGGACGTGGACAACGACGGCAACATGGATCTCTTCGTGGCCAAGGGCAACGTGGAAGCGCTGCCCGGCTACGCCGCGCGCGACCCGAGCAACCTGCTCCTCGGCCGGCCGGACGGCACCTTCGTGGAGCGCGCTCCCGAGGCCGGACTGGTCGACTTCGCACGCGCCCGCGGCGCGGCCCTGGCCGACCTCGACCTGGACGGCCTGCTCGACCTGGTGGTGGTCACGCGCCGCGAGCCGGTCCGCCTGTGGCACAACGTCGGCAGCGGCGACGCCGGGCGCCCGGCACCGCTGGGCCGCTGGCTCGCCCTGCGCCTCCGGCAGCCGGCGCCCAACGTCGACGCCATCGGCGCCTGGGTCGAGCTGCGCGCCGGTGACCGGCTGCAGCAGCGTGAGGTGACCGTCGGCGGCGGCCACGCCGGGGGCCAACTGGGCTGGCTCCACTTCGGCCTTGGCGACGCCGTGGCGGCCGAGGTCCGCGTCCAGTGGCCGGACGGTGAGGAGGGGCCATGGCTGCCCCTCGACGCCGGCCGGCGTTACCTGATCGAGCGTGGCGCGCCCGCCGCGATGCCCTGGTCGAGCCCCTGATCGTGCCTGGCCGGGCGTCGGGCGCCTCGCCCGGGCGGCCTATGATGTCCCCGTCGGGGCGTGGCGCAGCGGCAGCGCACGTGCTTTGGGAGCACGAGGTTGCGGGTTCGAATCCCGCCGCCCCGACCAACGGCGCCGGGCCGCCGCCCGGCACCGCGGAACCGCGGCCCGGTGCCACGCGTCGGGGCCGGGCATGAAGACCTTCCTGGCGCCGATCCTGCTGGCCCTCCTCGCCTCCGCCTGCGGGCTCGCGCCCGGCGGCTCCCCGGCGCCGTCGAGCCCGGTGCCGCCGAGCGGCGCCGACCAGCTCGTCTTCCGCATCGAGACGCGCGGCGGCAACGTCCCTCCCGAGTGGTCCTTCTCCAACCTGCCCAGCCTCTCCATCTACGGCGACGGCCGCGTCGTCACCATGGGCCCGCAGGTCGCCATCTACCCCGGGCCGGCGATGCCCAACCTCCAGGTGCAGCGCCTGTCGCCGGCAGGCATCAGCGCATTGCTGGCCGCTGCCCGGGATGCCGGCCTGCTGGTCGGCATCGCCCGCATCGACCACAACGGCGTGGCCGACGCCGCGACGACCCGCGTGACCATCGTCGCCGACGGCCGCGTCCACCGCATCGATGCCTACTACCTCGAGGGCGCCGACGACGCCATGGTCCCGGAACAGCAGCGCCCCTTGCGGCGCGCCCTGGCAGCCTTCCTCGCCCGCGTCGCCGACGCGCCGACCTTTTTCGGCCCGGAGCTCACCGCCGAGTCCCAGCCGTACGTGCCGCACGCGATGCGACTGCTCACGCGCGCCGGGGACGCCGCGCAGATGCCCGAACCCGGGCTCGTCAACGTCCGCGACTGGCCCATCAAGGCCGTGCCCCTGCTGACCGCCGGCGTCCCAGCCGAGGGCTTCGGGGAGGCGGCGCGCTGCGTCCTCCTCGAGGGCGGCGCGCTGGTCGCGAACCTGGCCGTGCTGTCCGCCGCGAACGAACTGACCATGTGGCGCGATGCGGGCGTCACGTACCTGGTCAGGTTCCGGCCGCTGCTGCCGGACGAGACCGGCTGCATCTCGTTCCCCGACCGGGGCGAGTAGGCCCGTCCCCGGGGCCGACTCAGGCGGCGGCGCCGAGGCCCGCCTGCTCCAGGGTGTCGGCGCTGTCGAGGCAGCGGTCGCAGACGACCAGCGAGCGCCAGCCGAGCCGGGCGCGCGCCGCCTGGCGCAGCCCGACCGGCCGGTGGCAGAGGCCGCACGCCGGCGCCGCTCCGGAGCGGGACTCGCCGGATCGCGACTGCGTGTGGGGTCGCTCTCTCATGGCCAGAGCATCGCGCCCGTGCCGGTCCGAGGCGATATGCCATCTGGCCCGTCGTGCCGGCCGTTGGTCACGTCCGCGGGCCGCCGCCGGAGCCTAGCCTCGTCCCACCGCTGGTGCGATCTCGTGATGCCGGATACAGCGTGCCTCGTAGGTCTCGAGGCGTGACTGGTCGTAGCCGCCGACGACCACGATGGGGTCGTCGATGGCGGCCGGGCGGCCGCCCACGAGACGCTGCGTGCGGGTCGCCGTCTCGCCGCAGACGACGCAGATGGCGGTCAGCGTGGTCACCTCGTCGGCCAGCGAGAGCAGCGTCGGCATCGGCCCGAAGGGACGTGCCGCGAAGTCGAGGTTGAGCCCGGTCAGGATGACGTGGCGCCCGGAGCCGCGCAGGGTCTGGACCACGTCGACGATGCGGTCGTCGAAGAACTCCGCCTCCTCGATGCCGATCAGGTCCGAGTCACGCTCCCTGGCCAGCTGCACGATGCGGTCAGGCTCGCTGCGGGCCACGACGACGGAAGGGAAGCGGGCCTTGGAGCGGCTCTCGGCGAAGTCGGGCGGCGTGCGGTCGTCGACGTCGGGGCGCACGAGGATCACCCGGCGGCGGGCGATCTCGGCGCGCCGCAGCAGCCGGAGCAGCTCGTCGGTCTTGCCCGACGACATGCAGCCGGTGATGACATGCAGCCAGGGATCGGCGCGGTAGAACACGGCTCTCGGTGGGAAGCGGTGGGGCTGGGCGTCGTGGAGATGCTACCGTCCGCGGCGGCCCATCGTCGCGAGGAGGCAGGATGGACGACGCCACGAGCCGACGCCAGGCGTCTTCAGCCGGTCCGTCACCGGCGCGCGCCGGCGCGCCCGTCGACGTGCGCCCGTCGCCCCACGCCGCGGCCGTGGCGTCGATGGCCGCTGCGGCCATCGTCTGGGGCGGCGCGGTCGGCATCACCAAGCTGGCCCTCACGGACGTCCCACCGCTGACGCTGGCTTTCCTGCGCTTCGCGGCTGCCTCCTTGCTCCTGGTCGCCTTCGAGCGTCGCCGCAGCGATGCCCCGTCACTGCGGAGCCTGCCGTGGCGCCAGCTGGCGGTGCTCGGCCTGACCGGCGTGGCACTCTTCTTCGCTCTCATCAACAGCGGGCTGGCGCTCACCACGGCCTCCGACACGGCGCTCATCAGCGGCGCCATGCCGGCCGCGGCGGCCGCCGCCGGCTGGCTTTTCCTGCGCCAGCGTCTCGACGCGATCGGCCTCCTGGCGCTGGCCCTCAGCGTCGCCGGCGCGGCCATCGTGGCCACCGCGCAGGCGCCCGGCCCCGAACTGCCGGGGCGCCTCGTGGGCAACCTGCTGGTCGCCGGTTCCGTCGCCTCCTGGGCGCTCTACACCGTGGCCGGGGGCCGGCTGCAGAGCGTCCCGCCGCTCACAGCCGTCACCTGGAGCGGGGCGCTCGGCGCGCTCTTCTTGGCCCCGGTCGCCGCGCTGGAACTGTTCGGCGGCGCGCGCATCACGCTGACCGTGCCGGCCCTGCTGGCCTTCGTCTACCTGACGCTGGGCGCCTCCTGCGTCGCCTACCTGCTCTGGAATCGGGGCGTGCGCGTCGTGAGCGCCTTCGAGAGCGGCGTGGTGGTCAATCTCATCCCCGTGGCCGGCGTGGCCGCGGCCGTGCTCCTCGTCGGCGAGCGGCTCGAGCCGCGCCAGCTGGTGGGCGGGGCGCTCATCCTGGCCGGCGTGCTCCTCGTGGCGGCGCGCCGGCGCGCGGGGTAGGGTGCAGGGGATGGCCACCGCACGCGTTTCGCCCGGCCGCCCCCTGAAGGTCGGTGTACAGCTGCCGGAGGTCGAGTGGCCGGCGCGCTGGTCTGACCTGCGCGACATGGCCCACGCGGCCGAACAGGTCGGGCTCGACTCGCTCTGGGTGGGCGACCACCTCCTCTACCGGCTGCCCGACGAGGAGCCCAGCGGGCCCTGGGAGGCCTGGTCCCTGCTGGCCGCGCTCGCCGCCGTGACCGAGCGCATCGAGCTCGGGCCGCTCGTCGCCTGCGCCCTCTTCCACGCCCCGGCCATGCTGGCCAAGAAGGCGGCCACGATCGACGAGATCAGCGGCGGCCGGCTCATCCTCGGTCTCGGGGCGGGCTGGAACGAGTCCGAGTTCCGGGCGTACGGGTTCCCCTTCGAGCAGCGCATCTCGCGCTTCGAGGAGGCCTTCACCATCCTGCGCACGCTGCTGCGCGAGGGGGCCATCGACTTCGACGGACGCTTCTACCAGGCGCGCGACTGCGAGCTGCGGCCGCGCGGGCCGCGACCGTCCGGGCCGCCGCTCATGGTCGGCTCGATCGGCCCGCGCATGCTGCGCATCACGCTGCCCCACGTCGACGCCTGGAACGCCTGGTACGCCGACACGGCCAACACGCCCGACGGTGCGTCGGCGCTGGTGGCACGGGTCGACGGCGCCTGCCGGGCCGTCGATCGGGACCCGGCCGCGGTCGAGCGCTCGGTGGCCGTCCTTGTGCAGCTGCCCGAGGGTCGTGGCCGCCGGCAGGGTGGGGAGGCCGGACGCCGCGTCGAACCCCTGTCCGGGCCGCCGGAGGTCATCGCCGCGGGCCTGCGCGCCTACGCCCGCGCCGGCGTGGGGCACGTGCAGCTCGTGCTCGACCCCATCACGGTCGCCTCCGTCGAGGCCCTGGCGCCGGTGCTCGAGGCACTCGACCGGGGCTGACCGCCGGCGTGCGGGTGGGACGTGCCCCCCGCCGGAAATCGCGCAACTGGATGAGGCGCCCGCGGCCTGCGTGGCGTACGGTCCTTTGATGACGATCACGGCGAGCGGTCCGCCGGCGTGACCCGCGGGCGACGTCGATGACTCCCGATGCGAGTCTCGACGCGCACCTCGACGGGCTCGTCACGGCCATATCGTCGGCGCAGGATCTGCCTGGCATCTACCGGGCACTGGCGGCCTTCGCGGCCGCGACCACGCCCACGACCGGCATCTTCGTCGCCCTCTACGAGGCCGAGCGCGCCGAACGCGTCTGCGTCTTCTCCTCGGCCCACGGCGTGGAGGAGGACATCGCCAGCCTGCCCCCGCTGCCGCTCAACGCGAGCCCCAACAGCCGGGCCATCATCACCGGCCGACCGGTCATGGTGGACGACTATCAGTCGTCCGTGGCCGGGTTGCCGAAGCACCTCACGGGCATGGCCATCGATCCGCGCGAACCGCAGTCGGCCCTGGCCCTCCCGCTCGTCGTGCTCGGCCGGGTCATCGGCGCCTTCGAGGTCCAGAGCGAGGAATCGGCCGCCTTCGGGCCGCAGCACATCCCGGCGCTGTCCATCGCGGCCTCCGTCGCGGCCTTCGCCACCGAGGTCGTGCGGCTGGAAGATCGCCACCGAGCGGCGGTGACCATCGACCTCGAGGCGCGCTCCCGGCGCATCGAAGCCATCCTCGCGGCCCGCTCCTTCAGCCCCGTCTACCAGCCGATCGTGGATCTGCACTCGGGTCATGCCGTCGGCTACGAGGCACTGACGCGTTTCGACGACGGCACACCGCCCGACCTCGTCTTCAGCGATGCTGCCCGGCTCGGGCTCGGCATCGAGCTCGAGACGGCCGCCATCGAGGTGGCGCTCGTCGGCTCCGCGCCCCTGCCGGCGACGGCCTGGCTGGACCTCAACGTATCGCCCGCCACGGTGCTGGCGGGCGAGCCGCTGCGCGGCATCCTCCAGCGCTGGGACTGGCACACCGTGCTCGAGCTGACCGAGCACACCGCCATCGCCGACTACGCTGGCTTCCGGGCAGTGCTCGCGACCCTCCCGGAGGTGCGCCTCGCGGTGGACGACGCCGGCGCAGGCTTCGCCTCGCTGCGGCACATCCTCGAGCTCGGCCCGCATCTGGTGAAACTCGACCGGACCCTTGTCGCCGGCATCGATACCGACCCTGCTCGCCAGGCGCTGGTCGCCGGCATGCTCCACTTCGCACGGGTCACCGGCTGCGAGCTGGTCGGCGAGGGCATCGAGCGGCGGGCCGAGGCGATCAGCCTGCGCGGGCTCGGCGTCGGCCTCGGGCAGGGTTACTACCTGGCGCGCCCCGCGCCGGCCGCCGAACTCTCCCGGACCACGCTCGCCGCGCCGCACCTTCGCATCGGCGCCACTGCCTGAAGGGCCCGGGGGCGCTGGCGGCCGCTGGTACGATGCCGCCCATGCCCGTCCGGGACCGTCACCTCGGGGTCGCACGCGCCTGCATGGCGCTGATCCTGGCCGCGCTGCTCGGCGCCTGTTTCGGTGGACCGAGCCCGAGCCCATCCTCGTCGCCGACGCTCGCTCCGACACCCTCCCCGGACCCGCGCCTGGCCGAGCCGGCCAAGGCGGCCGAGGTGTACAGCAAGCTCGTCGCGGCGGGCCTGCGCCTGGTCGGCACCAACGCCCAGCAGGGCACGGAGCCGCAGGCGCGCATCAATGCCACCTACGCAGGCTGGCCGCTGGCATTCGTGCAATACAGCTCGAGCGCCGCACGCGCCAGGCTCGCGCCCCTCAGGGCCGGCGCCAAGCCGGGCGCCGGGGACCCCGCGTACACCTTCGCCGGCCTGAACATCGTCATCTTCTGGGGCCCGCAGCGTGCGGGGAGCCTGCCGGCCGCGGCCGACGCCAAGCGCGTCGAGTCGGCGAGGGCGCTCGCGAGGGAGCTCGATCGTCTCATCGGGCCTCTGGTCGAGCGTTCCGCGAGCCGGGTCAGCCCGACCGCGGCGCCGGCCAGCCCGCCCGCGAGCGTCCCCGCCAGCCCCTGAGTCGGAAGAGTCGCGAGCTCGACGGTCGCCCGCGAGCCGGCTACGGCCCGCCGGTGACCCGTCCGTCGTCCCGGCCGTCGGGCCGGCCGTCGGGCCGGCCGTCGTCCCGCCCGTCGTCGCGCTCGTCGTCCCGCCCGTCGGCCCGTCCCTTGCCGATATCCATCCACGGACTGGCATCCGGAGACCGGCGGCCACGTCCGGCGTCAGTAACGGCTTCTGATGCCGTGGCCAGCATCCATCGAGCGTGGATCGAACGTGGACTGACGCCCGTGGGCCCGGACGGATGCTGGGCTGACCGGTGGCGCCCGGATACCAGTCCGGTGACGCATGAGGGACGGAGCATCGGCCCCCGACGGCCGGTACGAGTCACGGGGCGAATGCCGGGCGGACGCGCCGACGTGCGCCGCCGGTCCCGCGAAGCCGGGTCAGCCCGAGGCGCAGGAAGACGCCCAGCACCTCCCGCCAGCCCGGGCGGCCGGTCTCGCCAGTCACGCCGGCCGGAGCGTCAGCGGCTGCCCCACTGGTATGCCTGCTTGACGATGCGCAGGTAGACGAAGGTCTCGGTCGAGACGACGCCCGGGACCTTGCGCAGCTTGTCGGCCAGGAAGCCCAGCAGGGCCTCGTTGTCCTCGCAGACCGCCTCGACCAGCAGGTCGTAATGGCCGGCCGTGACGATGACGTAGATGACCTCCGGCAGGGCCGAGATGGCGTCCGCGGCGGAGAGCAGCGAATCGCCCTCGCACTTGACGCCGATCATGGCCATCTGGTCGTAGCCGAGCTTGAGCGGGTCTGTCACGCCGACGATCTGCAGCACGCCCCGCTCGATGAGCCGGTTGGTGCGTGCACGCACCGCAGCTTCGCTCACTCCCAGGTCGGCGGCGATCTGCGTGAACGGCTTGCGGCCGTCCTCCTGGAGGTGCCCGAGGATGCGCTGGTCGAGCTCGGAGACCTCGTCGCCGGAGCGACCGGAGGCGCCGCGTCGCGCGACGGTCATGGCCTGACGCTAGCAGACGACCATGCCCGCGGCAACCATGGGCGAGCGCCTTCGCGCGGGGTACCATCGGGAGCGCCGAACCCTCCGCGCCCGAGGTCCGCATCCTGCCCACACAGGAGCTCGCCGTCCTGCTCGCCGTCGCCGTGGTGGCCAACCTCGTGCTGATGGCCGCCATCGCGCTGCCGCCGATGGTCGGCCGCCGCTCGCCCATCGTCGGCGGCGACGCCGATCCCGCGGCGCGGCCCGAGCCGGTCGATATCGCGCTCCAGATGGCCGCCGCGGCCGACAAGGCACCGGAGGTGCGCGCCGGGCTGAGCGTCAGCATCTATGACCGTGTCGTGCGCATCGTGGCCTACGCCTTCCTGGCCGGCACGGCCATCATCATCTGGATCGGCGGCCTCTTCCCGGCCACCTCGGCTGCCATCTTCGTGCTGCTCGCGCTCGGTGCGCTGTTCGTGCTGGTGGTGCATGACCTGCTGCCGAGCTCGGTCCTCGGCCCGGGCAAGTTCATGCTCGAGGGGAGCGCCGCGATCGCCTTCTTCACGGTGCTCATCGCCCTCACCGGTGGCGTCGACAGTCCCTTCTTCTTCGGCTACTACCTCATCCTGGCCGGCGCCGCGCTGGTCGTCGGTGGCGCCACCACCTTCGTGCTGGCCGCGTCGACATCGCTGGTCTACCTGCTGGCCATGGCGGTCCAGCCCGGCTCCGACCAGCTCAGCCTGGCGCAGGTCGCCCGGGTCGGCTTCAGCCTGCTGGCGCTCTGGCTCCTCTCGTACTTCGCCTCGGTGCTGGCGCGCGAGCAGCGCCGGACGCGTGACGCGGCGCTGCGCCTCTCGCTCTACGACCCGCTGACGGGCCTCTTCAACCGCAACTACTTCTTCGCCGCGCTGGAGCGTGAGATCCAGCGCGGCGAGCGCACGGGACGGCGCTTCTGCCTGCTGATGCTCGACCTCGACGGCCTCAAGCCGATCAACGACACCTACGGCCACCACTTCGGTGACGCGGCGCTGCGCAGCGTGGCCGAGGTCATCCGCGGCGGCATCCGGGTCATCGACTCGGCGGCCCGCTATGGCGGCGACGAGTTCGTGGTGCTGTTGCCCGAGACGGACCCCGACGGGGCCGCGGTGGTGGCCGAGAAGCTGCGCGACGGCGCGGCCGCGATCCGCATCCCGACCGAGAGCGGCGAGCTGCGCACGAGCATCTCCATCGGCCTCGTGGCGCACCCCGAGGACGGCGCCACCGGCGACCAGCTGCTGGTCAGCGCCGACGCCGCCATGTACGAGTCGAAGCGCGCCGGCAAGGATCGTGTCGTGCGTGGCCGCGGACGCGGCAGCCGGCGTGTCTACGGCTCGGCCGCGGCTCCGGCGGGTGGCGCTGACGTTCCCGCCGGCGGCGAGGTGGCTGTGGCGGAGCCGCTGGCGCCCGCACCGAAGGGCCCGACGCGAGCGCGCCCGCGCCCGCCCAAGAAACCGGACGGCGGGGCAGGGAAACCGGACGGCGGGGCAGGGAAACCGGACGTCAGCGCAGGGAAGCCGGACGTCAGCGCAGGGAAGCCGGACGGGGGCGCGGGCAGGCCGCATGGCGGCGCTGCGAAGCGGGATGGCGGCACCGCCGCACCCAAGGCGCGCCGTTTCACCATGGTCAACCACGACGAGGACGACCACCTCGACCGGACGATGACCCAGCTGCTGGCGCCGCGTCAGCGGCGCGGCGCGCCCGCCCAGGATGCGACGGAGCCTCGGGACGGGACCCGGAGCTCCTGAGCTTCAGTCGGCCCCGCCCAGGCGTCGCGTCTGGGCGATGGCGGTGCGCATCTCCTGCACGCCGGCGCCGGGCGGCACGGCATCCAGCCGGTCGATCATGGCCAAGGTCATCTCGAGCCCGGCGATGTTGAGGCCGCGGTCCTCGACCAGGTAGCGGATCCTGCGCAGCCTCCGCAGGTCAGCGTCGGAGTAGAGGCGCTGATTGCCGGTCTGACGGGCGGGGCGCAACAGCCCCGCCCGCTCGTACTTGCGCAGCGTCTGTGGATGCATCCGGGTGAGGCGTGCCGCGACGCCGATGGCGTAGAGCGGCTCGCGGTCGTCCATCACCCGGCGCACCTACGCGGACGCGCCGCTGCCGGCGCCGATCCGGCTCGGCGACTCGACGCGGATCGTGCGCGGCTTCGCTTCCGCGGCCTTCGGCAGGCGGAGCGTCAGCACGCCGTGCTCGAAGGTGGCCTGCGCCTGGTCGACGTCGATCTCCCGGGGCAGGCTCACCGTCCGGGTCATCTCGCCGTAGCCGAACTCGCGCAGGTGCCAGATCCAGTCGTCGTGCGCCGACGGGGTCTCGGTGCGCGCCCGCAGGGTCAAGACGCCCTGCTGGTACTGCACGTCGAGCGCCTCGGGGGAGACCCCCGGCACGAGCGCCCGGACGACGATGTCATCGGGCGTCTCGTGGATCTCCAGCGGCATCGTGCGCGCGCCGGCCGTCGTCCAGGAGAAGAGTCGATCGGGGTTGACCACGCTCTCCTCGAAGAGGCGGTCGACCGCGTCGCGCAGCGACACGAACTGGCGCAGGAACGGGTCCCAACGCTGGATGGTGGTCATGCGAGAAGGTCACCTCCTCTGCTCATCCCGGCCGCAGCCGGGTGCTGTTTGGTCACACGCCTTGTATATAGCAACTTGCTACGAGCCATGTCAAGGCTCCACGGCACCTCGGGCCGGTGTAGCATGCCGGGCCATGGCACAGGGCAACCAGCCGGGGCGGGGCTTCTCCACGCGCGCCATCCGGGCGGCCACCGGCGGACCGCCGCCCGATCAGCGCTCGACCGCGACGCCCATCTACCAGTCGGCCACCTTCAGCACCGCCGACGCGGATGAGCTGGGCGACGTCCTCACCGGGGCGCGGCCGGGCTTCGCCTACTCGCGCATCGACAACCCGACGGCCGCAGCCATGGCGGCGGCCGTGGCCGAGCTCGAGGGCGCGCCCGCCGGCTACGCCTTCGGCACCGGCATGGCCGCCATCCACGCCGCGGCCACCAGCGTCGTCGGGGCGGGCGACCACATCGTCACCTCCAAGGCGCTCTACGGCAGCGTGACCATCCTCTTCGACCGGGTGCTGCGCCGTTTCGGCGTCGAGACGAGCTTCGTCGATGCCACCGACACGGACGCGGTGGAGGCTGCCTTCCGGCCGAACACGCGCCTCCTCTACCTCGAGACGATCGCCAACCCGACCATCGTGGTGGCCGACCTGGCCGAGCTCATCGAGCGCGCCCAAAGGCGCGGCATCACGGTCGCCGTGGACAACACCTTCGCCTCGCCCTACCTCTGCCGTCCCTTCGAGCTGGGCGCCGACCTGGTCATCGAGTCCTGCACCAAGTGGATCGGCGGCCACTCCGACGTGATGGCCGGCACCGTCTCCTGCGGGCCCGAGCTCATCGGGCCGCTGCGCGAAGTCGCGATCGAGACGGGCGGCATCGTGGCGCCCTTTTCCGCCTTCCTCGTGCTGCGCGGCCTGGAGACGCTGGCGGTGCGCATGGAGCGGCACAGCCACGCGGCGATGACGCTCGCCCGGATGCTCGAGGCGCGACCGGACGTGCGCCGCGTCTGGTATCCGGGGCTGCCCAGCCACCCGCAGGCGGGCGTCGCGCAGCGCCTGCTGCGCTCGGGCGGCGGCATGCTCGCTTTCGATCTCGGCAGCCGCGCCGCGGCGGCGGCCTGCATCGATGCGCTGACCCTGCCCGAGCGGACCGCCTCGCTGGGCAGCGTCCACACCATGGCCGTCCACCCACCATCGACCTCGCACCGCCAGCTCGACGACGCCGAGCTCGAGGCGGCGGGGATCCCGCCGGGCATGGTGCGCGTCTCCGTCGGCCTGGAGGACGTGGAGGACCTGGTCGCCGACTTCACCGCCGCGCTGGACGCGGCGGCGTCGGCCATCCCCGCGTAAGGCACCATCGCCACCCTCGGCATCGACTCGCGACCCGCCTTCGACCCGCTCTCCCTGCCGACGCGCCTGGCCGACGCGGTCTGGACGACGCTGACCAGCACGCGCTTCGCGGTGCTGCAGATCATCGTCCTCGCCGTCTGTGGCCTGATCGGCACCCTGGTGCGCCAGCTGCCCGCCTTCGCCCTGCGCGACCCGGCGGCCTACGAGCGCGAGCTGGCCGACCTGCACCTGCGCTACGACCCGATCACCATCCTCGGCCTCAACGTCGGGCCGACCATGGTCGACGTCTTCGAGCGGCTCGGCTTCTTCCGCATCTTCACCGTGCCCTGGTTCAGTGGCCTGCTGCTGCTCCTCGTGGCCAGCATCGTCGTCTGCACCGTCGACCGCTGGCCGCGCCTCTGGCGCCAGGTGGGCCAGGTCAGGCCGGTCCAGCCGGAGCCGTTCTTCGACTTGCGCCTGCCACACCGGGCGCGGCTCGGACCGAGCACGCTGAGCGAGGCCGACCTGGCGGCGGTGCTGCGCGAGCGGCACTTCGCCGTGCGCGCCGTGGCCGACCCGCGCCAGCCAGGCGTGCGCCACCTGCACGGCGACCGCAACCGCTGGGCGCGCCTGGCGACCTTCGTCAGCCATGCCGGGCTGGTGCTCTTCCTGCTGGGCGGCTTCGTCACCGGGGCCTTCGGCTTCGAGACGGTGCTCTTCGTGGGCGAGGGCCAGACGGCGCCCGTCCAGCCGGTCGGCACGCCGGGCAACCTGCTGGTCAAGAACCTGCGCTTCGAGGCGCCCACACGGCCCGACGGCAGCTTCGAGGACTTCCGCACCGACCTGGTCGTCTACCGCGACGGCGTCGAGGTCGCCCAGAAGCGCATCCGGGTCAACGAGCCGCTCGAGGTCGACGGCTACGTCTTCCACCAGAACACCTTCGGGCCGGCGGCGACGCTGGAGATCCGCGACGGGCAGGGCCGACTCGCCTGGGAGGGCCCGGTGATCATGCCGCCCGACCAGGCCGTCGGGCTGCCGCGCGGCTTCCTGACCATCCCGGGCAGCGACATCGGGCTGCTCCTCTTCCTCGATCGCGACGAGAGCGGCGCCGGTCTGTTGAAGCTGCTCGGCCTGGCGACCTCGCCCGACGGCAGCGGCAGGCCCGTGTTCGGCGAGGCCATCCGCCTCGGCCGCACGACCGACCCGACGGTCACCGGCGGCTACACCATCCGCTGGGCGAAGGCGGGCGCCTTCTCCGGCCTCGTCGTCAAGCGCGACCCGGGCGAGCCCATCGTCTACCTCGCCTTCCTGGGCCTGATCGTGGGGTTGGCCGGCACCTTCTACCTGCCGCGCCGCCGCGTCTGGGTGCGCCTCGAAGGCGACGGGCAGGCCCGGCTCGCCTTCCTGGCAGACCGCTACGTGGACGCCGAGCGGGAGTTCGGCGAGTTGCTCGAGGCGCTGGCACGGCGGGCGGGGCGGCGGCCCGAGGCGCGTCGGGTGGGCGCGGACTAGCGCCGTGGCGCAGCTGGAGGCACTGCATCGCGCGGTCTTCCCCACGGCACGCCCGCAGCGGCATGTGGCCGCTGGGACCGGCGCGCCCGCCTGGGACGCCGCGTCCCCTGGCGAGGGCGCCGCTCCCCGGGAGGTGGCCTGGGTGCGCGTGCTGCGCTCGCGCCTGCCGGCCTTCGAGGCGCTCGAGCCGGGCGACCTGGCCATCGCGCCGGCGTCCGCGGTGGCCGCGCTCGAGGCGAGCGGCGTGGAGCCGGCGGCCATCGTCGAGGCGCTCCTGCGGGCCGGCGCCGGCGGTGTCGTGGTCACCGCCGAGGACGAACCCGGTGCCGCCGCCGACCGGCTGCTGGGGCTGCTCGCCGAGGCCGGCGTGGCGGCCTACCTGCTGCCCGGCGTCGATCCCGCCGCGCTCGAGCGGTCGGCCATCGGCTACCTGGTCAACGAGCGCGCCGAGCTGGAGCGCCAGGCCGGCCGGCTCGAGGCGCAGCTCGAGGCACTGGCCATCGCCGGCCGGGGAGTGGAGGCCCAGGCCGCGGCCATCGGCGCCTTCCTCGGCCGGGCCGTGGCCGTGGAGGGGCCGCGCGGCGAGGCCGTGGCCGTGCAGGCGCCCGCGGCCGTCGAGAATGCGGCCGCCTCGGCCGCCCGCTACCTACGCGGGCAGCGTGGCGTGGTCTTGCGCGTGCCGCTGCCCAGCGCGCCGCCGGCAGGGCCACGCGAGCCGGGCCCGCGGGCCGCCGGCAGCATCTCGCTCCTCGGCGACGCACCCCCGACGGAGCTCGAGCGCATCGCCCTCACCCGGGTGGCGCCGCTCATCGCGCTCGAGCTCACGCGTGGGCCGGCTCTGCCGGCGGCCGGTCGTGGCGCCAGGCGCGGCGACGTGCTGCCGGCCGACGGGCCGCCCTGGGTGGCGCTCATGGCGCGCCAGGTGCAGCCAGGGGAGCCCGGCAGCATCGAGGAGCGCGAGCGGCTCCGTGAGCGCCTGCGGCGGCTCGCCCCGGCGCGGCGGCTGGCCCTGCGCGGTGACGCGGCCAGCCTCGAGATCCGGCTCGTGGCGGCAGCGGCCGAGGACGATCCGCGCGGCCTATCGCTGGCGGAGCGCGTGGCGGCCGCGGCGGGCCGCCCGGTGGCGGTCTCGCTGCCCTTCGAGACGCCCGAGGAGCGGCCCGCGGCCGATGCCGATGCGCGGGCCACCCTGGAGGCCTTCGAGCTGTTGGCACCGGGCGAACGCCCGTGGGATGCGGCCGCCGGCCCCTCGGCCCTGGTCGCACGCGCGGACCGCCTGCCCGCCTACCGGCTGCTGGGCGGTCTGCACAACCTGCCCGATGGCATCCGCCAGGCGCGGCTCCTGTTGGCGCCGCTGCTCGAGGGCCGGCCCGAGGCCCGGGCCGAGCGGCTGCGCACCCTGCGCGCCATCCTCGATCGGCCGGGCCTCTCCGAGGCCGCGGCCGCCCTCGGCCTGCATCGCAACACGCTGGCCTACCGGGTCGGCCGGATCGAGGCGCGCACCGGCTGGCGCCTCGATGACCCGGAGCTTCGCTTCGTCCTGGCGCTCGCCGTCAGACTTGTGCAAAGCGCACAAGATTAGCCGCGGCAGAAACCCGCATCTGACCGCCACCCAGCCCGAGCGGGCGACTACACTCGCCTTCATCGTGCCGCTCGCACAAGCGGGCCGGCCGCGGGCGGCCACCGAGGGGACCGCCGTGACCGCCGAGCAGACCAGGAGGCGCAGTCGCATGACACTCGAGATCGGTGAGATGACCGCGAGCGAGAAGATCGAGGCGGCCAAGGAGCACAACGTCCGCTTCGTCCAGCTCCAGTTCACCGACATCCTCGGCCACGTCAAGAGCGTGACCATCCCGCTGCACCAGCTGGAGAACTCCGTCAAGCACGGCACGTGGTTCGACGGCAGCTCCATCGAGGGCTTCACGCGCATCGCCGAGAGCGACCAGTGGCTGAAGCCGGACATGGACACCTTCGCCGAGCTGCCCTGGCAGCCGGGCCACGGGGACCTCGGCGCCGGACCGCTCGGCAGCCGCGGCACGGCGCGCGTCATCTGCGACGTGATGACGCCCAAGGGCGACCCCTTCCCGGGCGACCCGCGCTTCGTGCTCAAGCGCCAGCTGCAGCGCGCCGCCGACCTGGGCTACGTCTGGAACACCGGGCCCGAGCTGGAGTTCTTCCTCTTCCGCCGCGACGAGGACGGCGAGATCGCGCCGCTGCCCCACGACCAGGCCGGCTACTTCGACTTCAGCACCGACCTCGCCCAGGAGGTCCGCCAGGACATGGTCAACGCCCTCGAGGCGTTCGGCATCCGCGTCGAGGCGGCCCACCACGAGGTGGCGCCGGGCCAGCACGAGATCGACTTCGAGTACGCCGACGGCCTGCGCACGGCCGACAACGCGGTGACGTTCAAGTTCACGCTCAAGGCCATCGCCCAGCTGCACGGCCTCTACGCCACCTTCATGCCCAAGCCGATCCACGGCATCAACGGCTCGGGCATGCACACGCACCAGAGCTTCTACTCGATCGAGCAGAAGCGGAACGTCTTCGCCGACCCGGAGAACAAGTACGGCCTGTCGGAGACGGCGCGCCAGTACATGGCCGGCATCCTGGCCCACGCGCGGGGCATGATCGCCGTGCTGGCGCCGACGGTGAACTCGTACAAGCGGCTGGTGCCCGGCTACGAGGCGCCGACCTACCTGACCTGGGGCCGCATCAACCGCTCGGCGCTCATCCGCGTGCCGATGGTCTCGCCCGGGCGCTCCATCGAGGCCACCCGCGTCGAGGTGCGCTGTCCCGATCCATCGTCCAACACCTACCTGGCCTTCGCGGTGATGCTCGCCGCCGGCCTCGACGGCATCGAGAAGAAGATGGAGCTGGCGGAGCCGGTCGAGGAGAGCCTCTTCGAGATGGACGCCACGCGCATCGCCGAGCGCGGCATCCGGGAGCTGCCGGGCACGCTGGGCGAGGCCGTGGACGAGCTCGAGCGCGACGAGGTCATCAGTGCCGCCCTGGGCGAGCACGTGCTGGCCCGCTTCATCGAGGCCAAGCGCAAGGAGTGGGACGAATACCGCACCCAGGTCACGCCCTGGGAGCTCGAGCGCTACCTGGAGGCGTTCTAGCCTCTCCCCTCCGCCGGCCCGGGGCCGCCGGCGGCATGTCTCAGAGGGCGGCGGGAGGCTCGGCCCCGCCGCCCTCTTCGTTCGCCCGGCTCAGCCGTAGCGGCCGCGGTAGTGCGCCGGCAGGAGCGCGGCGATGCGCCGCATCAGCTCCTCGCTGGCGGCCTCGGCGTCGGCCGAGCGCTCCACCAGCCACGGCTCGCCGATGCGCAGCGTGACCCGCTGGCCGAAGCGCGGCAGGCGGCGGCCGACCGGCCAGACCTGTTCGGTGCCGGCGACACCGATGGGCAGCACGGGCGCACCGGCGCGCATCGCCAGTAGCACGGCGCCCGGCTTGGGTTCGCCGAGGGTGCCGGTGCGGCTGCGCGTCCCCTCGGGCGCGAGGCCGAGCCACTCCCCGGCACGCAGCACCTCCAGGGCGGCCCGGTAGGCCTCCCGGTCGGCCCGGCCGCGGCGCACGGGGAAGCCGCCGTAGGCCGCCATCAGCGGCCCGACCACCGGCTGCTCGAACGCCTCGGCCTTGGCCATGAAGCGCACGCGGCGCCCGGCCAGCCGCTCCAGCGTGATGCTGACGATGGGCGGGTCGGTGATGGAGAGGTGGTTGAAGGCGACGATCACGCCGGGCGCGTCCGGGATGTGCTCGGCACCCTCGACCACGACGCGCGTGCCGATGAGCCGCAGGCCGAGCCACATCAGGCGGTTGAGCGCCCGGAAGACGAGTGGCAGGCGCGGCCGCGCGGCGGCCACCGTGGTCAGCCCTTGTCGTCCAGCGGGTAGTTCTGGCGGGTGCCGATCAGCTCGCCGCCGTCGACGCCGATGCTGTTGCCGGTCATCCAGTAGAGGCGTGGTGAGGCCAGCGCGACGATGGCCTGGCCGACATCCTCGGGTGTCGTGATGCGCCCGGCGGGGTTGCGCAGCATGGCGTGGTCGAGCAGCTCCTGGTGGCCCGGGATGCGCCGCAGCGCGGGCGTGTCCGTGACGCCGGCACGGATGCAGTTGACCGTGATGCCATGCGAGATGAGCTCCATGGCCAGCTGCCGGCAGTGCGATTCGAGGGCCGCCTTGGAGGCCGACACGGGCCCGTAGGTGGGCACGTTCTTGATGGCGCCTTCGCTGGTCATGGCGAACAGGCGGCTGCCCTCTGCGATGAGGCCGGCATGGAAGAGGTCGCGCACCCAGTAGACCATCGAGTGGGCCATCACGTCGACGGTCATCTCCAGCTGCTTCTGGCTGACCTCCTTGCGGCCCGGGTCGGTGGTCACGTAGGGCAGCGTGGTGCCGAAAGCCAGCGAGTGCAGGAAGACGGCGATGAAGGGGTCGGCGCCGGCCGCCCGGCGCTCCTCGAAGAGGGCGCCGATGGAGGCCACCACGGCGCGCCGTTTCTCCTCGTCGGCGGCGTTCGCGTTGTGGAAGTGGACCGGCACGCCTGCCGCCGCGATACGCGCCTTGACCTGCTCGACGGCGGGCAGGCTGCTGCGCATGTCGAGGTGCACGCCGACGATGGGGTAGCCGGCTTCGGCCAGGGCGATGGCGCTGGCGGCGCCGAAGCCGCTGCTGGCGCCGAGCACGAGCGCCCAGCGCTCGCGTCGGTCGGCGCTCTCGTCGGTGGGGCGCGCGTCGGGCATCCACGGTCCTCCAAGCGATGTGCTCGGGGGAGTGTAGCCTCGCTCGCTCCGGGTCGGCGTCTAGCGCCTGGCCTCCGGACCGTGCTCGAGCATCGCCGCCAGCAGCGGGTCGTCCACCTCCCCGACACGCTCGCTCCGGCGCCGCGGCCTGCTGCCGTCTGGTCGGCCTGGGTCGCGCGTCAGCGTCGTGCTCGTCCGGTCGCGGCCGAGCCTGCGCACGACGGCAGGGGCCGCCAGCGCGGACAGCGCGCCAGCCGCACCGAGCATCCCCAGCAGCGCCGGCAGAGGATCCATCAGGCCGTGTCCGCCTGCCGGACGGGCGCCGTCTCCTCTGCCGAGCGTGGCGTCGACGGCCTGGGCGATCGGCGAGCGGCGGCATCGCGCGCCATCGGCGCGGACACCTGTGGCGGCGCGCTGAAGACATAGACCTGTCCGCGGCCGAGTCCCTTGGCCGCGCCGGCCGCCGCCTCGGCGTCACGCAGCAGCGTCTCGGCGCGCAGCGACGTGCCGCGGCCACCGGCCACGCCGATGCTGAGCCCGGCCGTCGTGGTCATCCCGCCGGGCAGCTCGATGGGCAGCGCCGCGAGCGCCCGGCGCAGGCTCTCGGCCGCCAGGCCCGCCCGCTCGGCATCCGTCTCGGGCAGCATGATCACGAACTCGTCGCCGCCGATGCGACCCACGAGGTCCACCGCGCGTGTGCCGTCGTGGAGCCGGCGCGCCACCTCGCAGAGGACGACATCGCCGGCGACCTGGCCCTGACCATCGTTGATGCGGCGGGTGTGGTCGACGTCGACGAAGGCGATCGAAAGGGGGCGGTCGTAGCGCTGGGCGCGCTCCACCTCGAGGTCCAGCTGGCGCAGCAGTGTCTCGCGGTTGAGCACGCCTGTCAGGCGGTCGGTGGTGGCCACGCGGTGGGCATCGAGGAGCCGCAGCCCGAGCTGCCGGAAGGCCTCGCGCAGGGCGGGGTCGTGGATCCGGCCGCTCGCCTCCGGCAGTACGTCGCCGTCGGCGAGACGCAGCAGCACGTCGACGACGCGGCGCCGGCGGCGAGCGCCGACGGTCGACTCGAAGAGGAGGGCGCCCGCGAGCGCGCCGGCCAGCAGGGCTGCCAGCGCGGTCGCGATCAGGCCGGTGGTCGGTTCGATCTCGTCCTCCGGAAGCGGAGTCTTCCCCCGACGCCCCATGGCCGAAGGTACCGGCGAGGCGGGGGTCGCCACAATGACCGGTCCGTACCCCCCTCCGGGCCGCCGGCGTAGCCCGGTGCCGCAGCGCACCGGTGCGCGCGCGCACGGCCCAGGCGGGGATAGCGGGATGGTCCCATCGGCAGTGTCGTGCGGTGCAGTGCGCGCCGGTCGCCGGGCGCGCCCGCCGGGGCGTTGCTACGCTCCGCCCGTGGCCACTGCCGAGACGCCCGCCGCGATCGGCGGCGAGACCATCCGCCCCGAGCGCACCCTCTGGCTGCTCTCCATCGGGCACGCCGTCAACCACGCCGCCGCCGTGCTGCTGCCGCTGGTCTACCTGCGCGTGGCGGTCGAGTTCGGCGTGGGCATCGAGGCGGTCGCCTTCCTGGCCGCCTTCGGCGCCCTCGCCTCGGGCATGGTCCAGCTCAGCTACAGCTGGCTGACGCGCGTCCTGCCGCGGCGCCTGCTGCTGGGTATCGGCGGGCTGGTCTTCGGCGGCGGCATGGCGGCCCAGGCGATCGCGCCGGGCTTCGGCGCCTTCGCCCTGGCCAACGTCGCCTCCCGCATCGGCGGCTCACCGCAGCACCCCGTGGGCAACGGGCTGCTGGCCGAGCAGTTCCCGCCGCAGCGGCGCGGCTTCGCCATCAGCGCCCACATCGCCGGTGGCAACCTGGGCACGGTGGCGGTGCCGCTCATCGGGGCCTGGCTCATCGCCGGCATCGGCTGGCGCTGGACGGTCGTCCTCTTCGGCATCCCGGCCGTGCTCATCGGGCTGGCCATCATGACCCTCGTGCGCGAGAGCGGCGCCGACCGCGCCGCGGCACGCGCGGAGGGCTCGCTGCGCGCCGCCTTCGGGCGCATCCTGCGCGACCGCGACCTGCTGCTGCTCTACCTCTCGTCGGTGCTCGGCGGGGGCGGCCGGGGCCTCGGCGTGGTCAACCTCTTCGTGGTCGTCTACCTCGACCGCGTGCTCCACCTGGGCGGCGGCCTGGCCGACTGGATGTACGCCCTGCTCGTGCTGCTCAGCGTGCCCGCCCCGCTGGTGGCCGGCTGGCTGAGCGATCGCCTCGGGCGCAAGCGGCTCATCGTCGGCGTCTACCTGTCGGGAGCGGCCTCGTTCGCCTTCTTCGTCGCCGCGGGCTCGAACCTGGCGCTGCTCTGGCTGGCCATCGTCTTCCTGGGCGCCTTCACCTTCGCCGAGAGCCCGCAGCTCCAGGCGCTGCTGGCGGACATCGCGCCGGCCGGCATCCGCGACGCCTCCTACGCCGCCTACTTCACGCTGGCCTTCGGCGTGGGTTCGCTGTGGACGGCCCTCTACGGCGCGATCATCTCGGCCGCCGGCGAGCCGGTCGGGGTGCCCATCGTCTTCTGGCTGATGGCCGCCGCGTTCCTGGCGGCGGCCCTGGCGGTGCTGCCCATCCGGGCCGAAGAGCGGCGCGCCGTGACGCACGCGGAGGGCGACTCGCCGGCTGGCTGAACCCTGGTCTGCCCGGCTGGAGCCTTGGCCTGGCCCGGCCGAGCCTTGGCCGACCCGGAGGCAGCGGCTATACTGCCCCCCTGCCGCGGTGCGATGCCGCGGTCCTCACGGTCGGGGCGTGGCGCAGCTTGGCAGCGCGCATCGTTCGGGACGATGAGGTCGGAGGTTCAAATCCTCTCGCCCCGACCAAGCTCACCCACGTGGCCGACGCCGGCACCAAGGCAGCGTTCCGCGCCGTGGCGTGGGCGGTCAGCGTGAACCTGGTCGGTCAGACCTCGGGCCGAAGAGGCGTGGGATACGAAGGATGCGCTCGCTCTTGACAGCCTGGTGCATGATTAGGCAGATGCCTTAGGCAATCGTCTAATCGAGTCAGGAGGAGACAAGGTGGCCACCGTTACCATGCGCAACGGGGTCGATGTAGATCGGCTCGTTGGCACCATCGCCGCAGTCCAGAGCGACCCGAAGGTCGCTACCTTCACGTTCCGCGCCAAGAGCACCTGGGAGGTGGGCGGCCGCAGTCGCGGCGAGATCGGTACCTTCGAACACATGGGCGCACCGACCAGCGAGCGGCCACAGGCCTTCGAGCTGATCGGCGACGAGCCGCCCGTCCTGCTCGGGAGCAACGCCGGGCCGAACGCCGTCGAGCTCTGCCTCCAGGCGCTGGCCTTCTGCTACGCCGTTGGCTTCGCCTACAACGCGGCGGCCAAGGGCATCGAGATCGAGGAGCTGCGCTACGAGGTCGAGGGCGACCTCGATCTGCATCGGTTCCTGGGTCTGGGCGGACCGCGGGCCGGCTTCTCGGCCATTCGCGCCAAGGGCTGGGTGCGCTCGCCGAACGCCAGCCCGGAGCAGCTCGAGGAGCTGTGCCAATACGTCCAGGACACCTCGCCGGTGCGCGATATCCTGGCCAACGCTGTGCCTGTCTCGACTGATCTGACCGTCCTTCAGTGACGGACGGCCGAACGCCGGCGCCGGTCCGTCCGGGGCCGGCGCCCGGATCGCCGCGCGCGTCGACCGAGGAAGCCTTCCTCGACGCCGCAGAGCGGCTGCTGATCACGGTCGGCTACGCCGGCGTGAGCACCAGGGTGCTGGCAGACGAGGCCGGGGCCAATCCCGGCCTCGTCCACTACTACTTCGGCTCGATGGATAACGTCTTCCTGCGCGTCCTCGAGCGCTTCACGGAGCGGCTCATCGCCAGGCAGCGCGAGATGTACGGTGCCGACATCCCCTTCATCGAGAAGTGGCGCCAGGCGATGCACTACCTGGATGTCGACCGCCCCTACCAGAAGGTCTGGTACGAGCTACAGGCGATGGCCTGGAACAAGCCCGAGCTGCGCGAACGCGTGGCCTGGGTCAACGGTCAGTGGCGTGCCGTGCTGACCGAGGCCTTCGCCGGCCCCCGTGAGCGCTACGGCCTGACGATGCCTCTCGATGCGCTGGTTGCGCTGGTCATGGCGTTCAATGAAGGCATGATCTTCGAGCGGCTGGCGGGTATCGAGAGCGGACACGCGGCGCTGCTGGAGTGGATCGACGCCTGGCTGGCGACCTGGGAGCAGGGAGCCAGCGAGTGACCTCGAAGGCCGGGGCGCCCTCCGCCGCCGCCGTTCTCGCCGATCGGCCCGGCATCGAGCAGCCGACCACCCCCGAGATCTTCGAGCGACTGGCTCCTCGCTTCAGCGAGCTGGCCGCCGGCACGCAGGTCACCGGCACGCCGGGAGAGCAGTCGCGCGCCCGCTACCCGGACGAGGAGGGCCGCCTCGAGCGGGATGGAGTGCAGATCTTCTGGGAGTCGTACGGGCAGGACGAGCCGGCCATCCTGCTCTTCCCGACGTGGATGATCGTGCACAGCCGGATCTGGAAGATGCAGATCCCCTTTCTGGCCCGCCATCATCGAGTCGTCACCTGGGACCCGCGCGGCAACGGACGCTCCGATCGGCCGACTGACGTCACGTCGTACCACCAGAAAGAGACCCTCGACGATGCCCTTGTCCTCATGGACCGGCTTGGCATCGAGCGCGCGGTCGTGGTCGGCTTCTCGCTGGGTGCCGACCACGTGCTGCACTTCGCAGCCGAGCATCCCGAGCGCGTGCTGGGCGTCGTGACGATCGGGGCCTCGATGCCTCTCGACACGCCGCCGATCCCGTCGCGAGCCGAGGCGTTCACGCGCATTCTCGATCAGCCCGCCCGAACCGACGGCTGGTTCAAGACCAATCTCGACTACTGGCGGGACCCGCAGGGATACCTGGATTACGTGCGCTTCTTCTTCGGCCAGCTCTTCAGCGAGCCACGCTCGACGAAGGGCTACGAGGACGCCGTTGGCTGGGCGCTCGAGACGACCGGCGAGACACTGGCCACCGAGGCCGCGGCCGACTCGATCGCCAGCACCGCCGACGAGACGATCGAGATGCTGCAGCGGGTCAAGGCGCCCGTGCTGGCCATCCATGGCACGGATGACCGGATCAGCCCCTTCCAGCGATCGGAGCGCGTCGCGGAGCTGACCGGCGGTCGCGTGGCGCTGCTGGAAGGCTCGGGCCACGGGCCGCTCGTGCGCGACCCGGTGAAGGTCAACGAGCTGATCGAGGAGTTCATCGGTGGTCTCCGCTCGGAGAGCGGTGCGCCCATCCCACGGCGGCCTCGGCGCTGGACACGGGGCAGTAGCAGGCAGCGCCGCGCGCTGTACATCTCCTCGCCCATCGGCCTGGGTCACGCCCAGCGCGACGTTGCCATCGCGCGCGAGCTACGCCGGCTCCATCCGGACCTCGAGATCGACTGGCTGGCCCAGCACCCTGTCACGCAGGTGCTCGAGGTCAACGGCGAGCGCGTCCACCCGGCCAGCGCCATGCTGGCCAGCGAGTCGGGGCACATCGAGTCCGAATCGGCCGAGCACGACCTGCATTGCTTCCAGGCGATTCGGCGCATGGACGAGATCCTGCTCGCGAACTTCATGGTCCTTCGCGACGTCGTCAAGGACGCGCACTACGACGTGTGGATCGGCGACGAGTCGTGGGAGCTCGACTATTACCTGCACGAAAACCCGGAGCTCAAGACGGCCGCCTACGCCTGGATGACCGACTTCGTTGGCTGGCTGCCGATGACCGATGGAGGTGACAGCGAGGCCGCCATCACCGCGGACTACAACGCCGAGATGATCGAGCACATCGCTCGCTACCCGCGTATCCGCGACCGGGCCATCTTCGTCGGCAACCTCGACGACATCGTGCCCGACTCGTTCGGGCCCGGGCTCCCGCGGATCCGGGACTGGACCCTGGAGCACTATGCCTTCTCCGGCTACGTCACCGGTTTCGATGCCGATGAGTTCGCCGACCGGCCGGCGTCGCGCGCGCAGCTGGGCTACGCGGCCGACGAGAAGGTGTGCATCGTCTCGGTCGGCGGCACCGGCGTCGGCGTGGACCTCCTTCGGCGGGTCATCGATGCCTATCCTGAGGTGCGCCGCCGCGTGCCCGAGCTGCGGATGATCGTGGTGGCCGGCCCACGCATCGATCCGGCCACGCTGCCGCAAATGCCGGGCGTCGAGGTCCGGGCGTTCGTCCCCGGCCTGTACCGGCATCTGGCTGCCTGCGACATCGCCGTGGTGCAGGGCGGTCTTTCGACGACGATGGAGCTGGCCGCCAACGGCCGTCCCTTCCTGTACTTCCCGCTGCGCCATCACTTCGAGCAGAACTTCCACGTCCGGCACCGGCTCGAGCGGTACGGCGCGGGCAGGTGCATGGACTATGCGACCGCCACGCCGGAGGTGATCGCGGAGGCGGTCGCGAGCGAGCTGCGCCGCCCGCCGCAGCGCCTCCGGGTCGAGCGCGACGGCGCCGAGCGCGCGGCGAAGCTGATCGCCGAGCTGCTGTAGCAGCTCGGCGGCCTACCCCCGCAGGCGCTCCTAGTTCGTGACCAGTGGCTGGACCGGGCCGCCTACCACCTCGTTCGTGGTCAGCACGACCGTTCCCCCCGCGGCCCGTGACTGGAGCCACTCGACCAGCGCCGTGAAGTCGGCAACTGAGATCGCATACGTGTTGCAGCGGGTGCACAGGTGGTGGAAGACGAGCTGGACCCAGCCGCCGCCGTGCTGCTCGGCATCGGTGACATACGACTTGAGCGTCGCGAGCGATGTACTGCTCTTCGGCAGCTGTGGGGTCCGCGTGGCATAGGCGTCGCGCGGCGGGATCGTCTCCGCGAACGTCCTCCGCCCGTCGACGCCGGCCACCCAGCGCGCGCTGTTATAGCCGCAGTCACGCACGATCTGTTTGACCCCGTCATCGAACCGCCCGAACGGATACGCGAACGAGGTCGGCTGGAAGCCGTGCGCGAACAGGCTGGCGCGGTCGTCGCAGACCTGGCGTCGCGCCTCCGCCGGGGACAGGCCGCGGAGATTCTCGTGGGTCAACGTGTGGCCGGCGATCTCGTTGCCGGCCTGGGCGAGGGACTGGAGCTGGTCCCATGAGAGGTAGCCCGCCGACCCGATCAGTGCGGAGTTGACGTAGAACGTCGCCCGCATGCCGCGCGACTGCAGGATGTCCAGGGCGCCGAACGCGTCGGCTGTACCGTCGTCGAACTGGATGGTCACGACGGTCTGGACCGGGGCGGCAGCGACGGGCTCCGGCCCGATCGGCTGGGCGATAGCGAACGTCGTCGCCAACAGCATCGTGGCCGCGACCAGGCCTGTGCGTCTCACTGGAGGCCTCCATTCCCGCGACGCCGGATGCCCTTGCCCACTCCGGCGACACCGGCGGTTGTCCGACCCGTAGTCTGCGTGCCTGGCGGCCCCCTGGCGCCTCGCCCGATGGTAGGGCAGCGGACGTGGATCAGACACACCCCTCGGCCCTGCGGCCGTTGTCGGCTCCCTCGATGCTGGCGCGCACTCCTCCTGGCTCAGAGCCTGCCGGATCAGGAAGCTGCGTCGGGCAGTTCCACGTCGACCGACGGCGTCCACGGCCCATCGATGAGCAGCGCCTCGTCGTCGCCGGGCCAGGGCGGCATCGCCGTGCAGGTGAAGACGAGGGGGAGGTCCCCGGTGCATCGGTACTGGAACGCGGTGCCGAGCGGGACGTCGACGCACACGCCAGGGATGAGGGCGGTGATGCTCTCGCGGCCGTCGGCCGCCCTGCGCCAGATCTCTCCCTCGCCGGAGAGCACGAACCAGTACTCCTCCACGGTCCGGAAGCGGCAGGCGCGGCCGACCATGCCCGGCGGCACGGTCGCGTGGATCATGTTGCCGTGCGGCCCGTCCACCAGGAAGCGGATGTAGGAACCCAGGGGCGACCGGTCCCGCTGCGCCGTTTCGACTGTCGTGGTCTTCACTCCACACCTCCGAACGGTCGGGAGCCCGAGCGGGCCGTCAACGAGCGGGCTGGCGGGCTCAGCGCGGGAGGGGATTCGGACCCGTCGCGGTCACGAGGCGCTGCGGCACCCAGTCGTCGACGTGGTGGAACCCGTCGAAGACCCGGCCGGCATCGAGCTCCACGGATGCCTGCAGCGAGAGTCGATAGAACTTCACGTGCGTGAAGTCCTCGAACAGGATGTACACGGGATCGGGTGTGCTGTTCGGGCCCTGGAACTGCTGTCCGGTGAGGACGGGCTTGCGGGCTTCGACGAACGCGCCGAACGTTTCACCGACGACGACCCCGAGGTGCTCCAGGCCCATCTTGTAGACCCGCTGGTGGACGGG
>DASSPM010000158.1:0-14416 GCA_035699625.1 Candidatus Limnocylindrales bacterium | reverse complement strand
GGTCAACCCGACGGGCATCCGGCGCGTCTACGCCCACCGCTCGCCGCTGGCCAAGATCGACGGCATCGACGACCCGCTGGACGTGGACATCGCCATCATCGACACCGGCGTCGACCGCAACCACACCGACCTCAACGTGGTGGGCGGCTACAACTGCACCAGCAGCACCCGCGCCGCCTGGTCCGACTACCACGGCCACGGCACCCACGTGGCCGGCACCGCCGCGGCGCGCGACAACAGCTTCGGCGTCGTCGGCGTGGCACCGGGCGCGCGCATCTGGTCGGTCAGGATCCTCGACTCCACGGGCGAGGGCCTGCTCTCCTGGTACGTCTGCGGCATCGACTGGATCACCGCCCAGAAGGACCCGCTCCAGCCGACCCGGCCGCTCATCGAGGTGGCCAACATGTCCGTCTACAAGGCCGGCTCGGACGACGGCAACTGCGGCCTGACCAGGACCGACGTCGTGCACCAGGCCATCTGCCGCTCCGTCGCCACCGGCATCACCTACGTCGCCGCGGCCGGCAACGAGCGCAAGAACGCCATGTACGGCATGCCCTCGTCCTACAACGAGGTCATCACCGTCTCGGCCCTGGCCGACACGGACGGGTTGCGAGGTGGCTTGGGCGGCGCGGCCTGCTACTCCTGGGGCGGCTACGACCAGGACGACACCCTGGCCGACTTCTCCAACTACGGCGCGGATGTGGACCTCATCGCGCCCGGCAAATGCATCTACTCGACCATGCCCGGCAACAAGTACGGGCTCATGTCGGGCACCTCGATGGCCACCCCGACCGTGGCCGGCGCGGCCGCGCTCTACCTGGCCGGCCATCCCGGCGCCTCGCCGCTGAGCGTCAAGTACGCGCTCCAGGCGGCGGGCAGCTACGACTGGCGCACGGGCAGCGACAAGGACGCCTACCCCGAGCGCCTGCTCGACGTCTCGACCATCGGCAGCGGACCCGACTTCTCGCTGGCGCTGCTGCCCATCGACAGCCTGGCCAGCCCGGCCGACGGCCGCACCGAGTTCAGCATCCGGATCTCCCGCCGCGACGGCTTCGACGGTGCCATCGAGCTGGCCGCGACCGAGCTGCTGCCCGAGGGGGCGACGGTCGAGATCACGCCGGCCACCCTGACCGGCTTGAACCAGACGAGCGCCACGATGGTCGTCACGGTGCCGGCCGCGACGGCTGCCGGCAGCCATGACGTCTCCGTCCAGGGCTCCAGCGGGGAACTGCGGCGGACCTCCGCGCCGGCCCGCCTGACGATGGACGACACGCCGCCCGTCCTGGGCCGCCGTACGACCGCCTTCCCGCGCTGGACCCAGGCGACCGCGACCAACGTGCCGGTGCGGCTCGCCTGGAGCGGCTCGGACCTCAATGGCATCGGCGGCAGCAAGGTCCAGCAGCGGACCGACGGCGGCGAGTGGGTCGGCGCGGCCACCATCACCGGCGCCACCACGAGCGCCACGCGCTGGCTGGCACCGGCACACACCTACGGCTTCCGCACCAAGGTCCTCGACCGCGCGGGCAACGAGTCCGAGTGGGGCGAAGCCGACCCCTTCGGCCTCCGGCTGCACCAGCAGTTCAGCCGCTCCATCAGCTACAGCGGCTACTGGCCGACGCAGCGCGCGGCGTCCGCCATGGGCGGCAGCCTGCGCTACACGACGACCCGGGGCGCCAGGGCCAGCTTCGTCTTCACCGGCCGAGCGGTCACCTGGATCGCCCACCGCGGCCCGAGTCGCGGCAAGGCCGCCATCTACGTCGACGGCGTCTTCATCGGCACCGTCGACCTCTACGCGTCGGTGACGAAGCCGCGCTCACTGATCTTCACCAAGTCCTGGGGCACCCGGGGGCGCCACGTACTGACCATCCGTGCCCTGGGCACCTCCGGGCGGCCGCGGGTCGACCTCGACGCGATCGCCTTCCTGGAGTAGCCCGCTCCGCGGCCGCTGACGACTCGGACTAGCCCGCGCCTCCGGTGCCGAACTGCCGGTCGCCGGCGTCGCCCAGGCCGGGCATGATGTAGCCCTTCTCGTTGAGCTGCCGGTCGAGCGCCGCGCAGTGGATGGCGACGTCGGCATGTGCCTCGCTGACGGCCTGCACGCCCTCCGGCGCGGCGATCAGGTTGACCAGCTTGATGCGCACCGCGCCCCAGCGCTTGAGCACCTCGATGGCGGCCGTGGCGGAGCCGCCCGTGGCGAGCATCGGGTCGAGGATCAGGCAGAGGTCGACGTTGGCCGAGTCGGGCAGCTTGTTGTAGTACTCCACCGGCCGCAGCGTGCGCTCGTCGCGGAAGAGCCCCAGGTGCCAGACCTGCGCCGTGGGCATCAGCTCGAGCATGGCATCGACCATGCCCAGGCCGGCGCGCAGGATGGGCACCAGCCCGATGCGGTCGCCGAGTTCGACGCCTCCCATCTCCTCCAGCGGCGTGCGCACCCGGATGTCGCGCAGCGCCACGTCGGCCAGGGCCTCGTAGCCGAGCAGCCAGCTGATCTCGCGCACCAGCTCTCGGAACTTCTTGGGCTCCGTCGACTCCTGGCGCAGCAGGGCCAGCTTGTGCAGCACGGCCGGGTGGGACGAGACGTGCAGGTTGGCGGCCTGCAGCGTGGGGCTCGCGGTCGGCTCGCTCACGGGTCCTCCTTGGGGCGCGGCGATTCTACGCCGGGGCCACCCTGCGCGACCGGCGAGGGGGCGCGTTACCATCGACCAGTGCCCAGCGCGCTGAAGAAGAGTCCGCGGCGGTTCCGCTGGCCGAAGGGGGCCGCGCCCCCGGTGCTGGTCGAGATGCGCCGCGGCGCGATCGTCGAGAGCCGGCACCGTGGCCACGTCGTCCAGGTCGGCCAGGGCGGCGCCATCGAGCGCGCCGTGGGCGACCCCGAGGTGGTCGTCGCGCTGCGTTCCTCGGTCAAGCCGTTCACGCTGGTGGCGCTGCTCGAATCGGGCGCCTCGGAGGCCTTCTCGCTGACCCCGCCGGAACTGGCCGTGATGGCCGCTTCGCACAGCGGCGAGGACCTCCACGTGCGCACCCTGCAGGCCGTCTTCCGGCGCGCCGGCCTCAGCCAGTCGCTGCTCGCCTGCGGCACCGCGGGCATGCCCGTGGACGAGGTGACGCGCCTGCGCCTGGCACGCGACGGCGAGTCGCCGGGGCCGCTGCGGCACATGTGCTCCGGCTTCCATGCCGCGAGCATCCTGCTCAGCAAGCACGCCGGCTGGCCGGTGCAGGACTACTGGCGCCCCGAGCACGCCAGCCAGCGCGCGGCGCGCGATGCCGTGGCCCGGGTCTTCGCCGTGCGCGACCGGGACCTGGTCACGGCCACCGACGCCTGCGGCCTGCCGACCTACGCCTTTCCCCTGGCATCCGTGGCGCGCGCCTACGCCTTCCTGGCAGACCCGTCCGGGGTCGCCGTCACCGCCGCCCAGCGTGCCCTGGCGCCGGCCCTCGAGCGGGTGCGCGACGCCATGATGGGCGCACCGGAGATGGTCGCCGGCACGCGCGACCGGCTGGACACGGCGCTCATGAAGGCGTTGCCCGGGCGGCTCGTTTCCAAGGGCGGCGCGGAGGCGCTGGTGGCCATCGGGCTGCGGCCCGGCGCGCGCGGCGACGGCTCGGCGGCTGCGGGGCTGGCCATCAAGATCGAGGATGGGGACGCGCGCGGCCGCGCCACCCACGCCGCCGCCGTCGAGGCGCTGGCCCAGATCGGCGCCCTGGCGCCGGCCAGCCTGCGCGGTCTGGCCGGCTTCCACCGGCCGCCCGTCTTCGATCCGCAGGGCGTGCCGGCAGGCGAAGCGGTGCCCGGCTTCGAGCTGGCGCCCATCCTCGAACTGGCCTAGGCGATGAGCCTCGCCGGTCCCGACCCCTACCGCGTCCTGGGCATCGGCCGTGATGCGGGGCCGGCCGAGATCAAGGCCGCCCACCGGTCCCTGGCGAAGCGCTATCACCCGGACGCGCCGGAGGCAGACACGCGACGCTTCCTGGCCGTGCAGCGCGCCTATCAGCTGCTGCGCGACCCGCTGGCCCGGCGCGAGTGGGACGCGGCCCATGCCCCTGGTCCGGTGCGCCCGGATGGCGGTGCGCCGCGTGCCGGCCGCCCGGCCGCCACGCCCGGGCCGCGCGGCACCGCCCGCGGCACCACCGCCCGCGGCGGCACCGCCCGCGGCACGTCCGACGCTCCGCGCCCGACGCGCGGCCCCAGGCCCACGGGACCGAGCCGCGAGCCGGGCCGGCCCGGCTGGACCTGGTCGGCGCGGGACGTGCCCTGGTGGGAGGACCCGCTCGCGCCGCGCGAGGCGCGCCGGCCGCCGGGGCGGCAGCGTCCCCGGGAGGGTCAGGGCGCCGGGGGCGAGCCCGGCACAGCTTCTGCCCCCGGCCAGGGTGCAGGCACGCGTGGGGCACGGGGCGGCGAGCCAGGCACGCGCCCGTCGCGGCAGGGCGCCGCCGCGCCGCGCCGGGATCCCGCCAGCGGTCAGCGCGGGTCGGGCGGCCCGCAGGCCGCCACGGAAGGCACCGGGCCAGCATCGATGCCGCCGGAGATGGACGTCTACTCGCGCTCGAGCGGCGCTGCCTGGTCCTCTGCGGCGCGCGCCTACTTCCGGCGCCACGACCTGCCACCGCCGGGCCGGCGCAGCGCCTGGCCGGCGGGACGGCAGGAGACGGGCGAGCAGGCCAGCGGCGGTGCCACGCAGGGCATCGCCCGCAGCGATGCCACGCGTTCCCGACCGGCACCGCGGCCGCGAGCCGCGGCCGCGAGCACGGCGCGAGCGCGCACGCCTGCCGGAGGGTCGGCGCGCGGCGTGACCTTCGGCCCGGCCGGCGGACCGGCCAGGACCGCCGCGGCTGCCGTAGCCGCCGAGCCCAGCCGGCCAGCGAAGGTCCGGACCGACCGCCCCTGGCCGACGCCGACCGAGCGTGTCACGGTGGCCGTGCTGGGCTGGTTGCCGCTGGCCGTCGGCATCGCCTACGGCGGCGGCGCCGTCAGTGGCTGCGGCAGTGCCTCCTTCGGCTGCCCGGACTACGCCGAGCCGCTGCAGGGAGCGGCCATCCTCGGCGCGCTGCTGCTGCTGCTGGTCCTGCCACGGATCGGCTGGCTGGCGGCAGCGGGCACCGTCGGCCTGGGGGCCGCCTCGGTCGCGCTGCTGTCGGTCTACGCCCTCGTGCAGGTGCCCCAACCGATGCCCGAGCCGTACGTGCTGCTCGCGGTCGTCGTCGGGCTGTCAAGCTATCTCTTCGCCGCCTGGCAGGCGGCCCGGGACCGACCGCTGCCGCGGCCCTGGGCCCGCACCGGGTGACGCCGCCCACGCCCAGCACGAGGACCGCTCAGCCGTGACCACTCGCTGCCGCATCGCGCCCAGTCCCACCGGTCCGCTGCACATCGGCAACGCGCGCACGGCGCTCTTCAACTACCTCTTCGCGCGCCGCACCGGCGGCACCTTCGTGCTGCGCATCGAAGACACGGACGTGGCCCGCTCCACGCTGGAGTACGAGCGCGACATCCTCGACAACCTGCACTGGCTGGGCATCACCTGGGACGAAGGGCCTGAGGTCGCCGGGCTGCCCGCCCGCGGCCCATACGGGCCGTACCGCCAGATGGAGCGCCTGCCGCGCTACGCCGAGGCCGCCGAGCGGCTGCTGAGCCAGGGCCGCGCCTATCCCTGCTACTGCACGCCCGAGGAGCTGGCGGCCGACCGCGCGGCCCAGGAGGCGGCGCACCGGCCGCCCCACTACGTCGGGCGCTGCGCGGCGCTGAGCGCCGAGCAGCGCCGCGCGCGAGAAGCCGAGGGCCGCCGGCCCGCCATCCGCTTCCGCGTGGGGCAGGGGAGCGTCGTCTTCGACGACATCGTGCGCGGCCGCGTGGAGATCGAGACCAGCGCCCTCGGCGGCGACCTGGTCATCGTCCGCTCCGATGGCCTGCCCCTCTACCACTTCACGGTCGTCGTGGACGACGCGGCGATGGCCATCACGCATGTCATCCGCGGCGAGGACCACCTCTCCAACACGCCCAAGCACATCCTCCTCTTCCGCGCCCTCGACGCCGACGTGCCGGCCTTCGCGCACCTGCCCCTGCTGCTCAACCCGGACCGCACCAAGGTCAGCAAGCGCAAGACCCAGACGGCCGTGGCCGACTACCGCGCGCAGGGCTTCATCGCCGAGGCGATGGTCAACTACCTGGCCCTGCTGGGCTGGTCGAGCGGCACGGAGGAGGAGATCTTCAGCCTCGAACAGCTGGCCGAGCGCTTCGACCTGGCGCGGGTCCAGTCGGCCGGCGCCATCTTCGACCGCGAGCGGCTCGAGTGGCTCAACGGGCAGTGGATCCGGCGCCTGAGCGACGCCGACCTGCTGGGCCGCCTGGCGCCCTTCCTGCAGGCGGAGCTCGAGGCGCGTCGCGCCGAGGGCCGCACCGTGCGCCAGCCGTCCGAGGAGGATCTGGCCGCCCTGCTGCCGCTGGTGCGCGAGCGGCTGCCACGGCTGGAGGCCATCGGCGAGCTGGCGGGCTTCATCTTCGTGGAGGAGATCGACCTCGAGCGCGACCTGCTCGTGCCCAAGCGCTGGGACGCGGCGACGACGCGCGAGGCGCTGCTGGCCGTGCGCCGCATCGTGGCCGACGTCGGCGCCGTCAGCTACGAGGCCGATGAGCTCGAGCCAGCGCTGCGGGCGCTGGCCGAGGAGCGCGGCTGGAAGGCGGGCGACCTGTTCATGGCCATCCGCGTGGCCGTCACCGGCCGGACCGCCGCGCCGCCGCTCTTCGACACGCTGGTCGCCCTCGGCTACGAGCGCACCCTGGTCCGGCTGGACGCTGCCGTCGACCTCCTGGCGGGAGCCGGCGCCTCCGCCTGAGCAGCGCGCCCGTACGCCCGAGCGGCGCGACCGATCCAGGCGCGGACGACACGCGACCGCAACGCAGGACCGCCGCCGGATGACTTCCCGATCCGGGCCGCAGCGCCTATGATCGGTGGCGCGGAGACGCAACACCCGACCCGTCCTGCGCGTCGTCCGCGACGCAGGCAGCGCTCGCGACCGCCGGACGAGGGGACCGCAGACCACGATGAGCCGAACCGACCGTCCACTCCCCGCACGCTCGCTCCCGCCGCTGCGCGCACCGATGACCCGCGGCGAATGGCTGGGCTGGCTGCCCGCCATCGCCGGCTACGCCGCGCTCGTCGTCGTCTCGGCCTGCCTGCCGAGCGCCTTCCTCGGGGACGACCTGGCCGCCTACCTGGCCGCCGGCGGTGACCTGCTGCGCGGTCTGCCCATCTACGCCGGCCGCATCACCGAGCAGGGGGTCTTCCTCTACAGCCCGGTCTGGGCGCTCCTCTTCGCGCCGCTCTCGCTGCTGCCGACGGCGCTGGTGCACGGCGGGCTGGCCCTGCTCGACCTGCTCTGCCTGCGCTTCCTCGCCGGCAGCTGGCGCAACGCCGGCTACCTGCTGCTGCTGCCGGTGGTCGTCTTCTCCGTCACCAGCGGCAACATCGACCTGCTCATCGCGGCGGCCATGGTCATCGCCTGGCGTGCGGCCGCCGGTCCGCTGGTCCTCTTCGCGGCAGCCAAGATCGCGCCCGGCTTCGGCCTGCCGCTGCATCGCTGGCGCGAGGCACTGCTGGTGGCCCTGGTCATGTTCGCGGTGACGCTGCCTTGGCTCGGCCTGTGGGGTGAGTGGGTCTGGTTCCTCTGGCACCAGCCCACCGAGATCGGCTGGATGCTGCCCATCCCGTGGTGGTCGCGCCTGCCCCTGGCGCTGCTGCTGCTGGTGCCGCGCCGGCCGTGGACCTCGGCGCTGGCCGCAGTGGTCGCGACGCCCGGCTTCTACTGGACCACCACGGTCCTGCTACTGGCGCCCGTGCGCCTCTACCTCGATCGCCGCGATCCGCGCCTGGTGGCGGCCACCGAGGCGGAGTGGAAGCACCTCGGCTGGCTGGATCGCCTGCTGGCCCCCGGCTCGCGCCGGCGACTGGCAGAGCTGGTCGGAGCGCACGCCTTTCTGCCCGCCCACGAGCGTGGGGTCGAGCCGCGCAAGGTGGCCGAGAGCGCCTGACGTCCACCGCCTCCGCGGTGCGCCCGCACGACGCGGGCAGGCTGCCTACGGCGGCGAGAAGATGGTGGCCTCGGTCCGCGCGCGGCGCCGGAAGAGGATGATCACCGACGCCGCGGCGGCGAGTGCGATGACGATACCCAGGTCGGCGATGAGCGGCAGCTGCAGCGCGAAGTACGTGGCGGCAGCGATGAGCGCCGAGCCCGGGATGGTCAGCACCCAGGCGTAGATCACGCGCCGCGTCAGCCCCCAGCGCACGGCCGAGAAGCGGTTGACGGTGCCCACGCCGATGATGGCTCCGGTGATGGTGTGGGTCGTCGAGACGGGGATGCCCAGGTTCGCCGTGCCGAAGAGCGTCATGGCCGCCGCGGTCTCGGCGCTGAAGCCGCCCACCGGCTGCAGCTTGGTGATGCGCGAGCCCAGCGTGTGCACGATGCGCCAGCCGCCGGCCGCCGTGCCGAGGGCGATGGCGGCGTGCGCCGCCAGCACGATGGGCATGCTGACCTCGAACTTCTGCACCGGCAGCCCCTGATCGACGAGGATGACCGCGGCGATGACGCCCATCGTCTTCTGCGCGTCGTTGGCGCCGTGCCCGAGCGAGTAGGCAGCGGCCGACACGAGCTGCAGGCGGCGGAAGCCCGTGTTCAGGTGGTCCAGCGACAGGATCCTGCGGCGCGTGATGGTCTGGCCGACGGCCAGCGCCAGGTTCATCAGCACGACGGCCAGGAACATGCCCAGCAGGGGCGAGATGACGATGAAGATGGCCGTCCGGCTGATGCCCTCGCCCACCAGCATCGAGGGTCCGGCGAAGGCGACTGCCGCGCCCGCCAGGCCCCCGATCAGCGCGTGCGACGAGCTCGTCGGCAGGCCGTAGTACCAGGTGATCAGGTCGAAGACGATGGCCCCGACGAGCGCCGCGAGGAGCACGTCGAGCGAGTCGAGCTGGCCGACATCGATGACGCCCTTGCCGATGGTCGAGGCGACCGCCGTGCCGAAGACGGCGAAGGCGATGAAGTTCCAGAAGGCCGCCCAGAGCACCGCCCACTGCGGCGACAGGACGCGCGTGGAAACGGAGGTGGCGATCGAGTTGGCCGCATCGTGGAAGCCGTTGACGAAGTCGAAGGCGAGCGCGACGGCGATGATCATCACCGCGGCGATGGTCAGGTCGCCGATCATGCCGCCCGATCCCGAGCCGGCCTGGAGGTGCCAGCGCGCTCCATCAGGCGTGCTTGACGACGATCTTCTCGATGATGTTGGCCACGTCCTCGCACTTGTCGATACACGACTCGAGCAGGGCGTAGATGTCCTTCCACTTGACCAGCTCGACGGCGCGGGTCTCCTCCGCGAAGAGGCTGGCGACGGCCGCGCGCGCCACCCGGTCCCCGGCGTTCTCGAGGCGGTGGACCTCGATCCAGTACTGCTCCAGGCCGTGGAATGTGCGCATCTGGGCCAGCGCAGCGTGCAGTGCCTCGCACTGCTTGACGATGATGGTGGCCTGTTCGACCGCCGACTGGGTGGGGCGCTCGATCTTGTAGAGGATGAAGGTGTCGGCCACTTCCTCGATCAGGTCGAGCACGTCGTCCAGGCCGCTGATGAGCGCGTGGATATCCTCCCGGTCGAAGGGCGTCACGAAGGTGGTGTTGAGCCGGCTGCCGATGGAATGGCTGATCTCGTCGCCGTGGTGCTCCATGGCGAAGAGTTCTTTCGCGCGCCGCTCGATGTCGTCGTAGTCGCGCAGCATCGCCTCGAGGGCACGGGCGGCGCCGAGGACGTTCGCGGCGTCCTCGACGAACATGTCGAAGAAGCGCTCTTCGCGCGGGATGAGGCTGATGCGCATCGGGTCTCCGGGAACGGTTGGGGATGGCGGGCACTGCCGACCGGTCTCGCCGGTCCCCCAGGTGCGGCGGCCGTACGGCCATAGGGTACCCTGCCGGCGGCCGATCTTTCAGCGCGCCGTGGCGCGCCGGACCGAGGGACCTCGATGACCGACCGCGCCCAGATACGCCTGCGCCTGGCGACGCTCAACCTGCGCAACCTGGCCGACCGCTGGGACGAACGCCTGCCATTGCTGCTGGCCGACTTCGGGGCGCTCCAGCCGGACCTGATCGGCCTCCAGGAGGTCGTCTACCCGATGCAGCAGGACCGCCTGCTGGGAGCGGCGGGGGCGTCCGCCTACGTGGCTCGCCGGGGCTGGGCCGGCCGGCCCGAGTACGGCAACGCCATCCTGGTGCGCGACGCGCTGGTCGCCACGCTCGAGCCGGCCTCGGCGACCGACCGCGCCGATCTGGGCTGGGATCGCTCCGCGCTGCGGGTCGAGCTGCGCCTGGGGGCGGCGAGCCTGCGCTTCGTGGCCACACACCTCCATCACCTGGCCCACGATGCCGCCATCCGGAAGGAGCAGGTCGGGCGCTTGCTGACCTGGCTGGGCGACCTGCCGGTGACCGACGCGACGGTCGTGGTCGGTGACTTCAACGCGCCGCCGGCCGAGCCCGCCTACACGGCGATGAGCGCGGCGGGCTTCCGATCGGGCTTCCTGGAGGCGGCGGGTGCCGAGCCCGAAGTGACCTGGCCGAGCGGTCTGCGGAGCGAGATGCCCGATGTCTCCGGGCCGGCCGGCTGCCTGGACTACGTCTGGCTGGCCGGCGCGGTGCAGGCCACCGCGGCCCGGCTCTGCTTCGACCGGCCAGCCGTGGGCGACCCGACGCTCTACCCCTCGGACCACTTCGGGGTGGCCGTCGAGGTCACGCTACCCTGATGGCCGCCCTGCGGCTGGCGCACCGCGGCGACTGGCGTCACGCCCCGGAGAACAGCCTCGCGGCGCTGTTGGCGGCGGTTCGGCTGCCGGGCGTCGACGGTGTCGAATTCGACGTCCGGGCGGCCGCGGACGGGCTGCCGGTGCTCGCCCACGACGCCGACCTGCGACGCCTTTACGGCGATGCCCGGCCCGTCGGGGCGCTGCCCGCAGGCGAGTTGGCCGAGCTCGGCGTGTGTGCCCTGGACCAGGCCCTGGCGGCCTTGCCGGCGGGGGCGTTCCTCGACATCGAACTCAAGGAGGAGATCGCCCCGGCCGTGGTGCCCCTACTGTCCGCGGCGCGCGGCCCCGAGGGGCGTGCCGCCGTCGTCTCATCGTTCCTGCCGGCCGCGCTCGAGGGTGTGGCGCGCCTGGCACCGGCCTGGCCACGCTGGCTCATCAGCGTGGCGCTCGACGCGACGGTCGTGCGGATCGCGCGCGAGCTCGGCTGCCGCGGCATCGCTGCGCAGTGGCCGGCGCTCACGCCGGCCGCGGTCGGGCTGGCCCGCCGCGCCGGCCTGGAGCTGGCGGCGTGGACGGTGCGCCGGCGGCCGACCCGGATCCGGCTCGAGCGCTACGGTCTCGCAGCCGTGGTGGTCGAGGGCGCTGCCCTGGCCGACTAGCGTCTCCGCGGCGCCTGGCCCCTCAGCCGTGGCGCGCTGGGTCTCGGACGTCCGGCTTACAGCAGTCGGCCGGCCGTGCCTCGGCCACGGCCAGGGCCGCCTCGGCATAGCGGCGCCGCACCTCTTCGCGTAGGTCGCTGGTCATCGTGTCTCTCCTTCTCTGGCTGGACTACGGCGCGGCGGCCTGCAGTGCGATGCGCGCCGCGAGGGCCAGCACGATGAGGTTGCCGCCGACCGAGGTGGCGATGCGCACGCGCTCCGAGGCGCGGCCATGCAGCAGCCCGCCGGCCGCGGCCAGCAGGGACTGCCAGGCCAGCGATGCCCCGAAGGCGCCCGCCACGAAGACCAGCCGCGAGGCCGCGTCGCCGAGGTCGGGTAGGCCGACAACGAGCGCGGCGAAGTAGCCCACGGTCAGGGGATTGATCACGGTCAGCCCCAACAGGCGCAGATACGTGCCCAGCCGGGAGGGCGGACAGCATTCGTCGGGATCGAGTCGCCTGATGCGCCGCCGCGCGAGCCAGAGGCCGCGCAGCCCGAGCACGGCCAGCAGGCCGGCCGCCAGGAGGCGCAGCGGCAGGGCGAGCGGCGCCAGGGACACCGCCGCGGCGACACCGAAGATGGCCGCCGCGAGCGCGAAGAGCCCGTCGGCCGATGCGGCGCCGGCGCCGGCGGCCCAGGCGGCACCGAAGCCGCGCTGGACGCCGGTCTCGACGATGAGCACCGAGATGGCGCCGAAGGGGATGGCCACGCCCAGGCCGGCGAGCACGCCGAGCAGGAGGATCTCGATCACGCGGTGCAGCCTACGTCTGGATATCGATACTTGTCAATATCGACATATATCGATTAGAGTCTCGCTCGTGGCGAAGCGCTCCGACCCCGACAGCCAGCTGCTGCACGCGCTGGCCGACCCGACCCGCCTGGGTATCGTGCGCCAGCTGGCCTCCGAGCGCGAGGTCTGCGCCTGCGACCTGACCGCCTGCTGCCAGATCGCCCAGCCCACCGTGTCGCATCACCTGAAGGTGCTGCGCGAGGCGGGCGTGGTCGATGCCGAGCGGCGCGGCTCCTGGGTCTACTACCGGCTCCGCCCGCAGGCCCTCGAGCGGCTCTCCCGCCTGGTGGCCGAGCTGGTGCCGCTGGGTGCGGGCCAGCCTGCGGGCCGCCGGCTGCCGGTGGTGGAACTCAGCGCCTGAGCCTCGCAGGCCTCAGGCCGGGACGACCTCCGCCACGAAGTCCTTGACGCGCTGCTCGAGGCTGCCCGCCACCGCCCTGAAACGGTTCCACAGCTCCCCGCTGTCGGACATGCTCGCCGTCGGGTCGGGGGTGCTCCAGTGGATGGTGCGCGGCGCGCCGGGGAAGACGGGGCAGGCTTCGAGCGCATCGTCGCAAACGGTGATGACCACGTCGAAGCGCTGGCCCAGGAACTCCGCCACGGACTTCGACCGGACGCGCGACGTGTCGAGACCTCGCTCCTCGAGCAGGCGCAGCGTGTAGGGATGGACGCCGCCCCCGCCGCGCGTGCCTGCGCTGACCACCTCGACCCGCTCGCCCGCGAGCTCGCGCAGCAGAGCCTCGGTGATCTGGCTGCGGATCGAGTTGCCGGTGCACAGCACCAGCACACGCAGGGGCCGCGCGTCGGGCTCGCCGACGCGATCTGCCAGCTCAACCAAGGCGGGCGTGGTCGTGGCGACCATGGGCCGCGCGCCGTGCCTCGTCCTCCGGGCAGGGACACGCCTCGCGCAGTCGGCTGAAGGTGTAGTAGCCGGTGTGGTGCCCATCGGCCCAGACGGGCGCCACCGCGTACTGGCCGACGAGCTGGATGTCCGTGAGCGTCGTCTGGGCTTCACTCAGCGTGGGCGCCGAGTCGAGATAACCGGGGATACCGGCCTCGCCCCGGCAGTGGGCGCAGGGACAGAGCCAGCGCAGCGTCACGAAGTCGTAGGCCGTGCGGTGGCCGTCGGCCCAGTCGATCTCGAGCCGCCGGCCCTCGCGGTCGGCGTGGATGCGCAGCGGCGCCAGGTAGTCGTCTCCGCTGGTGTAGCTGCTCACCCTGGCGATGGTAGCGGCTCTGCGGCACCGCGCCCGCGGACGCTGGCTAGACTGCAGGCGTGCCCCGACTTCCCGTGCCCGAGGACCTGCTCACGCTGCGCGTCCCGATCGACCTGCAGCTCTCGCCCGATGGCCGCTGGGTCGCCTTCGCGCTCAAGGAGGCCGGCCCGCGCCTCGATGAGTACCGCAGCTCGATCTGGCTGGTCCCGTCCGATGGCTCGACGCCGGCGCGCCGCCTGACGCTCGGCGCCAAGAACGACACCTCGCCGCGCTGGAGTCCCGACGGCCGCTCGCTTGCCTTCCTCTCGGACCGTGCCGCCTGGCTGCAGGCCGGCGGCGCCAGCGACCGGGCCGAGCCAGCGGAACTGCCCAGGGAGGGCAAGGTGCAGGTCTGGCTGCTGCCCATCGATGGTGGCGAGGCCCGCCAGGTGAGCCGCCTGCGACGCGACGTGACCGAGCTTGCCTGGAGCCCCGACGGGCGCCGGCTCTGCCTGGTCAGCGCGGTCGCCCCTGCCCGGGAGGAGGCGCGACCCGACCCTTCGCAGCCGCCGCCCTCGGACATCCGGCTCATCGACCGCCTGGCCTACCAGCTCAACGGCGTTGGCTTCGTCTACGACCGCCCGGGGCAGCTCTGGCTGCTCGACGTCGAGAGCGGCGAGGCGTCGTTGCTGACCCGCGGCCGGACTGCCGTGCGCACGCCGGCGTGGAGTCCCGATGGTCGGTCGATCGCCTTCGCCGCCGACCGGCGGCAGGACGCCGACCTCTACTGGCGCTCGGACGTGCACCTCGTGGACGTCGCCACGCGCCGCGTGACGCGCGTCACCGGGGGGCGCGGCGAGCAGCTCTTCGGAGCGCCGGCCTGGAGCCCCGACGGGCGCTGGCTGGCCGTGCTGGGGCATCGCTACCCGGCCGCGGCCGGCTCGCGCGCCGACGTCT
>DASSPM010000157.1:0-13298 GCA_035699625.1 Candidatus Limnocylindrales bacterium | reverse complement strand
CGCGCAGCGATTCGATCTCGTCGCCGAACCACTCGATGCGCACCGGCAGCGGCTGGCCCGCCGGGAAGCAGTCGACGATGCCGCCGCGCCTCGCGAACTCGCCCCGGCCGCCGACCTCCGCCACGGGCTCGTAGCCCAGCTCGACCAGCGCGCGCAGGAGTCGCTCCTGCGAGAGGCGGCGCCCGCGCTCGAGGAGCAGCGGCGCCTCGGGCAGCGCCGCCGGCGGCAGGGTGCGCTGGAAGAGGGCCTGCACGCCGGCCACCAGGACGCGGGCAGGGCCGCGCGCCTCCGACGGGGGCCGCGGCCCGCCGGCCCGCCAGGCGGCGAGGGCGGCGACCCGCGCCGCGGTCTCGTCGCGCACCAGTTCGGAGCGCTCGTAGGCGAGCGCTGAACGCGGCTCGAGGGTGACCACGGCCGCGGCGAGTTCGCGCGGCGCGGTGGCATCGTCGACTGCTTCCCGGCGGGCCAGCCACTGCCGGTGCGCATCGAGTGGTTCGGCGACGAGATCGAGTCGCTGCGGGCCTTCGACCCGGCCGACCAGCGCGGCGTCGGACCGATCGAGCGCGCCAGCCTGCTGCCGGCGAGCGAGTTCCTGGTGCCGGCGGCCGACGAGCTGCGGGCGCGCCTGGGTCGCCTGGCGGGCCGCCTGCCTGAGCGCCTGGCCGCCGACCTCGACCGCCTGGGCCAGGGCGCCGACCCGGCCGACGCGGCCGAGACGTGGGGTGGCCTGCTGGCCCCGGCCACGGCGCTCGACCACCTGGGCGACGCCATCTGGCTGCTCGACGAGCCGGACGAGATCAGCGCCGCTGCCGAGTCACTCTGGTCGCAGGCCGAGGAGCGGCGCGCCGACCTCGAGGCCGCCGGGGAACTGCCCAAAGGCTGGCCCGTTGCCTATGTCACCCCGCGCGACTGGAAGCGGGCGGTGCACGAGGCCCGCACCCTGGAGCTCGGCTGGGAACCTGACCTCGCCGGCGCCGCGCCCGGTGGCAACCCCTTCGGCTGGCACGAGCCGGTGCTGCCTCCTGCGCCCATCGGCAGCCTGCCCGCGACCATCGCGCGCTGGCAGCGGGAAGGCGTGCGGGTGGTCGTCACCTCCGACCAGTCGGCGCGCATCTCGGAACTGCTGGGCGAGGCCGACATCGTGGCCGCGCCCGTGGACCGCCTCGGCGCGGCACCGCCGGCGGGCGGCCTCGCCCTCGTCACTCGCAGCCTCAACGACGGCTTCGCCGGGGGACCCGACGGCCTGCTGCTGGTCACCGACCGGGAACTCTTCGGCAGCGTCCGCGTGCGGCGGCCGCGGGCCCTGCGGCGCGTGGTGCCGCGCGACCTGCTCGAGCGTCTCCAGCCGGGCGACCCGGTGGTGCACATCGACCACGGCATCGCCCGCTACGCCGGCCTGGTGCGCCGCCCGGCCGGGGGTCCCGGCGACGAGGAGCGCGACTACCTGGAGCTGCGCTTCGCCGGCACCGACCGCATCTGGGTGCCGGTGGAGCAGATCGACCGCGTCAGCCGCTACTCCGGCGGCGAGGAGCCGACCCTCTCGCGGCTGGGCGGCGGGGAGTGGCAGCGCACCAAGAGCCGCGTCCGGCGTGCCGTCACGGACCTGGCGCGCGAGCTGCTCGAGCTCTACTCGGCGCGCGAGGCGGCGCGCGGCCGCGCCTTCGGCGAGGACACGCCCTGGCAGGGGGAGCTGGAGGCCTCCTTCCCGTACGAGGAGACGCCCGACCAGCTGCGCGCGGCGCTCGAGGTCAAGCGCGACCTGGAGCGCGAGCGACCGATGGACCGGCTGGTCGTGGGCGACGTCGGCTACGGCAAGACCGAGGTCGCCCTGCGCGCCGCCTTCAAGGCGATCCAGGAGGGGACCCAGGTCGCCGTGCTGGTGCCGACCACGGTCCTGGCCCAGCAGCACCACGAGACGTTCCGGGCGCGTTTCGCGGCCTTCCCGGTCACGGTGCGCGTGCTCAGCCGCTTCGTGCCGCGGGAAGAGCAGGAACGCACCCTGGCCGGCCTGGCCGACGGCTCGGTGGACCTGGTCATCGGCACGCACCGGCTGCTCTCGAAGGATGTCCGCTTCCGCGACCTCGGCCTGCTCGTGGTGGACGAGGAGCAGCGCTTCGGGGTCGGCCACAAGGAGCGCCTCAAGCAGCTGCGGCGCGAGGTGCACGTGCTCACGCTGTCGGCCACGCCCATCCCGCGCACGCTCAACCTGGCCCTTGTCGGCATCCGCGACATGAGCGTCATCGAGACCCCGCCGGAGGACCGCCTGCCCATCCAGACGCGCGTCGCCGAGGCGTCGGCCGGCCTGGTGCGTGACGCCATCCTGCGCGAGCTCGATCGGGGCGGCCAGGTCTTCTTCGTGCATAACCGGGTCGAGACCATCGAGGCGCAGGCCGAGCAGCTGCGACGTCTGCTGCCCGACGCGCGCATCGCCGTCGGCCACGGGCAGATGGCCGAGGGCGCGCTGGCGCGGGTCATGCTCGCCTTCGCGCGGGGCGAGGTGGACGTCCTCGTCTGCACCACCATCATCGAGTCGGGTCTCGACATCCCCAACGCCAACACCATCATCATCGACCGGGCCGACGCGCTCGGGCTGGCCCAGCTCTACCAGCTGCGTGGCCGGGTCGGGCGCTCCAGCCGGCGCGCCTACTGCTACCTCCTGTACCGGCGGCGGGGGCAGCTGACCGAGGTGGCGCGCAAGCGACTGCAGGCCATCTTCAACGCCTCGGAGCTGGGCGCGGGCTTCCAGATCGCCCTGGCCGACCTGGAGATCCGCGGCGCGGGCAACATCCTGGGTGCGGAGCAGTCGGGGCACATGGCTGCCGTGGGCTTCGAGCTCTATACGCGCCTGCTGGCCGAGGCGGTCGAGGAGCAGAAGGCCAGCCACGCCGGCCGCGCGCCGACGCCGGCTCGCGCGCAGGCCGTCATCGACCTGCCGGTGGACGCCTACCTGCCGGACGACTATGTGCCCCAGGAGGCCCAGAAGCTCGAGCTCTACCGGCGCCTGGCCCGGGCGGAGGACGAGGCCGCGGTGGCCGCCGTGCGCAGCGACCTGCTGGACCGCTTCGGACCCCTGCGCCCGCCCGTCGAGCGACTCCTCGAGGTCGCCCAGCTGCGCCTGGCCGCGGAGCGCGCCGGCATCGCCTCGCTCACCCGCGACGCGGGCCAGCTCGTGGTGCGCTTCGCCGGGGAGTGGTCGCGTGCCGCTGTGGCGCGCGCCATGGCGCCGACCAGCCCGTCCGACCCCATCCGTGCTGCCGCCGGCGGCGTCGCCTACGCCTCGAACCAGATCCGCGTGCGCCTGCCGCGCGACACCGCCGCCGCGTGGCAGCTGACGCGCAACGTGGTCGAGCGGCTGGCCGGGGTGCAGGCGGCGGCCTAGGAGACGCCTCCGCCCGTCACCGCTCGCGTGACCGGCGCTCGTAGCGCGCGATCTGCTCGGCGTCGCCCAGCCGCTCGAGGATCGCCATGCCCGCCGCGAGCTCGTCGGCGCTGCGGCGCAGCAAGGCAGCCTCGCAGCGAGCGCGTGCCGCCGAAGGCAGGGCACCGCACGCGTCGAAGAGCGCGCGGGCCAGGTCCGCCTCCGCAGGGTCGGCATGCACCAGAGCGGCCACGCGGTGCACCTGGCCCTCGAAGATCGGGGTCCCGTCATGTCGGGCGCGCTCGAGGGCGCGCCCGACGGCCCCGGGGCTCGGCAGGTACGCGCCGTGATCGGCACAGAAGGCGTAGGCTCGCTCGAATCGCTCGACGCCCGTGGCTGGCACGTCCTGCTCGAGGAGGGGCACCATCGCGGCCGGGTCGTCAGCGATGATCGCCCTCACGAAGCGGACGACGTGTGAGTCCGGCGCGAAGCGCGCTAGGATCTCATCGATCACCTCCCGCCAGCGCTCGCTCTCCGCCGGGTGACCGCGCGCCCTGGCGATGAGCAGCGCCGAGCGGAAGCCGTGCACGGAGTAGCCGGCGGCAGTCCGTCCGGTGTCGATCCAGAGCCGGTGTCCGCGCTCGGCGGCCTCCAGGGCCTCGTCCCAGCGACCCTGGAGGTAGAGGCCGTACGTGCGCCAGGCGGCGATGTGCAGCGTCCAGTTCGGCATCTGGCCGGGCTGCACCATGGCCAGCGTCTCGGCCGAGACGCGGTCCGCCTCGTCGAGCCGGCCCATGTTGACGGCGGACCAGACGAGCACACCACGCGCGTCGAGCCGCTCTTTCAGATCGAGGCGCTCGCCGAGCTCCAGGCGTTCGGCGGCGTACCGATACGCAGCCTTCCAGTCGCCCCGGTCCTGCGCTGCTCCGCCGAGGGCGTCACGTGCGGCGCTGGCGAGGTTGGCGTCCCCGATGCGCTCGGCGATCTCGAGAGCCCGCAGCCCGGACCGCTCGGCCTCCGCGGTCGCCTCCTCCTCGACGCGCCCGCCCGTGCCCGTGGAGATCCACCAGGGCAGGAATGCCTGCGCCACGTGGAAGTGGCCGCGCGCGCGCTCGTCGGTCGCCTCCGAGAGGAGGGCCCGGCCCTCGTCGAGGAGCGCCCGCATGGCCTCGGGCGTCCGGCGCCCGCCGACGGACGCCTGGAAACGCATCTCGTACTCGAGTAGCTTGGCCAGGACGCGCAGCCGATCGTTGACCGTCCTGCCGGCCGCCGTGGCCCGCCTGTAGGCCTCCTCGTAGGCGGCCACCGTCGCGTCGCCGCCGGCGTACGTGTCGCCGATGGCCTCCAGGATCTCCGGGTGCACGTCGGGCGCGGCCAGCTCGAGCGCGCTGCGCAGGTGCCGCGCGGCCTCGATGTTGGCGGCGGCTCGCATGGCCGTCTCGGCCGCCTGGCGCAGCCAGCGCACGGCGACGGCACTGATGTCGGCCGCCTCGCTCAGCTCGAGCGTGGCGGCAAGCCCAGCGGCCTCGCGGAAGTGCTCCGCGATCAGCTCCGCGTACTCCTCCTCGCGGCCCACGGCCCGCGCCTCGAGCCAGGCACCCGCCGCCGCGTGCAGCCGGGCGCGCTCCGCGCGCGGAAGGGTCGAGTACGCCACCTCGCGGATGAGGATGTGGCGGAAGGCGAAGCCGTCCCCACCCGAGGACCGGATCATCTCGCGCTTGGCCAGGCTGTCGGCGAGCGCGTCGGCCCGGTCAGCGATCGATGGCTCGAGCGCGGCGATGCCCGCCGTGCGGAAGGTGCGCCCGAAGACGGCCCCCAGCTGCAGCACCCTGCGCTCCGCGGCATCGACCGCGTCGAGGCGTGCCAGGACCGTCGCCTGCACGGTGTCGGGAAGGGTCGCCAACGCGGCGACGACCTCCTCATTGCTCGCCCGCGGGCCGACCCGATCCACGATCGAGCGCACGATCTCGCCGGCGTAGAAGGGGTTGCCCTCGGATCGCTCTACCACCGCGGAGACGATCTCCGGCGAGGCGGACTCGAGCAGATGGCGCACCATCTCGGCCACCGCGGCGTCGTCGAGCGGCTCGAGTGCCAGCGAGAGATGGTTGCGGCGACCGGCGCCCCAGCCGGGCCGCCGGTCGAGCAGTTCCGGACGGGTCAGCACCAGCATCAGCAGCGGCACGTCAGCGCGAGGCTGCATGACGTAGTCGACCAGGTCGAGCAGGCTGTCGCTCGACCAGTGCAGGTCCTCGAAGACGAGCACCAGCGGTCTCCGTGCCGCGGCGGCCTCGAGCGCGCTCCGCCAGGCCGCGAACATGGCGCCACGATCGGCCACCTCGACCTCGCCCGCACCGACGGTCGCCGTCAACTGCGCGGCCACTCGCTCCGGCTCGTCCACGGCCAGGCCGTGCAGCCACTCCGTGGTCGCCAGGCGGAACCCGTCTGCCTCGATCTCCTCGGCCACGCCCACGAGGCGGTGGAGCATCGACCGGAGCGGCCAGAAGGTGAGCCGCTGGCCGTAGGGCAGGCACTGCGCCGTGGCCACCAGCGGCCCGCCGTCAGCCGATGGCAGGCGCGCCAGGCACTCCTCGAGGAGGCGCGTCTTGCCCGTGCCGGCGGGTGCGATGAGGCTGACCAGGAAGGGACGCCGCTCGCCGAAGGCGCGGCGCGCCACGAGGTCCAGCTGCTGCAGATCTCCGTCGCGGCCGAAGAGGGGCATCCGTGCGGGGGTGACCGGGCGCTCCTCGTGCCCGAGGAGCTCGACCGCTCGGATGGGTCCGCTCTTGCCCTTCGCCTCGACGGCGTCCACGGGTCCGTAGCGGAAGGCGGGTGCCGCGCGCGCCGTCCGCTCGCCCACGGCGATGCCCCAAGAAGCGGCCGACTGCTGCAGCCGGGCAGCGACGTTGACCGCGTCGCCTGTGACCAGGAAGTCACGGTCGGCGGCGGCGTCACGGCTGGCCACCACCTCACCCGTATTGACGCCGACCCGGATCGGCAAGCGCTCGCCGAGGCGCGGGTCGTCGCGCACGCGATCGCGCAGCTCGAGGGCCGCCGAGAGGGCTCGCGCGGCGTCGTCGCCGTGCGCCACGGGCAGGCCGAAGACGGCCATGACCGCATCGCCGATGAACTTCTCCAGGGTGCCGCCATGACCCTCCACGACCTCGCGCGCGATGGCGTAGTAACGGCCGAGCAGCGCGCGCAGATCCTCCGGGTCGAGTGACTCGCCCAGCGCCGTCGAACCGGTCACGTCTGCGAAGAGGACGGTGACGAGCCGCCGTTCTTCGCTCATCGAAGCCCCACGGCCCGATCGTAGGCGAGATCGTGGCCGGATGACCAGCCGGGCCCCGCTGACGGACGTGGCCGTGCGGCTGGGCCACGCCCGCGTCCGCCGCAGTGGGCGGCAGCGGACGCTGCGTCGAAGGGCCTGGAAGAGGGCTAGCATCGTGCCATGCGCGACCTGATCGGCACCCTGGACGAGTGGCGCGCCGGCGGCGTGGACGTCGGGCGCGCGGTGGTCGTGCGCGCCTTCGGCTCCTCGCCCTGGGCCGAGGGTGCCACGCTATTGGTCTCCGGGGACGGGCGCCTGGCCGGGTCGATCAGCGGCGGCTGCGTCGAGGCCGCCGCGGCCGAGGCGGTGCTCGAGGTGATGCACGACGGCCGGCCGCGCCTGGTCGAGTACGGCGTGGCCGACGAAGACGCCTGGTCCGTGGGCCTGGCCTGCGGCGGGCGGCTGGAGGTACTGCTCGAGCCGTCCGTACGGGCGGAGGTCGTCGAGGCTGCGCGGGCTGCCGACGGAGGCAGCGTGGTCACGGAGCTTCCCGGGCCGCGGGCCAGCCGGGCCGAGGCCTCCGCGGAAGCAACCGGCGCCGGCGCCGAGCTGGCCGCCTCGGTCCGCGCGCAGGTGGAGCGCGGCACTTCGGGCGCCGTCGAGGCGGCGGGCCGGCGCTGGTTCGTGGAGCTCTTCCCGACACGGCCGCGCCTGGTGGTCGTGGGCGCCGTGCACGTGGCGCTGACGCTCGTCCGTCTCGCGCGCGAGCTCGGCTGGCACACGCTGGTCATCGACCCACGTGCCGCGTTCGCCACGCCGGAGCGGTTCCCCGAGGCGGACGTGCTGCGCGTGGGCTGGCCCGATGAGCTGGCCGACGAGATCCGCCTGGGGCCGGCCGACGCCGTGGCGGTGCTGACGCACGACCCGAAGGTCGACGAGCCGGCCATCGCCATGGCCCTGGCGCGCGGTTGCCGCTACGTGGGGGCCATCGGCAGCCGCGCCACGCAGGCCGGGCGCCGCGAGCGTCTGCTGGCGGCCGGCGTGCCCGCTCCGGACCTGGCCCGCCTGCGCGGCCCGATCGGGCTCGATCTCGGCGGCCGCGAGCCGGCCGAGACCGCGCTGGCGATCATGGCCGAGATCGTCGCTGCGCGGCACGGCGCGGCCGGCGGTGCGCTCAGCGGGTCGCGCGCTGACCCGGGCTCCGCGGTAGCCGGGTCCGCGCCGCCGGGAGCCGTGACAGCCGGGTGACGGCACCCGGGCGCACCGTCGCGGTCGTCCTCGCCGCGGGTGCCGGGCAGCGCTTCGGCGGGTCCAAGCTGGCCGCGCCGCTCGAGGGGAAGCCGCTGCTCCAGCACGTCCTCGACGCGCTGGTCGAGGCGGGCCTCGCCCGAGTCGTGGTGGTGCTGGGCTGGGACCCCGCCGTCGAGGCCGCGGTGCGCTGGCGCGGCGAGCGGCGCGTCACGAACCGCAGGCCGGCGGATGGCCTCTCCGGCTCGCTGCGCCTCGGGCTCGCCCAGGTGGCGGGGCAGCCGGACGTCCACGCCGCGCTGATCGTGCTGGCCGACCAACCCCGCCTCCGGCCCGAGGTCATCCGCGCGCTGCTGAATGCCCCGACACCGCGGGGCACGCTGGCGGTCGTGCCGCGCTACGCCGGGGGCGGGGGCCGTAACCCGGTGCTCTTGCTGCGGGCCGGCTTCGCACTGGCGCACCAGGCGCACGGCGACGCGGGCCTGGGCGCGCTGCTGGCGGCTCGCCCGGAGATGGTGCACGAGGTGGTCGTCGAGGGGGACAATCCGGACGTGGACACGGCCGAGGATCTGGCCGCTCTGGCGGCGCCCGACGATGGCCCGGGCGACGCACTGCGACCCGGCGCGCGCGCCCTGGAAGCGGCCTGGGCGGCGCGGGTGGCCGCCAACGCCGAGCAGGTCGCGGCGATGCGCGAGGACGACGCACCGGAGGACCACTGGGCGCCCTTGACGGGTCTCTTCGTGGCCGACCCGCGGCGCTCCGACGAGCCGCTGCTCGACACGCTCCGCGCGCTGGTGCGCCCTGATGAGGTCGTGCTCGACGTGGGCGCCGGGGCGGGCCGCTATGCCCTGCCGCTGGCGCTCCACACCCGGCGCGTCATCGCCGTGGAGCCCTCCGCGGGCATGCTGGCCGAGCTGCGACAGGGGATGACCGATCACGGCATCGACAACGTGGAGGTCGTCCAGGCCAGCTGGCCGATGGATCACCCGCCCGTCGCGGACGTCGCCCTGATCGCGCATGTCGGCTACGACATCGCCGCCATCGGCCCCTTCCTGGACGCGCTCGAGGCGGCGGCGCGGCGGCTCTGCCTGGCTCTGCTCATGGAGCGTCCGCCGCCCTCGGGCGCGGACCCTCTCTGGGCGGCCGTGCACGGGCAGCCGCGCCGGCGGCTGCCGGCCCTGCCCGAGTTCCTGGCCCTGCTGCTCGCGCGTGGGCGGCTGCCCGAGGTCCGTCTGCACGACCGCGAGCCGCGCGCCTTCGCCGACCGCGAAGCGCTCCTCGGCTTCCTGCGGCGGCAGCTCTGGCTGAGGCCCGGGTCGGCCAAGGATCGCCGGCTCGGCGAGCTCGTGGCGGAGCTGCCGGCGGGGGAGGACGGGAGCGTCAGGCTCGAGTCCGCCCCGCGCACGGTCGGCGTCGTCAGCTGGTCCCCGCGCTGAGCGGCTGGAAGCGCTGCGGTAGACTCGCCCGGTCCACGAAACGGCCCAGACAGGGAGTCCTGCCGGTGCCTGCTGCCGACCTCCGCGCCAAGGTGCGCGAGATCCCCGACTTCCCCAAGCCGGGCATCCTCTTCTACGACATCACCACCCTCCTCAAGGACGAGGCCGCCTTCCGGGAGGCGATCGACCTGCTGACGGAGCCCTACCGATCGGAGCAGGTCGACCTGGTGGTGGGCATGGAGTCACGCGGCTTCATCTTCAGCGCGCCGATGGCCTACCAGCTCGGCGCGGGCCTCGTGCCGGTGCGCAAGCTGGGCAAGCTGCCCGCGGAGACCGTCAGCGTCGAGTATTCGCTCGAGTACGGCACGAACACGCTGGAGATCCACCGCGACGCCATCGAGCCCGGGCAGCGCGTGCTGATCGTGGACGACCTGCTGGCCACGGGCGGCACGGTGCATGGCACCATCGAGCTCGTCGAGCGCCTCAAGGGCGAGGTCGTCGGGCTCGCCTTCCTGGTCGAGCTGCTCTTCCTCAAGGGCCGCGAGCGGCTGAAGGGCCGCCGGGTCCACAGCGTCATCCAGTACTGAGTCGACCGATCGGGTGACCGCCACGCCCACCGACGACCTGCCGCCGGATGCGGCGTCGCCGCTCGCCGACCTGCCGGCGCCCGTCGCGGCGTCCCCGGCCGGTCAGCCGTCGGCGGACCCTCCCGCCGACCCCGAACGGCGCCGCTTCTTCCGCGACTTCGGGCGCCAGGCGCTCCGCTCGGCGGCCAACGTGGCTGGCACCGTCGATGCCATCCGGCGCGGCAGTGCCGCCGCCTCCGGGGAGCTGCTCGGCCTTGCCGTGCGCCCCGCGGCGGAGACGGCGACGCGCTTCCAGGAGCTGGAGCTGCGCGCGGTCATGGCCGGCGTCCCGGGCGAGCCGCCGAGCGGCTTCCGCAGCCCGTACCGTCTCGCGGGCGACGTGCTCTGGCTGCTCGACCAGCGGCAGCTCCCGGAGCGGGTCGTCGAGCTGGAGTGCCGCCTGGGCACGGACGTCGCGGCGGCGATGCGCGCCATGGCCGTGCGCGGGGGACCGCTCCTCGGCCAGGTGGCGGCCTATGGCGTGGCCCTCACGGCGAGCAGCCTGCGCAGCCACCAGCCCTACGCGCGGAACGCCACCATCCGGGGCACCGCGGCCGGCCTCCGCTTCGCGCGCCCCAGCTCCGGTGACGTGTCGGGGGCGATGCGGCGCATGGAAGCACGCTGGGAGTCGGTGGGGCGCTTCGCACCGGGCCACGTCCTGGCCGACGCCCTGCGCGCCGAGGCCGACGCCATCGCCGGCGAGGCCCTCCTGGGCCATGCCAGGCTGAGTCGGTCGGGCGTTGCCGAGCTGCCACCGACGGAGGCCCGCCTGGAGGTGCTGACCCTTGGCGCTTATGGCCCCCTCGGCGCGGGCATGGTCGGCACGGCCCTCGGGGTGGTGCTGGCGGCCGCCGCGGATGGCCGCGAGGTGCACGTCTGGCTGCCCGAGACGAGACCGCTGCTCGAGGGTGCCCGATTGGCCGCGCTCGAGCTGGCGCGCGCCGGCGTGCCGCACACGGTGGTACCGGACGCGGGAGCGGCCTTCCTGCTGGCCGGGCGCCGGGTCGACGTGGTGCTGCTGGGTGCGGAGCGGGTCGCCCTGGACGGCAGCGTGGCCGGCGTGGCGGGCGGCTACCCGCTGGCCCTGGCGGCCGCCCGCGCCGACGTGCCGGTGCTCGTCTGCATGCCCACCTCCACCATCGACCCGGACGTGGACGACGCGGCGCACCTGCCGGGCGAGGTGCGCCCGCCCGACGAGCTGCTGCTGGTCGGCGGCGTGCGCCTCGCGCCGGAGGGCACGGCCGCCCTGGTGCCGCTCACCGACGTGACGCCGCCCGACCTGATCACCGCATTCGTGACCGAGGAGGGCGTCGTTCGAGCGCCGTTCGGCGAGGGCCTCGCGCGTGCCCTGGCGAGTGCGGCCGGGCGACGCGCGCCACTGCCCGAACCGCCCGCCGATGAGGGTCGCAGCCTGGCCGCGAGCGCGCCGCGGGAGCAGCCCTGATGGCCAGCGTGGCGCAGGCGGGCGAGCGCGCCGAGAGCCGCCTGGTGGCGCGGCCCACGACCGACCGGGTGCTGCTGCGCGGCATCCTCGACGCGGACCGCCTCTACGCCGCCTACGCCATCTGCGACCTCGACGAGCGCGAGTTCCGCCGGACCCGCTGGGCGGTCGCCTTCGACGCCGAGCGGCCCGTGGCGCTCGTGCTCGAGTACGGCGGCCTGTCACCGCAACCCCTCTTCGTGATGGGTGACCCCGATGGCGTGGCCGTGGCGCTACGCAACGTGATCCATCCGCGCGCCGCCTATCTGGCCGCCCTGCCCGAGCATCTCGATGCGGTCGGCCGTGTCTACCGCGTCGAGCCCGGCCCGCCGATGCTGCGCATGTGGGTCGACCGCGAGCACTTCCGGCCGGCACCTGGTGCTGCCGCGCGCCTGCTGCCGGCGGAGATCGGCGACCTCAACCGCCTCTACGACCTTGGCCTCACCTCGTGGCTGCCGGCCGAATCGGTCGCCAACGGCGTCTACTACGGCATCCGCGTCGGCGGCCGGCTGGTCGCCGCGGCCGGCACGCATGTCGTCAGCCCGGATGCCGGCCTGGCGGCCGTGGGCAACGTGATGACCCACCGCGATTTCCGGGGTCGGGGCTATGCCAAGATCACCACCAGTGCCGTGACCCAGGAACTGCTGCGCACCTGCCGGCAGGTGGTGCTCAACGTGCGCTCCGACAACCCGCCCGCCATCGCCGCCTACCGCGCCCTCGGCTACCAGGAGTACCGGCGCTTCGAGGAGCGCCTCGTGCACCGCCGCGGCTCGACCTGGGATAGCATCGTCGGGCCGCTGCGGCGGCTGTTCCTTCCCGCAGGGAGACCCGAGTGACCGCCACGACCATCCTTCCCGACCACGACGTCGTCGACCTGGGCCTGGCCGCTGAGGGGCGCCGGCGCATCGAGTGGGCCGAGCGCGAGATGCCCGTGCTGCGCCTCATCCGTGAGCGCTTCGAGCGCGAGCGGCCGCTCGACGGGATGCGCATCGCTGCCTGCCTCCACGTCACGACCGAGACGGCCAACCTGATGCGCACGCTGAGCGCCGGGGGGGCGCACATCGCCCTGGCCGCGTCGAACCCCCTCTCCACCAAGGACGACGTGGCGGCGGCACTCGTGGCCGAATACGGCATCGCCACCTTCGCCCGCCGCGGCGAGGACCGCGACAGCTACTACGCTCACCTCAACGCGGTCGCCGACACGCAGCCCCAGCTGACCATGGACGACGGCTGCGACCTCGTCTCGCTGCTGCACAAGGAGCGGCCGGCGCAGGTGCGGCAGGTGCTGGCCGGCACCGAGGAGACGACCACCGGCGTCATCCGCCTGCGGGCGATGGCCGCCGATGGCGCCCTGGGCTACCCCGTGGTGGCCGTCAACGAGGCGCGCACCAAGCACCTCTTCGACAATCGCTACGGCACCGGCCAGTCCACCGTGGACGGCATCCTGCGCGCGACCAACATCCTCATCGCCGGGCGGCGCGTGGTCGTCGCCGGCTACGGCTGGGTGGGCAAGGGCATCGCCTCGCGCTTCCGGGGCATGGGCGCCCAGGTGGCGGTGGTGGAGGTCGAGCCGATCGAGGCCATCGAGGCGCTCATGGACGGCTTCCTCGTCATGCCCATGGCCGAGGCCGCTGCCTGGGGCGACCTCTTCATCACGGCCACCGGCAACCTCAACGTCATCCGCGAGGAGCACTTCGGGCGCATGCGCGACGGCGCCATCCTGGCCAACAGCGGTCACTTCGACGCCGAGATCGAGCTACCTGCCCTGCGCCGCCTGGCGCGCTCGGTCAGGGAGGCGCGGCGCGACGTCGAGGAATACGACCTCGGCGACCGGCGCCTCTACGTGGTGGCCGAGGGGCGCCTGGTCAACCTGAGCGCGGCC
>DASSPM010000156.1:0-7219 GCA_035699625.1 Candidatus Limnocylindrales bacterium | reverse complement strand
TGGTGGCCACGCTGGAGCGTATCTCGCAGGTCTCGCCGAGCACGGCCCAGCGCATCCTGAGCACCGTGGGCCGTATCGCCCGCCTGGGGCGCTGAGCGGGGCCCAGCGTGGCCGGCGTGCCCGCCATCCGCCTCGCCGCCGACCCACCGGCGACGGCCGACCTGGTCATCGTCGGTGGCGGCATCGTCGGTTGTGCCACGGCCTTCTTCGCGGCTCGCGCCGGGCTGCGGGTCGTGGTCCTCGAACGCCGCCCGGCGCTGGCGACACTGACCACCCCCTCCAGCACGGGCGCCTTCCGGCTCCAGTTCGACAACCCCGAGGAGATCGAGCTGGTGCGCGAAGGGGTCGAGCTCTTCGAGCACTTCGCCGAGCGCACGGGCCTCGACGGCTGGGACCTGGGCCTGCGCCGCCAGGGCTACCTCTTCTGCTCGCTGACCGAGGAGACAGCGCTGCGCGCCCGGCGGCTGGTCGAGCGGCAGCGGGCCTGGGGTCTCGACGACGTGGCGATCCTGCCCGGGGACGAGGCACGGGCGCGCTTCCCCTACCTCTCACCGGCCGTGCTCCAGGCGCGCTTCCGGGCCGGCGACGGCTGGCTCGACCCGCTCCGCCTGGCGCTCGGCTACGCCAGCGCGGCGAGCGGCGCCGCGCGCATCCCCGACGCAGTGCCTGGCGGCGGAGCCACCTTCGTCACGGGCGCCGAGGTGCGCGACCTGCTGCGCGACGGTGAGCGCGTGGCCGGCGTGCGCAGCTCGCTGGGCGACGTGTCGGCGGGCGACGTGGTCATCGCCGCAGGACCGTTCACGGCGGCCGTGGCACGCTTGGCGGGCGTCGCACTGGACATCCGGCCGACGCGCCGTCAGAAGCTCGTGCTGCCGGTGGTGCCGGAGGTACCGCCTGGCGCGCCGATGACCATCGAGGAGGAGTCGGCCGTGCACTGGCGACCCGCCCTGGACGGCGCCTTCGCCCTGTGGACCGAGGCCGGCACGCCCGCCTCGGAGCCGGCCGACGACGTGCCCACCGCCGCCGCGTGGGCCTTCGCGCTGCTCGACCCGGGTTCCGATCACGCGCTCGCGCGCGTGTCGCCCTTCTGGCGCGATGTCTGGGCGCGCGGCACGAGCCACTGGTACCTGCAGGCCGGCCAGTACGAGTACACGCCCGACCGCCGGCCGTACCTCGGTCCCTCCCCCGTGGCAGGGCTGCACGTCAACGGCGGCTACAGCGGACACGGCATCATGGCCAGCCCGGGCGGCAGCCGCCGCGTGGTGGACCTGCTGCTCGGCCGCGCGGACCCGGCCGCGAACCCCTTCCGTGTCGACCGGCCGATGGCCGGCCGGGAACACGACATCCTCTGAGGCCCCGCCGTGGATGAGGGCGCCATCGCCATCGTCGAGATCGGGTCGGTGCTGCTGCTGGCGGCCGGGCTCGGCTGGGCGGCCCGGCGGGTCGGACTGCCGGCGGTCGTCGGCTACCTCGCGGCGGGCCTGGCCGTCTCGCCCTTCACGCCCGGCTTCGTGGCCGACCGCACACAGATCCAGCTACTGGCCGACGTCGGCGTGGTGCTGCTCCTCTTCGAGGTCGGCATCGAGATCGACCCGCGGCGCCTGCGTCGCGAGCACGGCGGGCTGATCTGGGCGGCGCCGCTGCAGACGATCGTCACGGCCCTGCTGGCGGGGGTCGCCGCCTACGCGCTGGGCCTGCCGCCGCTGGCAGCCGCCACGGTCGGCCTCGCCGTGGCCCTCTCATCGAGCGTGGTCATCGTCAACATCACGCGCTCGCGGCGGCGCACCACGGACCGCGACACGGAGCAGGCGCTGCTCGGCTGGAGCGTGCTGCAGGACGTGACCGGCGTGGCGCTCGCGGCGGCGCTGCTGGCGCTGAGTGGGGGCGAGGCGCGCCCGCCGGCAGCGGCACTCCTCGGGCTGCTCGGCTTCGTGGCCGTGGCGGTAGCCGTGGCCTGGCTCCTGCCGCGCGTGCTGCTGCGCCTCCGCTCGGAGCACGACCTCTTCCTGATCGTCTCCGTGGCGACCGGCCTGGCCGTGGCCGGCCTGGGCGCCGTGGCCTTCGGCGTGCCCATGGCCCTGGCCGCCTTCGTGGCCGGCCTGGCCATCTCCGAGAGCCCGGACGCGGCCGAGGCCCGGCGGCGCATGCTCCCCTTCCGCGACCTCTTCGCGGTCCTCTTCTTCGTGGCCATCGGCTCGCTCATCGACCCCGCACGCCTGGGCGGAGCGCTGCCCTGGGTGGCGCTCCTGCTGGCGCTCATCGTGGTCGGCAAGGTGGCCGTGGCGTATCTGCTGGCGCGGGCGGCGCGACTGCCGGCGCGGCCACTGCAGCTGGCCATCGGCCTCTCGCAGATCGGCGAGTTCAGCTTCGTGCTCGCATCGATCGGCCTGGAGCGGGGTCACCTGCCGGCCGATGTCTACACGGCGCTCCTGGCCACCGTCGCGCTGAGCATCGCCCTCTCGACGGTCCTGGTGCGGCTGGTCGGGCCGGCGCGGCCGCCGGAGCCACCACAGGAGGAGGCCCGGGCCGTCGAGCCCGGGCCTCGCTGAGGCGGCGCTGGGCGTGAGTCCGCGCTGCGGACTCAGTCGCCGGGTGTGAGCGTGACGTCGTAGGTGCGCACGTCCTCCGGCGAGCCATCCCGGGCCGACGCGACGTAGACGGTCAGCTTTCCGGCCTGCTCGCTGCGGACCGAGTAGGGCACCGTGACGTCGAAGGTGCCCCAGCAGCCGGTGCCACAGGTGGCCATGGCGTGGCCCTCGACCAGGATGCGGCCGTCCGCCGTGGTGATGCGGTAGCGGAAGGTGGCTTCGAAGACGTTGGCCAGGCCGGTGAGGCGTGCCGGGTTCGCGAGGCGGGCGCCCCACGCCGGCCGGTCGACGAAGACCGCCGGCAGGAACGAGGTGTAGTCGCCGCGCACCGAGGGTCGCTCGAGGACGATGCCCTCGCCCGAGAAGGTGGTCACGGGCTTGCCGTCGAGCCGGAACGCCACGCGGTCGACGGTCGGGAACTGGGTCAGCGTGTAGGTCACCTGGGCCAGCCGGCCGAACATCGAGGCGGATCCGCCGCCCGACTCGAACTCGCGCGAGAGGTCCACGGTCGCCGTGCCGCCGGAGATGCCGATGCCGAGGAGCAGCGTTTCCGGTGGGATGGCCGTGCCCATGCTGGCCGTCCCGAGCGCCTCTTCGTCGGTCGGCCCGGCGAGCAGGGCGGTCATGGCGGCCCGGGCCACGGCCACGGTGGCCGGCACCTCGCGCTCCACGGGCAGGAGCGTCGCGCCGGAGAGGAAGTAGACGGCGAAGCGTGTCCGGCCAGCGTTGGGTGTCGGGGTCGGGGCGGGCGTCGGCCCGGCGGTGCTGCCGGGCGTCGCGGTCGGAAGGGCGCCCGACGGCGAGCCGGCGGGTGACGCCGACGGCGTGCCCGAGGAGGATGCGCCAGGCGTGGGCGTGGCATCGGTCAGCGGTGAGGGCGTTGCCAGCGGCCCTGCGTCGCCGACCCCGGCGGCACACGCACTCAGCAGAAGACCGAGAGCGAGGAGGGCGGCGAGCCGGTGGGCGGCGAGCCGGTGGGCGACGGGCCGGTGGATGACCGGTGGGCGATTCATGGCATGGGCTCCGTGGCGGTGTCCGACGAGCCCTCAGGCTGGACCGCGACGGTCACCGCCTCGTCGCCGCCGGGTAACGGTCGTGTCACAGGCAGGCGCAGCTCGAAGCGCAGCCCGCCACCTTCGCGCAGCCCGGCCGTGAGCGCGCCGCCCAGCAGCCGGGCGTGTTCCGCGGCGATGGCCAGGCCGAGCCCGCTGCCGCCCCGGTGGCGCGATGGGTCCGCCTTGTGGAAACGGTCGAAGAGGCGCGCCAACTCCTCGGGCGCCACGCCCGGGCCCGCATCGCTGACGACGACCCGCAGCTCGGCCGTCGGCGGGCCGCCCAGTGCCGTCCCGGTCGCGGCTCCGAACGCCGGCTCGACCGACGCCTCGAGCCCGATGTCGCGGCCTTCGCCGTGCAGGCGGGCGTTGTCGAGCAGGTTGCCCAGGATGCGCTCCAGGCGGCGCCGGTCGGTGATCACCACCACCGGACCGCCGGCCATCGATGTGCGGGCCTCGGGGGCGTGGGCGGCTACCACGGCACGCAGGAATGCCTCCAGCTCCACCTCCGTCTCCGCGACGCTCTCTGCGGCGGCGTCGAAGCGAGAGATCTCCATCAGGTCGTCCACCAGCGTGCGCAGCCGCGCCACGTCGCCCACCAGCAGCTCGCCGGCGCGCCGGGCGTCCGGCGGCAGCCGGTCGAGGTGGTCGCGCAGCAGGCCGGCCTCGGCCACGAGTGCCGTGAGCGGCGTGCGCAGCTCGTGCGACACGTCGGCCACGAAGCGGCGCTCGCGCGCCTCGGCGGCCTGTAGCTGGGCCACCTTCTCCTCGAGCGAGGCGGCCATGCGGTTGAAGGCATCGGCCCACAGCCCGAACTCGTCGGCCGAGTCGACCGCCAGGCGCGCCGAGAGGTCGCCCGAGGCGATGCGCTCGGCGGCGGCGCTGGCATCGCTCACGGGCCGCAGCAGCCGCCGCGCCAGCGCACGCCCGGCCAGCGCGGCGACGCCGACGAGGAGCAGGCCGCCTGCAGCGAGCGCCTGGCCGAGCCGCTCGATGGCGGTCTCGGTGGCCGACTCGTCGAAGAAGAAGTAGAAGTCGGGGCCGTCGGGCGGGCGACGGGCGCCGGTGACGAGATAGGGTCGGCCGTCGAGCGAGAGCCGCTGGTAGCCGATCCTGCCGCCGGCGACCACCGCCCGCAGCTCCGGCGCCAGCTGGTCGAAGGCGCCCGCGGCGACGAAGCCCGAGGCGAACCGCTCCCCGGCCAGGTCGACCACGGTGCCACTGGCGCCGCGCAGGGCGAAGGCGTCGAGGAGGCGGCTGGCCCGCAGGTCGGCCGCGCTGGCCGAGGCCGGCAGACGCTCGACGGCGAGTACGCCGACGTTGAAGTTGGTCACCTCGCGCGCGGCTTCCAGCGACTGGGCGCGCAGCGAGGCGGCGACGTAGGCGTAGCTGCCCAGACCGAGCACCAGCGAGGTGAGGGCGACGAGCGCGATGACGGTCGCCACGAGGCGGCCGCGCACACCGCGCGCGATCATCGGCCGCGCCGCGGGATCGTCGTCGGGCACCACGCCGTCATCGCCGGACGCCGTGCGGTCTTCGGCAGCTCAGCGCTCGGGGGTGGCATCGCGGGCTGCCTTGTAGCCTGCGCCGCGCACGGTCAGCACCAGCCGTGGCGTGGCCGGGTCGGCCTCGACCTTGGCCCGCAGCCGCTGCACCGCCACGTCCACCAAGCGCGAGTCGCCCAGGTAGTCGTAGCCCCACACGCGGTCGAGCAGGACCTCGCGCGTGAAGACCTGGCCGGGCCGGCGGGCGAGCTCGAGCAGCAGGCGGAACTCGGTGCTGCTGAGCGCGATCTCCTGGCCCGCCCGCCGGACGGTGAGGCCGGCCTCGTCGATCTCCAGCGGGCCCAGCCGCCGGACCGACCCGGCGGCGGGATCAGCGGGGATCGCTCGCCGCAGCGCGGCGCGGAGGCGTGCCAGCAGCTCGGTCAGCTCGAACGGCTTGCGCACGTAGTCGTCGGCGCCGGCCTCGAGGCCGGCGACCACGTCGAGCGCATCGGTGCGCGCGGTGAGCATGACGATGGGCACGGCGGAGGCGGCACGGATGGTGCGTGCGATGGTCAGGCCGTCGAGGCCCGGGAGCATCACGTCGAGCACGACCAGGTCGGGTGGCCGGGCGCGGAACGCGTCGAGCGCAGCCACACCGTCGGCGACAGCCTCGACCTCGTAGCCGGCCGCGCCCAGCCCGAGCGCGGTCGCCTCCCGGATGGAGGGATCGTCCTCGATGAGCAGGATGCGTGCAGCCACGCAGCGATCGTACGGGACGCCGCCAGTGGTGGAGCAGGCGCGGCGCGAGCGGCGGGGCGGACGCCCTCAGCCGGCAGCTGCCTCGACGGCGGTGGCGCCCGCTCCGCTGGCGGCCTCGATCGTGCGGAACGCGCGCTCGAGGCCCCCCAGCCCACGCTCGACCATCTCGTCGCTGGCGGTCAGCGAGATGCGGAACCAGCCGGGTGTCTCGGTGATGGTCCCGGGCAGCACGAACGTCCGCTCCTGGGTGGCGAGCAGCTCGCTGAAGGCGACGTCGTCCTCGATCGGGGCGCGGACCATGACGTAGAAGGCGCCTTCCGGTTGCACGACCTCGTAGCCCATCGCGCGCAGGGCGGGCACCAGGCGGTCGCGCCGGCGCTGCAGCGCGGCGACGTCGATGGACAGCTGCTCGATGTCCTCGATGGCGTGCTGCAGCAGGGCATTGGGAAAGGCCCAGCCGGTGGCCAGCTGGCTGACCACGATGGCTTTTTGCAGATACACCCGGTCGGCGGCTCGCGGGCTCACGGCCAGGTAGCCCATGCGCTGACCGGGCGCGAGGGTCGTCTTGCCGTAGGTGTAGACGGTCCACGTCTCCTCGTAGACCTCCGCCGGGCTTGGCGCGCGACGGCCATCGAAGACGATGCGGTTGTAGGACTCGTCCGAGATGAGCGGGATCGCTCGCCCGATGCGCGCCGACGCATCACGCAGCGCCGCCGCCAGTGCCTCCAGCGCGGGCAGGTCGTAGACGCGGCCGGTCGGGTTGTGGGGGCTGTTGATGATCACGGCGCGAGTGCGCGGCGTGACCGCCGCCGCGATGGCCTGCGCATCGAGGTCGAAACGGGGCGGCGCCAGCGGGACGCGCACCGGCACGCCGCCCGCGGCGCGGATGAGCAGGTCGTAGAAGAACCAGGGCGGGGTCGGGAAGATGACCTCGTCACCCTCATCGAGGAGCGCACGCATGGCGACGGCGAGCGCGCCGAACGCCCCGCTGGTGAGGTGCACGTCGCGGGCGTCGTAACGGATGCCCGTCCGCTCGCGCAACGAACCGATGACGACCTTCACCGGCTCCGGCTCGCTCATCTTGTAGGCGAACCAGTCCTTGTCCGCTGGGGTGGCGTGGCGCTGAAGCGCAGCGACCAGCCCGGGGAGCGGCATCTCCTGCGGGTTGCCGAAGACGAAGTCGGCGCCACCGGGCTCGTAGCGCCGCTTGATATAGGTCGAATCGGAGAGGAAGGAGAGGATCGGGGCCACGCTCTCGAGGAAGCCCTCGACACGCCTGGGACGGTGACTCATGGGCGCATCGTAGCCGCCGACCCGACCGTCAGGCTGTCGC
>DASSPM010000155.1:0-14282 GCA_035699625.1 Candidatus Limnocylindrales bacterium | reverse complement strand
AAGCGGCTCAACGACAGCTACGGCCATGCCACGGGCGATGTCGTCCTGCGCGAGGTGGCCGGCGCCATCGTGGCCACCATCCGCACCGATGACACGCCGGCGCGCTTCGGCGGCGAGGAGTTCGTGGTGCTGCTGCGACGCGCGGGGACGGACATCGCGGTCGAGGTGGCCGAGCGCATCCGCGCGGCCGTCGCGGAGCTGCACCTGGACGAGCACGGCGTGGCCGAGCGGGTGACCGTCTCCGTCGGCGCGGCCGTTGCCGACGCCCGGGGCCTGACCGTCTCCGACCTCGTCGAGCGCGCAGACGCGGCGCTCTACGCCGCCAAGCGGCGCGGCCGCGACCAGGTCGTGGTGGGCTGATCCTGCGTCTCGTGGGCTGATCCTGCGCCGGGGCGCCCGCCTGGCGCACACTGTCGGCGTGCCCGACCGAGAGAAGGCGGCGACACCTGCCGCCCGCATGCCCGCCCCGTCCGACCACGCAGACGCCGACGCCGGCGCGGGTACCGCTCCCCCCGACGCGGTGCCGCTGCTGACCAACCTCGAGCTCGCGCGAGCCTTCATCGAGATCGGCGACCTGCTCGAGTTGAAGGGCGAGAACCGCTTCAAGGTCCAGGCCTACCGGCGCGCAGCTGAGGAGATCGCCCACAGCTCGGTCAGCCTCGCCGAGGCCTACCGCGCCGGACGGCCGCCGCGGCTGCCCGGTGTCGGCGCCGCCATCGCCGAGAAGCTGCACGAGCTGGCCGCGACCGGCCGGCTGGCCTTCTTGGAGCGGCTGCGCGCGGAGATGCCGGCCTCGCTGGTCGAGCTGCTGGCGCTGCCAGGGGTGGGGCCGAGCACCGCGCGCGAGCTGCACCGGCGCCTCGGCGTGCGCACGCTGGCCGACCTCGAGGAGGCCGTCCGGTCCGGGGCCCTGCGTTCGCTGCCCGGCATCGGCGAGCGGACCGAGGAGCGCGTGCGGGCGGGGCTGGCCAACCTGGAGGCAGGACGTCCGCGGCTCCGCCTGGGAGAAGCCGACGCGCTCTTCTCGCGCCTGGCCGAAGCACTCGCCGCGGCCGTGCCCGTCGGTCGGGTCGCGGCCGCCGGGTCGCTCCGGCGGCGGCGCGAGACCGTGGGCGACCTCGACGTGCTGGTCGAGGGGGAGCAGGCGGCGCAGGTCATCGATGCCCTCGTCGGCCTGTCGCCCGTGGAGCGCGTCGTGAACCGCGGCGGCCATCGCGCCACCGTGCAGCTGTTGCGCGGGCCGCAGGTGGACCTGATGGTCATGCCGCCGGGGCGGGCCGGCACCTACCTCGTCCACTTCACGGGCTCCGCCGAGCACAACGTGCGCCTGCGCGAGCTGGCCCGCGACCGTGGCTGGAGCCTCTCCGAGCACGGCTTCACGCGCCTCCTCGATGGCGCCGGCGACGACCCGAGCGACGCGCGGGAGGTGCGCACCTTCGCCACGGAGGAGGAGGTCTACGCCTTCCTCGACCTACCCTACGTGGCGCCGGAGTTGCGCGAGGACCGAGGCGAGGTCGAGGCCGCGCTGGCGGGCCGGCTGCCGCGGCTGGTCGAAGCCGGCGACCTACAGGGTGACTGCCACAGCCACTCCGAGTGGTCGGATGGGCACCTGGCCATCGAGCAGGTGGCCGAGGCGATGCGCGCCCGTGGCTACGCCTACCAGGTGCTCACCGACCACACGCGCAGCCTGACCATCGCCAATGGCCTGGATCCGGCGCGCTTCGCCGAGCAGCGCCACATCATCGACCAGCTCAACGAGCGTTTCGCGCGCGAAGAGGCCGAGGGCACCGCCCCGGACGGCGGTCATCCCGACGGCTTCCGCCTGCTGCACGGCTGCGAGCTGGAGATCCGCACCGACGGCCAGCTCGACCTGCCGGACGAGGTGCTGGCCGGCTTCGACGTCGTCGTGGCCAGCCTGCACGTCGGCCGGCGCCAGCCGCGGGCGCAGCTGATGCAGCGTTACATGACCGCGCTGCGCAGCCCGCACGTCGACATCATCGCCCATCCGTCGGGGCGCAAGATCGGCATCCGCGACGACCTCGACCTCGACTGGGAGACGCTCTTCGGGGAGGCCGCCCGAACGGGGACCCTGCTCGAGATCAACGGCTCCGACGAGCGCCTCGACCTCGACGACCGCCGGGCGCGCCAGGCGCGGGACGCCGGCTGCCGCCTGGTCATCGACTCGGACGCGCACTACCTCTCGGAGCTGGCCAACATCGACTTCGGCGTCTCCCTCGCCCGGCGCGCCTGGATCGAGGCCGCCGACGTGATGAACACGCGCTCGCGGGAAGAGCTGCTCGATTGGGTCGCCGGGAAGGCCGGACGGGCGGGCCGCTGAGGTGCGCACCGAGCGCGTGCGCTTCCTGAACCTGGTCGCGCTGGTCACCCTGTCGGCCGGGTCGGGACTCCTGTTGCGCGGCCCGACCGCCTGGATCGGCGCGCTGGCCGTCGCCGCCACGGCCGCCGTTGCGGTGCTGCTCTATCTCTCCGACCTCGAGCCGCGCGGCGTGCCGCTCGAGTCGCTGCTGACGCCGGCCGTGGCCGCCTTCGCGGGCACCGGCGCGGTCCACCTGGCAGGGCTCGGGCCGTGGACGCTGCCCGCCCTGGGGGCCGCCGCCGGCCTCTTCGCCGCAGCCCTGACACTCGAGACGCGGCTGCTCGGGCCGGCCGATGCGGCCCGCCAGCGCCACGAGAGCCAGCTGGCGCCACTCATCCTCGCGCTCGCCTTCGCCGCCTTCGCCGTGGTCGCCGGCCTGGCCGGCGCGGAGGTGCCGGCGCCGGCGCTCGGGGAGGCGGCCGCGGATCCCGCCGCGGCGCTGCCGGTCATCGCCTTCGCCGACGGCGTGCTGGCGCTACTGCTGGGCTATCGCGTGGCTGCCGCGCGCAGCGCCACGGTGCTCGACGCGGCCTGGGCGGCGGGCACCTTCGCCATCGTCGTCGGCATCGCCGGGGCGCTTCTGCGCGCGGTGGGGCTGCCACGCCTCGTGGGGCCGGCCGTGCTGGCAGCCATCTTCTACCTCTGGCACGCCTACCGCAGCGCCTCGGCCGGGGAGCGGCGCAGCCGGCGCTGGCTGTGGGAGTACCTGGCCTTGGGCGCCGTGGCCGCGCTCGTGGTGGCCTGGAACCTGCTCATCCGCTGAGTCGCCCTTCGCGCGCGGCTGCTACCCCCCGCGCCGGATGCTACCGTTGCGCCCGCGATGTACCTGCGCCAGTTCCAGATCGACGGCCTCGGCCATCTCTCCGCCGTCATCGCCGACGACGGCCGCGGCCTGGCCGCCGTGGTCGACCCGCGCCGCGACGTCGACGTCTATCTCGAGGAGGCGCGGCAGCGGGACCTGCGCATCACCCACGTGCTCGAGACGCACCTTCACAACGACTACGTCTCGGGCGCGCGGGAGCTGGCGGCGCTGACCGGTGCCGAGCACGTCATCGGCGTCGGCGCGGAGCTCGCCTTCGCCCATCGGCCGGTCCGCCAGGGCGACGTCATCGAGGTCGGCTCGCTGCGCTTCGAGGCGCTCGAGACGCCCGGTCACACGCCGGAGCACGTGGCCTACGCCGTGGTCGACCGCTCCCGTGCCGAGTCGCCGCTGCTCGTCTTCACCGGCGGCTCGCTGCTCGTCGGGGCCGTGGGCCGGACGGACCTCCTCGGTGCAGAGAACGCGGAGCCCTGGGCGCGCGATCTCTTCCGTTCGCTGCACGAGCGGCTGCTGACGCACGACGACCACGTGACGGTGCTGCCGACACACGGCGGCGGCTCGCTCTGCTCCAAGGAGATCGCCACCACGCCGTGGAGCACGATCGGCTTCGAGCGGCGCCACAACCCGATGCTCCAGTTCGACGAGGTGGAAGCCTTCGTCAAAGCACTCCTCACCGACCAGCCGGCCTTCCCGCGCTACTTCGCGCGCATGCGGCCCGTCAACCAGTCGGGGCCGCCGCCGCTGGGCGAGGTGCCGGCGCCGCGGCCGCTGCCCGTGGAGCAGGCACGCGCGCTGCTCGAGGGCGACCATCTGCTGGTCGACCTCCGCTCGCCGGGCGACCACATGGCCGCGCACGTGCCCGGCTCGGTCTCCATCCCCGCGGGCAGCTCTTTCGGCACCTGGCTGGGCTGGGTCGTGCCCCACGACCGGCCGCTCATCCTGTTGCTGCCCTCGGTCGCCGACTGGGACGACGCGGTCCGCCAGGCGCTGCGCATCGGCTACGAGAACGTGGCCGGCTACCTGCACGGCGGCCTGCTGCGCTGGCAGAATAGCGGGGGCCCCCTCGAGTCGGCCGGCCGGGCCACGGTCGGCCAGCTGCGACAGGCGCTCCAGGGCGGCGACGGGCAGCCGCTGCTCATCGACGTGCGACAGCTCGACGAGTACGCCCGCGGCCACCTGCCCGGCGCGGTCCATCTCAACGCGGGCGACCTGCCCGACCGCCTGGCCGACCTCCCCAGGGATCGCCCGGTGGTCGCCTACTGCGCGTCGGGCTACCGCAGCTCCGTCGCCGCCAGCCTGCTCAAGCAGGCCGGCTTCGAGGACGTCACCTGGCTCTCCGGCGGCGTGCCCGCCTGGCGCGCGGCCGGCTTCCCCGTCGAGAAGGGCGAACCCGCGGCGCAGTGAGCGAACGACGGCCGACGCCGTCCGAGGCGCCGAGGATCAGTCGACTGCGCTTCCGTAGCGTGCTGCTCACGGTCTTCCTCACGGCAGCGGGTGTCGCTACGGCGAGAGGCTGGGTGGCCTTGCCGGCGGGGCAGACGCAAGGCGGGAGCGATGTGAACATGCCTGATGCATCGACCATCATCGACGCTACGCCGAGTGCCACCGCGAGCGGGACGCTCGTCCTCTCGGAACGCGTGCGTGAAGCGCTCGCTCTGGCGCCAGAAGGCTCGACAGTGGTGCCATGCCCCTCCGACACACCGCCAGCGAATGTCACGTCTGTCCTATTCCGGGCGAAGTACCCGGACCTAATACCGGTTTACGATGGATCTGGGCTCTGTGTCCGGACGCCGAACGCCCCGACCATTCGTCCCGATTCGGTGGATCCGCCAGGCTTCACCCCGCCAGCCGCGCCGTAGCGTCCCGCTCCGTGTCGGGGTGCGCACCAGCGAGGCGGTCCCGACGCGCGCGCAGCCGTCCGCGTTTGACACCCTGCCGGCCCGGTGGTACACATCAGCGGCATCCCACCGACACCCCGGCGGCGCGTACGTGCGCGCCAGGACGGACCTCGACCGAAGGAGTCCCGTGAGTTTCGACACCCTCACCGAGCGGGCCGGCGCGCCCGTCAACACGACCCGCATCAAGCGTCAGCTGAGCGAGCAGGCCATCGCCGCCGCCACGGCGGCCGACTGGGCCGAGGCGGCCGAGTTGAACCGGCGCATCCTCGAGTACGGCCCCGACAGCGAGGCCGAGAACCGCCTGGCCAAGGCACTCTGGGAGCAGGGCGAGCTGGCCGAGGCGCGCGAGCACTACCAGGCCGCGCTGGCGCTCGACCCGACCAACCGCATCGCCGAGCGCAACATCGACCGGCTGCGCATGCTCCAGGCCGAGGCCGGCGAGAAGACCGTACCAGCCAAGGCCGGCAGCAAGGCGCCCGTGACGATCTTCGTCGAGGAGACCGGCAAGACCGGCTTCGCCGAGCTCTACGAGCTGGCCCACCCGCGCCAGCTGGCGCAGGTCAACCCGGGCGACCTGGTCGAGCTGACGCCCGAGAAGGGCCGCCTCATCGCCAACTCCAACGGCGTGCGCATCGGGCTCGTCGAGCCACGCGTCGCGGCGCGCCTGCTGAAGCTGATGGCCGACGGCAACAAGTACCTCGCCGGCGTCACCAGCCTCGGCGACAAGGACGTGCGCATCATCATCCGCGAGGTCTACCAGGACCCCCAGAACTACGGCAAGGTCTCCTTCCCGACCGCCGCCAAGACCTCCGACATGCGGCCCTACACCAAGGGCACCCTCGTGCGCGAGGAGATGGACCTCGAAGAGGACCTCGAGCTCGACGAGGAGGACGAAGAGATCGAGGACATCGCCCGCGTGCTGCCCGTCGAGGTCACCGAGGAGGAGGCCTTCGTCGAGGAGCCCGAGGAGATCGAGGAGCCCTGAGCGGGGCGCCGCCCCGGGACGGGCGGAGGGCGGGCGCACCCCCCCGCGACGAATCACCGGCAGCCCGGCCACGGGCCGGCGGCCGCCGTCACTGGGAGGACGGCCGCCCTCCACGGGCGCGACGGTCACCCCTACGCCGCCTCGTGACAGCCTGATGGGCGTTGGAGGTGGTAGTCGACCCATACGTGTCCCGGGTCGGCCGCCCGTTGGACCGGCGGTCCTGTGACGCTTGCTGCCCGGCTGTGCATGGGCACCACCGTGCTCGCGCGGGCTAGACTTCCGCGGCATGGCTGAGCCCCTCTCATCCCTCATCCGGCCCGAGCTCGGCCCCGTCCTGCCCTCCTTCGCGCGCTTCGCGCCGCCGCCACCGGCCAACCTGGTGGTGGCCGAGTTGGAAGGCCGCAGCAACCCCGGCGACGTCGTCATCGACCTGCACGGCCGCGGCGGCTGGATCGCCCGCGCCGCCATCGGCCGGCTGCGCCGCTCGCTGACCTACGAGTCGAGCGCGCTCACGCGGCTGCTGGCCGAGGTCGTGCTGCGCCCGCCGGACATCCGTCACCTCGACGCGGCGGTCAACGCCATGGCCGTGCAGCCACGCGGCGACGTTGGGTTGCGCCAGGCGCTGAACGACATGTTCGCCTCGAGCTGCCCCACGTGCGGCCGGACGGTCGTGGTCGACGAGTTCATCTGGGACGGCGACGCCGACGCGCCCTTCCGCAAGAGCTACCGCTGCACGACCTGTCGCGACCAGGTCGGGGGAGGGGAGCACCGCACGGCGCCGACCGACGCGGGCGATGCCGAGCGGGCCCGGTCGTTGCCGGCCCGCGGCGCCGCCTGGGCATCGCTGCTCGCCCGCTTCCCGAGCCCGGACGGCGAGGACACGCTGGCCACCAGCCTGCTCGACCTCTACACGCCCCGCTCGCTGGTGGCCATCGAGGCCGTCCTCGAACGGCTCGACGTGGACCTGCGGGCGGCGCCCATCGAGGCCGCGCTGCGCCTGGCGCTGCTGCACGTGCTGCTGCCCGCCAGCAAGCTCAACAGCTACCCCGGGCGCGTGGCCGCGCTGCGCATCAGCCACGGCCGGGTGCGCACCCCCGGCGAGCGGCAGTGGCGCGAGCACAACCCGTGGCACCTCTTCGAGGAGGGCTGCCGTCTCGTGCGCGGCTTCGTGCAGCGGCTCGAGGCGACGCCCGGCGGGCCGGTGCAGGCGCGGCTCGGCGACGACCTCCTGGCGCTCCTCGACGGCAGCGCCAACGTGGCCCTGCGGCGTGGCTCGCCGGCGCTGCGCCGGAACGCGTCGGCCCTGCCCGACCCAGCGCAGCTCGCGGAGGCCGTGGCGCCGGGACCGGACGGCCGTCCCCGAGTGCGGCTGGTGCTCAGCCAGCCCCCGGTGCGCTGGACGGTGGAGAACCTCTCCTTCGCCTACCTCGCCACGTCCATCACGCTCGGCCGCGATGCGACCGCGGAGCTGCCCCTGGAGCTGCTCGTGGGTCCGCCGCCGCGCAGCGAGTGGGGTTGGGAGGCGGCCACGCTGCGCCGCTCGCTGGCGGCCGTGGCGCCCGTCCTGGCGCCATCGGCGCAGGTGGTGGTGATGCTCGACCCGGGCGGCGCCGAGGGCCTCGTGGCCGGCGCGCTCGGCGCGGTCGGCGCCGGCTACCGGCTGGTCGGGGCGCTCCTGACGGAGGGTGACGATGTCATCGGCGGCACGCTCGAGTTCGCGCCGCCGGGCGCCTCCGCCGCGCGAGGTCCGCGGACGCGCGCCAACGTGCCGCTGCGGGAGATCGAGCCCGCGCCGGGCGACGACGATCGCGACGGCGGGACCGACGCCGCCGCATCCTTCCGGCTGGCGGACGTGGAGCGGGCCGTGACCGAAGTGGCGGTCGAGGTGCTGCGAGCGCGCGGCGAACCGGCCCGCTTCGAACGCCTGCTGGGCGAGGTGCTGGTGGGTCTCGACCGGCTGGGCCACCTGCGCCGCCTGGTCGGCACGCGCACCTACGCCGAGACCGAGGCGCGCTCCGCGCGCTCCGCGGCCGCGTTCGGCCTCGTCGGTGAGCGCGCTGGGACGGCCGGTTCGCCCGACGATGCAGGCGCCACGGCCACGGCCGCCGAGCCGAGCGAGCCCAGCGAGACGGCCGTCGCCGACGACGCCGACGACCGGGCCGACAGACCCCGGGAGCCCTCCGGCTCCACGCCACCGGTCGGGTCGAGCGACGGCCTGCGCTCGCCGGCCCAAGCGCCGGCCGACTCGCCCGTCGTGCCGTCGGGTGCCGACCACGTCGAGCTGCTGCTCGAACTGGTCGTGGGCGAACTGCGCCGGCCCGACCATACGCGCCTCGTCGAGCTGGAGCCCGGGCGCTGGTGGCTGCGCGACCGGCGCGACCTGGAGAGCGCCGCGCTGCCCCTCTCCGACCGGGTCGAGTGGGCCGTCTTCAGCCTCCTCTCGACCAGCGGCTCGATGGCCGAGCGCGCCTTCTACGACCGCGTCGCGCACATGTTCCGCGGCCACGACACGCCCGACGAGGCGCTCGTGCAGGCCTGCCTCGAGTCCTATCGTGGCGCCGGCTCGACGGCCGACACGCTGCGCACCGACGACGACCTTCAGGCTCGGTCGCGGCAGCACAGCGAGCTCGTCGGCGGCCTGGTCGAGTACGGGCATCGGCTCGGCCTGCGCTGCTGGGTCGGCCGCACCGAGCAGCGCCACAGCTATCGCGGCCGGCCCCTGAGCGACCTGCTGAGCGAGCCCGAGCAGCGCGCCTACCTGCCGCTCGTCTCGCGCGGCGACGTCGATGCACTGGAGGAGACCGACGTCATCTGGTACGTGCGCGGCAAGGCGGCGCTCTTCTTCGAGGTCGAGTGGACCGCCATGATCGCCGAACCCCTCCTGCGCCGCGGCCAGCGCATCCCGACCGAGGACGGCGTGGTGCGCTTCCTGGTCATCCCGCCCGAGCGCGCGGAGCTGGTGCGTTTCAAGCTCGCCCGCTCGCCGCTGCTGCGACGGGTGATGGAGGACGACAACTGGCATATCCTCAAGAGCGACCACCTGCGCACCCTGCTCGAGCTGGAGGACGTCGGACTCGACGGGTGGGCGCCCTTCCTCGGTCTCGACCCCGAGATCGAGCGCTCGGGCGAGCAGCTCGCCCTCTTCGGCTGACAGGAGACACGGCGTGACCGAGGCGACCACCACGAGCAGGCTCGTCGACGAGCTGGCCAGCCGCTTCTGGGAGGGCTATCTCGAGCGCGAACCGATCTACGCCACTCTCCTCGGAGACGAGCGCTACGACGACCGGCTGCCCGACCCCGGGCCGGCCGGGCGGGCCGCCCAGGAAGCCGCCTACCGCGACGTGCTGCGAACCGCCCAAGGGATCGAGCGGGACGGGCTCGCGCTGGAGGACGAGATCACCCTCGACATGCTGACCGTCGTCGCGCACATCGGGCTGGCGCAGCTGGAGCACCGCCTGCACGAGCTGCTCGCGGTCGACCAGCTGGCTGGCGCGCAGGCGCTGCCGGGCGACCTGGCGCGGCTCCAGCGGGCCGACAGCCCGGAACGTTTCGAGCGCCTGCTGGCCCGGCTGGCGGCGTACCCGGCCTTCCTGTCGGCCTGCCAGGACAACATGGCCGATGCCGTCGCTTCCGGTCTCACCGCTGCCCGCTCGGTGGTCGAACGCACCATCGAGCAGACGCGCCGCTTCGTCGAGGCGCCGGCCGACGAGTCGCCGCTGATGCGCGCGCTGCCGCTTTCCGAGGCCGACCGTGAGCGCCTACGCGAGGCCCTCGAGCGCCACGTTCGCCCGGCGCAGGCCCGCTACCTGGAGGCACTGGAGCGCTACCTGCCACACGCCCGCCCAGCGGATGGCCTCTGGTCGGTGCCCGATGGCGAGGCCATCTACCGCACGCTCGTGCTGGCCAGCACGACGCTCGAGGCGGACCCGCGCGAGCTGCACGAGTACGGGCTGGCACAGATCGAGTCGATCGGCGAGGAACGCGAGGCCGTCGCGCGCAAGCTGGGCCACGCTGATGCCGCCGCGCTGCGCCGGGCGCTCGACGCGGATCCGGCCAATCACGCCACCGAGCCGGCGGCCATCGTGGCCCTGGCTGAGGCGCAGATCGAGCGGGCCATGGCCGAAGCGCCGCGCTGGTTCGGGCGCCAGCCGCGGGCCACCTGCCAGGTCCGTGCCGTCGAGCCCTACCAGGAGCAGGAGGCCCCGCCGGCCTTCTACTACCCGCCGGCCATGGACGGCTCGCGGGGCGGCATCTACTACGTCAACACCTACCAGCCCGCCGACCGGCCGCTGCACCAGCTGGCGGCGCGCACCTTCCACGAGGCCATTCCCGGCCACCACTTCCAGATCGCCATCGAGAGCGAGCTCGAGGGCCTGCCCCCGTTCCGCCGCCTCGGCTCCCGTCTGGTGGGTGTCGCCTATCCGGAGGGCTGGGGCCTCTACGTCGAGCGCCTGGCCGATGAGATGGGGCTCTACGAGACCGACCACGAGCGGCTCGGCATGCTGGACGCGCAGGCCTGGCGCGCGGCACGGCTGGTGATCGACACCGGCATCCACGCCTTCGGCTGGGATCGGCAGCGCTCCATCGAGCTGCTCGTGAGCATCGGCCTGTCGCCGCTCGAGGCCGAGACCGAGACGGACCGCTACATCGCCTGGCCGGCGCAGGCGCTGAGCTACATGGTCGGCCAGCGCGAGCTGAACGCGCTGCGCGCAGAGGCGGCCCAGCGACACGGCCCGGCGTTCGACCTGCGCGCCTTCCACGACTCCGTGCTGGGCCACGGGGCGTTGCCTCTGGCCACGCTGCGGCGCGAGCTGCCCGCCTGGCTCGAGCGTGGCGGCGCGTAGCGCTCCGGCCAGAGCAGGCGGCGGGCCGGCACATGGCGCCGAGGCCCCCGATGGCGTACAATCCGTCCGCTCTTGACGATGGATTTCGTACCGAAACACGAGAATCGATGCGAATATCGTCGCCACCAGAGGGAACGACAGGGATCGATCGCGAGGGCACCGCACTGCCGGCGGCATCGCCGGTAGCGGATGGGCTGACATCCCGACCAGGGAGAGACCGATGAGCACCCCCGCGCCCAGCATGCTCCGCCGTCAACGCCAGATGCAGATGTACGCGCGCGCGCTGCGCCTCATGCCCGGCGGCACCGATTCCAATTTCCGCGCCTGGGGCGACGACACCATCTACGTCGATCGCGGCAAGGGCGGCCGCGTCTGGGACCTGGACGGCAACGAGTACGTCGACCTGCGCATGGGCTACGGCCCGGCCATCCTTGGTCACAACGACGAGCGCGTCGACGACCACGTCAACGAGCGCATGCGGCTCGGCGTCAGCTTCTCGCTCACCAGCGAGGACGAGGTGCGCGCCTGCGAGCTGATCACCGAACTGACCTTCTGCGACATGGCGCGCCTGACCGTCTCGGGCACCGAGGCGACGATGCACGCCATCCGCGTGGCGCGCGGCTTCACCGGCCGCGACAAGATCGTCAAGTTCGAGGGCCAGTACCACGGGGTGCACGACTACGCCCTCATCTCGGTCCTGCCCAATGACGTGAGTGAGCTGGGCGACCGGGACAACCCGGTCCGCCTCGCCTGGGGTCGCGGCATCCCGCAGGCCGTCTCGGAGACGGTCATCCCGGTGCCCTACAACGACCTCGAGACACTGCGCCGCGTCTTCGAACGGGAGGGCGAGCAGATCGCGGCCGTGCTCATCGAGCCGGTGCTGGGCAACGCCCAGGGCATCCTGCCCGGCCCGGGCTTCCTGCAGGGCGTGCGCGAGATCACCCGGGATGCCGGCGCGCTGCTCATCTTCGACGAGGTCAAGACGGGCTTCCGCTTCGCGCGCGGTGGCGCGGCCGAATTCTTCGGCATCACGCCCGACCTGGCGGCCTACGCCAAGGCCATGGGCAACGGCTACCCGGCCGCGGCCTTCGGCGGTCGCCGCGACGTGATGGAGATGCTGCCCAAGCACGTCAGCCACGGCGGCACCTATGCCGGCAACCGGGTCGCGGCTGCCGCCGCGGTCAAGGTGCTCACGATCATCAAGGAGACCGACGCGCTGGCCACCGTGGAGGCCACCGGCCGGCGCATCCAGGAGCAGATCGGGGCCTTGCTCGATCGGCGCGGCCTGGCCCATGTCTTCACCGGCCACCCTTCGATGTTCGGCATCATGTTCGCCGAGCGCATCCCGACCGACTACCGCGGCTGGGCAGACACCGACCACGACCTCTACGACGCCATCGCCGTGGGCATGTTCGAGCGGGGTGCCATGCCCGAGCCCGACTCCCGCGAGCCGTGGTTCATGTGCGAGGCCCACGCGCAGGGCGACGACGTCGATCGCGTCGTGTCGGCCTTCGAAGGTGCCCTCGACGCGGCTCTCGAGGATCGCGCCCGCCGCACTGGCAGTGCCGAACCCACCCGGGTGAGCGGCCCCTTCTGAGGCCCGACGCCGCCCTTCAGGGCCGGTTCATGGTCGCGTCCCGGCGCCACGCGAAAAGCCTCGTCGCCGCGACGTCGCACCACACGAGGCCGTGTGGGCCCGGCGGCACCTCGCCCCTCGTGAGTGCGCGCACCCAGCCCAGTGAGGGAGCCGGGAAGCGCGCCGCGAAGACCTCCGGATAGCGGGCCACCAGGGCGCGGTTGCGTCTCGTCGCCCGCACCACCCAGCAGCCATGCACGCTGTATGCCCGGCCCTCGCCGCCGAGCACGGTCGCCAGTTCGGTGGCCTGTGCCAGCTTGCGGTCGAAGGCGCGGGCGGCGGCCCCGATGTCGTCGATCGTGTTCCAGGCTTCGACCAGGATCAGTCGGCGCCGCCGGTCGTCACGCAGGCAGACGTCTACGCTTCGCCCCGGCGAGGCCGGCCGGGTAGGCAACTCGAAGGTGCCTGCATAGCCGGTCGCGCGCCCAAGGCGCAGCACCAACTCCTGGACCAAGAGGTGGCCGGCGTCGGCCGGCTCTTCGGAGCGATCGCGGCCGAGATCCGTGCGCAACGGCCGGTCGAGCGCCGCCGCCAACGCATGCCAGCCAGCAAGGCTGAGACTGGCCCCGCCGCCGCGCTCCACCTGGCTGACGCGGGTGTGATGCAATCCAACACGTCGGCCGAGCTCGGCCTGCGTCATCCGGCGTCGCAGCCGACTCTCACGGAGCTGACGACCCATGATCTGCGCCGCGGCCTCGGCCTGACGCCGGCCCTCGAGGTTGGCAGCCGCGCGTGTTCGTCGTCCCATGTCGACTGGCATTCTCACCTCGGCCGCTTGCCTGCCGATTGGCGCCTGATCGCCGGCGTAGTCGGAGCGGGACGCGGTCCAGACACGGCTGGAGCCTGCCCGCGTAGCGTCCGCGCCGCGTGCCCAGCGACCCCAGTCGCCGGCGTGCCGCCCTTGCCGCTCTGGCTATGCACAAGCTGAGAATCCCAGTCGAGATCCACGGGGCGGCGACGGATCCGGGGCCCTCTGGCGCGACGTAGGCAGACGGCATGCCGGGGCGGCACCCTCGGCCGCCTGCCGTGAGGCCCGCCGCGCTTCCGGCGGGCATGACCAACAAGGTCCGCAGCGGGCCCACGAGCCCCGTCCGGCCCGCTAGGCTAAAGGCCGATGTCGAGCCTCTCCCCGGAGTTGCTGACCATCCCCGACGCGAACACCCTGCGCGAAGTCGGCGGCACGCTCATCCAGCTGCTGATCATCGCCGCGGCGACGTTCCTCGCCCTGCGCGTCGCGCGGGCTGCCGTGGACGCCACGGTGCGGGCGCTGCTCGACCGCGAGGTGGAGGAGGGGACCTCTCAGGAGCTGTCGGCCATCGAGGTCGAGAAGCGCAAGGAGACGCTGCGCAGCATGGGCTACGCCCTGCTGCGGGCCTTCATCGTGATCATCGCCGCGCTCATGGCGCTTCGGGCCGTCAGCCTCGACATCGGCCCGGCCATCGCCGGCCTGGGCATCGCCGGCTTGGCGCTCGGCCTGGGCGCGCAGAGCCTGGTCAAGGACTACGTGGCCGGAGCCTTCATCCTGATCGAGAACCAGTACGCCAAGGGCGACGTGGTCAAGCTCCTCGACGTGACCGGCACGGTCGAGGACTTCACGCTGCGGCGCACCACGCTGCGCGACTTCGACGGCACGGTGCATACCGTGCCCAACGGTTTGATCGCGGTCTCGAGCAACCTCACCAGGCTCTGGGCGCGGGTGACCATGGAAGTCACCGTGCCGCG
>DASSPM010000154.1:0-13398 GCA_035699625.1 Candidatus Limnocylindrales bacterium | reverse complement strand
GGACAACCGCTCGCTCCTGGCCGACGGCAAGATGGGGGTCGTCGGGATGCGCGAGCGGGCGCGCTTGGCCGGCGGCCAGCTGACGATCAGAAGCACTCGGAACCGGCGGACGTCGGTCTCGGTGGCGGTCCCAGCGTAGCTGCGAGCAAGGAGCACCGACCTCCGGGCGAGGTTTGCGCGGTCGAGATCGAGCGCGATGAGCGTCGCTCCGCATCCAGTCACGTGAGGTCCGCCGCGGTTGACACGCGGCGCACCATCGGCCTGTGACGACGCCCCGGCGCCGGTTCTGCTGCGACGACGACCTGGCACGCCTCGGCTATGACGGCCGCAACGCGGATGCCGACCTGCGGCGCTGGCGAGAGCGTCGGCTGAACCCGGTCACGCGCGAGCTCATCGACGTCATCCTGCGCCAGGGTGTCGACGGCGCGCGCGTGCTCGACATCGGTGCCGGCGTGGGCGCCGTCCATGTCGCGCTGCTCGAGGCCGGCGCGGGCTCGGCGGTCGACGTGGACGCGTCGCGCGAGTACCTGGCGGTCGCGCGTGGCGAGGCCGAGCGGCGGGGCCTGCGCGGCCGCGTCGAGTATCGATACGGCGACGTGGTGGAACTCGCCGGCGCGCTGCCGGCAGCCGACATCGTGACCCTCGACTCGGTCATCTGCTGCTATCCCTACCTCGAACCGCTGCTCGCCGCAGCGACGAGCTCGCAGCCACGGTTGGTGGGCATCACGTATCCGCGCGACGTGTGGTGGATGCGGGCCTTCATGTGGCTCTATGACGTCGCCCAGGCGATGCTTCGCAGCCCTGCGCGTTACTTCGTCCATCGGCACAGCGAGCTCGAGCGATGGATGGCCGACGCCGGGTACGAGAACGTCCACGAGGGCGGGATCCGGGTGTGGCGCGTGGTGCTCTACCAACGCTCGCCAGGCGCATCGTGACCGGGATGAAGGGTCCAGGTCGCGCCCGGGCCCTTGTGGATCGGGTCATCGGCATCGCGGATCAGCTGACAGACGACGACGACCTGCGTCTGCGCAAGCGGGTCGTCGTCATCGCAGGTTACATCCTCGTCGTCGGCCCGCTTCAGCTCCCCTTCCTCTCCCAGGGGCACCCGCTGAGCTGGTACGTGGCCGTGTTGATGCCGCTGGGCAGCGCGATCAACCTGGTGGTGCTGGCTCGCACCAAGCGCCTCGAGCGCTACGTCCACGTGCTCATCCTGAGCGTCCTGCTCGCCCCGGCCGTCGTCGAGGTCTCTCTCGGCGGGCTTGCAGGAGCGAGTGCGGCCGTAGTGTTCGCGTTCCTCGGTCCGGTCTTCGCTCTGCTCGGGCTGGGCCCGCGGCGCGCGACCGCCTCGTTCGTGGCCTTCCTGGTTGTCCTGGTCGGCGTCGTCGCGCTCGATCCGCTGGTCAGCAGCCGGATCCCGCCACAGCCGTACCCGATGCGGCTCGTGTGGTACGTGGCCAACCTGGCCGTCCCGCTGGGCATCACCTTCGCCCTGCTGCGCTATACCGACGTGCGCCGGCGCCGGGCCGAGGCGCGCTCCCAAGAGCTGCTCACCAACGCCATCCCGCGCTCGATCGCGGCGCGCCTGCAGCGCGGCGAGGCGCGCATCGCCGAGTCGTATCCCGAGACGACGGTGCTCTTCGCGGACCTCGCCGCCTTCACGCCCTGGGCCCGGCAGACCGATCCGGCGCACGTCGTCGGCTTCCTGGACGAGCTCTTCACGCGGTTCGATGCGCTGGCCGCCGACGCGGGCGTCGAGAAGATCAAGACCATCGGCGACGCCTACATGGCGGTCGCCGGTGCTCCGGAGCCGCGACCCGACCATGCGCAGGCCGGCATCACGCTCGCCCTCGGCATGCTCGAGGCCCTCGACGAGGTCTGCCGTCGCCTGCGCGCCCCGCTGCAGCTGCGCATCGGCCTGGCCAGCGGGCCGGTCGTGGGCGGCGTCATCGGCGAGCGACGCATCCTCTTCGACCTGTGGGGTGACACCGTCAACACCGCTGCGCGGATGCAGTCCTCGGGCGTACCGGGCCGCATCCACGTCGCGCAGTCGACGCGTGCCCTGCTCGGCGACGCCTACGAGTTCGACGAGCGCGAGCCCGTCGACGTCAAAGGTCTGGGACCGATGACGACCTATCTGCTCGCTGCACCCGTGCGCGGCCGACAGCCCTAGCGGGCCCGGAGGATCGGGTCGATACCCCAGGTGCCGTGACTGTGCGGCGCACTAGACTGAGGCGTGCCGAGCAGCGAGCGCAAGATCGCCACGATGCTGTTCGCCGACCTGGTCGGCTCGACGGCGCTGGCCGCGGACGAGGACCCCGAGCAGACGCGGGTCGTGCTCGAACGCTTCTACGACGCCGTCAGCGAGGAGATCGAGGCCACCGGCGGGACGGTCGAGAAGTTCGCCGGCGACGCCGTGCTGGCCGTGTTCGGCGTCCCCGCCGCCCACGAGGACCACGCCGAGCGGGCGCTGCACACGGCGCTCGCCATCCGAGCCCGCGTCCAACGCCTCTTCGGCGACAGGCTGCGGCTGCGCATCGGCGTGGCCACGGGCGAGGTCGTCGCCGGCGCGCCCCGCGCGGGCAGCTCGTTCGTGGCGGGCGATGCCGTCAACGTCGCCGCGCGACTCGAGCAGGCCGCCATGCCCGGCGAGATCCTGGTCGGGGACCGGACGGCGGCCCTCGTCGGCGCCGCCTTCGCGCTGTCGGACCCACGAACGATCGAGGCCAAGGGCAAGGAGGGCGGCATCTCCGCCCGCCGCCTGCTCGATGCGCTGGCGCTGGCGCGGCCGCGCAGCGTGCTGGGCGAGACGTTCGTCGGCCGGGGGCCTGAGCTGGGTGCGCTCCGTGACGCCTACGGGCGGGTCGTGAACCGCCGCGCCCCGGCCGTGGTGACCGTCCTCGGCGAGCCCGGCGTGGGCAAGAGCCGGCTCCTCGCCGAGTTCGCCTCCTGGCTCGGGCGCCAGGAGCCCGCACCGCTGCAGCGCACCGGTCGCTGCCTCTCCTATGGCCGCGGCCTGACCTACCGGCCGATGGGCGACGTGCTCCGCGACGACCTGGGCCTGCTCGAGTCCGATCCCCCGGCGCAGGCGTTGGAGCGGCTGGGGGAGCGTGCGATCCTGGGGTTGTCGATGGGGCTCGACGTGGCGGGGGATCTCCATCCGCTCGTCGTTCGCGAGCGGTTGGCCCAGGCGTGGGTCGCCCTCCTCGACGAGCGCACGGCCGAGGCGCCTGTCGTCCTGCTGGTCGAGGACGTCCATTGGGCGGAAGAACCGCTCATCGAGCTGCTGCGTGCGATCCGCTCGCGCGTCCGAGGCCCGTTGCTGCTGATCACGACGGCCCGGCCCGAAGCGACCGACGGACTGGCATCCGACACCCGCCTCGAGCTCGATCCGCTGACGACCGGCGTCGCCGAGGAGATGGTCACCGCGCTGCTCGGCAAGGGCCTGCCGGCGCCGGTTCGCGACATCGTGGTGACCCGTGCCGAAGGCAACCCGCTCTTCATCGAGGAGCTGCTGGCGACGCTCATCGATCGGGGCAAGCTGCGGCGCAGCGAGGGGACCTGGACGGCGGAGCAGGGCATCGAAGCGCGAGACCTGCCCGACACGGTCCAGTCCGTGCTGGCCGCGCGCATCGACCTCCTGCCGGCCCCTGAGAAGCGGGCACTGCAGGCGGCGTCGGTGGTCGGCCGCGTCTTCTGGGTCGCGCCGGTCCTCGCCGTCCTCGGTGCCGAAGCCGACCTGGCCGTGCTGGAGCGGCGGGGCTTCGTCCAGCGTGCCGTGGAGTCCTCGATCGTGGGCGACATGGAGTATTCCTTCAAGCATCAGCTGACGCGCGAGGTCGCGTACGCGAGCCTGACCCGGGCGGAGCGCGGCCTGCTCCACGCGGCCGTGGCAGGCTACCTCGAGCCGGACGCGGACGACGCACGGGCGCCGATCCTCGCCCACCATTACGAGCAGTCGGTCCGCGACGACTACGCCAGCCTCGCCTGGGCCGACGACCCCGATGAGCTCGATCGGCTCCGTGCGCGTGCCCTCCACTGGCTGCGCCTCGCCGCCCGGCGCGCGGCTGCCCGGTACGAGATGGACGCTGCAGCGGCGATGTACGAGCGGGCCATCGAGCTGGCGCCCGACGACCCGACACGCTTCGAGCTGTGGCGGGCGCTGTCGGAGGTCCATTCGCTCCGCTACGACACCCGTGGCTTCGTCCGCGCCAGCGAGCAGGCCATCGAGCTCGCACCGGACGCCGGGACTGTGACCAGCCTCTTCGGCGAACTCGCCCTGCGCAGCTGCACGGCCTGGCTCGCCTGGAACCCGCCGCTGCCGCGCTCGAGGGTCGAGGACTGGATCGAGCGCGCACTGGCCGGGTCCGGGCCTCATAGCCGCGAGCGGGCGATGGCCCTCGTGGCACGCGCCTGGCACGCCGACCGCGCCGAGGATGTGGCCGCGGAGGCGCTCGCCATCGCCGACCAGATCGGCGATCCGGAGCTCATCGCCTGGGCGCTGCGGGTGCGGGTCATCGCGGCCATGCAGGCCGGCGACTACGCGCAGGCGGCGGCAGGCTCGGAACGCATCCTCGGCCTGCTCCAGCGGATCGACGATCCGGGCCATCGGGAGACGCTGATCGAGAACACGGCTTTGCGCGTCGCGGCGGCGACGGGGCACTTCGAGGAGGCCCGGCAGTACAGCCAACTCGTGTCGAGCTGGGTCCAGGACCTGACGCCGCACAATCGGCTCCACGGCGCCGCCTACGCGCTCGAGATCGAGGAGCTCACGGGAGACTGGGAGCGGGTCCGTGCGCTCGAACCTCGCGTCGAGCGGGCCGTCGATGACAACCTGGACACGCCCTGCGTCCGAAACGCTCGCTCACTGCTCGTCTGCGCGCTGGCGGAGACGGCCCTCGGCCACGACGAGGCGGCCGCGCGGCTCGCGCAGCGTGCGGCGGCGCTGGGCATCGAGGGCTACGATCGGGAGCTGGCCGCGCCACGCCTGCGCATGGCCCTCCAGCGCGGCGACCTACCCGAAGCGACACGCCTGCTGGACGGCTATGGCCGCCCGGTGCTCCGATTCATGTTCGACATGGCCGGCGCGACGGCCTGGCTGGACGCGTCGGCGGCGCTGGGACGCTGGGACGACATCGAGCGCGAAGCGCCCGCCCTGGCTGTGCCGGGCACGTGCCTCGAGCCGTTCGCGCTGCGCGCGCTCGGCATCGCGCGCGACGACGGCCCTCTGCTGGAACGAGCTGCTCGCGCGTTCGCGCGCCTGGGCCTGGACTGGTTCGTCGGCGCGGGCCGTGTCCGCGCGGCAGGTCGAACTAGAGGCCGAACCTCATCAGGATCATCGCCGTGAAGATGGCAGCGAAGCCGACCAGCTCGAGCAGCGCGATTCGAACGACGGGCGCCACGGCTGCCTGAGCCTCGGGTGTCGGCTTCCCGTCGGCGGTCGTAGTCCAGGCGGCGTCGTCGTCGACGAGGCGGTTGGCGGCGGGGACCAGGACTCGCGAACCCCACGCCAGCGTCGCGATGGCGGCAGTCAGGCCGAAGAGCCAGGTCCAGCCGTACGCGGTACCGAAGAGGAACTCGACGCTCTGGACCGGCCCGAAGACCGTTCCGCGAAGGAAGCCCAGGGCGATCGTCGCGAGCGCGACCGGGACGAGCACGCGCTCACCCTGCCGGTTGAGGTGCCGGGTGACCTCGCGCGCCTGTTCGGGGCGCGCGCGCCTGAGTGCCGGGATCGCGACGAAGTTCACGTAGAGGGTCCCGCCGAACCAGAAGACGCCACAGAGGACGTGCAGCCACTGAACCGCGAACTGAGCCCAGTCCATGATCGGACGCCTCCTGTGCCTCGATGAGGCGTCCGATCATCGGGTCGGAGTTCATGGCCCGTCAAGGGCCGGCCGCGGGTCAGCCTTCGAGCACCTCGCGCAGCCTGGTCGCGAAGGCATCGGGCTCACCGGGCCCCGGTGGTTCTGCTCCGCGGGTCGGTGGTGAGCGCGCCCTCTACGCTCGGCCGCGCGCCGCCCAGGCGCGGGCGGTCACCACGAAGGGCGGCTCGGGCAGCAGCGCCCGGCATTGCTCGCGCAGCTCGGCCTGCCTTGCCGGGTCTAACCCGGCGAGATAGGCGCCGGCCGGGCCGACGCCGCTCGTATAGGGCTCCCACCACTCCTCGAAGCTGGCATGGTCGAGGTCGGCCGAGATCGACGTTTCTTCGACGTCCTGGAGCCCTGCCGCCCGGAACAGCTCCGTCAGGTGACCGGCACGCGCGCCGGGCAGGCCCGATTCGTCGTGCGCACCCGGATCGAGTTCGCGCGCGGCCTTCCAGAAGAGGCTCACCGGTCCCGACCCGCCGGCATGGTCCCAGACGCAGGCGACGACGACTCCGCCGGACCTCGTCACCCGACGCATCTCGGCCAGGCCGGCCACCGGGTCGGCCATGAAGTGGACCACCAGCTGGGCCAGCGCCGCGTCGAAGTCGTCATCGGGGAAGGGGAGCCGCTCGGCGGACGCCAGCCGCACGTCGACGCCCGGATGGCGCTCCCGAGCAGCGGCCACGAAGGGCTCCGACGGGTCGACGGCGGCCACGGCCCGTGCGCCGACCCGCCCGACCAGCTCCGTCGTCAGGGCGCCAGGGCCGCAGCCGACGTCGAGCACCCGCTGGCCTTGCCGCACCTCCGCCAGGTCGGCCATCGCCGACGAGAGGCGCTGTGAGTAGCGGCCCATGAAGCGGTCGTACGCCTCGGCGGCCACGTCGAAGCCCATGGCCCGAATCTAGTCGACAGGCGATGGCCCATGCGCGGTCCCCCAGACAGCCGCGGAGGGTGGTCGCACCGAGTGACACGCCCCGGGCGCCTCAGCGCCCGCCATCTAGGTCGAACCGCTCGGCGGTGGCGCTGACACCGGCCGCCACGAGCACGGTCCCGTCGGACAGGAGGGTGGCTGTATGGCCGCTGCGTGGTGCGTTCATGCTCGCTGTCGGCGTCCAGGTTCCGCTGTCCGGGTCGTATCGCTCGGCGGCGATGGCGGGGTCGCTGCCGCCGGCGATGAGCACCGTGCCGTCAGGCAGCAGCGTCGCGGTGTGTCCAACACGGACCTCGGTCATCGGCCCGCTTTGCGTCCAGGTGCCGCCGCGCGGGTCGTAGACCTCCGTGGTAGCCAACGCAGGATCGCCGTTGCCGGCCACCAGCACCCTGCCGTCTCGCAGCATCGTGGCGGTGTGCTCGACGCGCCGCTGAGTCATTGCTCCCGTCGCCGTCCAGGTCCCGGTGACGGGGTCGTAGAGCTCCGACGAGCTTGGCGAGCGCGGACCAGCGCCGCCTGCGACCAACACCCGGCCATCTGCCAGTAGCGTCGCTGTGTGGTAGGCACGGCTGCTGGTCAACCACTCGCTGGTGGAGCTCCAAGACCCGGTCGCGGGGTCAAATAGCTCGGCGGTGCCCTGTAGCGGGATCCCGCCCACCACCAGGATCCGGCCATCGCGCAGTGCTGTGGCCGTGTGCCCTCGACGCGGCCCAGCCATCTTCGCGGCCGTAGTCCAGGACCCGCTGACGGGGTCGTAGAGCTCGGCTGATGCCACCGGCGTGTTCCCGACGACCCCACCGACCACCAGGACCCGGCCATCGGATAGCAGAGCGGCCCTGTGCCCGGAGCGCTTCTCATGCATCGCCCCAGTCTCGGTCCACGTTCCCCTGCTCGGGTCGTACAGCTCGGCGGAGGCCAGCGACTGCCCGAAGCCGCTGATGCCGCCGGTCACCAAGACCCTCCCGTCGGAGAGCATCGTGGCCGTGTGCGCAGTTCGGGTCCCAGCCATCGGCCCCGTGGCGATCCAGACGCCACGCGCTTCCAGCGTCGGCTTCGGTGTGACAGTCGGCTCCGGCGTCGCGACGGGGAACGATGGCCCGACGCTGGGCGGTAGCGCAAGGAGGCCGATACCGCTCAGCGTGACGACGGCGGCCGCCCCAGCCAGCGCGAGGGCGAAGCGGCCCCATCGACGGTGCCGCCACACGCTCGTGCGCGGCCCACGGGACTTGGTGCCCCGCTCCACCAGCACTGCCAGGTCAGCCCGGAGCGGAAGGGGGGCGACCTCGCGATCGTCGATCTCCTTCCGATACCAGGCCCGCAGTCGCATCTCCAGGTCTTGATCGGTCATCGCATGTTTCCCTCGGCGTCCGCCGTGACGATCGCTCGATGCAGGTGCTGCAGGGCGTAGTGGAGGCGTGACTGGACGGTCCCGACCGGGATCCCAAGCCGGAGCGCGATGTCACCGATCTGCAGGTCGCGGTAGTAGCGCAGCGCCACGACCACGCGGTGATCCGGCGACAGGGTCGCGATGGCACCGCCCAGCGCATCGCGATCATCGGCCTGCCCGAACGGGTCACCAGCCGCTATCGCGACCTCCACCGAGATGTCCCCGACCTGCCAACGGGCGGCGCGCCGCAGGCGGTTGCGACAGATGTTCACGAGAATGCGGTCGAACCACTGTTCGAAACGCGACGGGTCCCGCACCGTCCGCCACTTTCGCCATGCTTGGACGAGAGCGTCGTGAGTCGCGTCCTGTGCTTCGCTTGGATCACGAAGGATGGCCCGCGCCAGGCGATACGATGCGTCGAGGTGATCGTCGGCCAGGCGTGCGAAGGCGGCGGCGCGGTCGGTCGACCTTCCGACCTCCAGCGGCCACCGATCTGCCATCTCGATCACCTCGGGCGTTTGCCTCACGATGACATGACAACCGGGCCAGGGGAAACCTTCACATCTCCTGCAACACTCCCGTGCCGCCACGCCCTCGACCGGCCGATCGTGGCCCGCGGCCGTCCGGCATTGCCTAGACTCGCGCCTCATGGAGAGACTGCGCCGCCATCGCCTGGTCATCCTCGCCGAGGGCGAGTTCGGTGAGACCGGTTCCAAGACCGCCATGGGCGTCATCCGCTACGGGCCGCACGAGCTGGCCGCGGTGATCGACTCGACGAGGGCCGGCCGAGATGTGAGTGAATGGCTGCCCGGCCATCCGGCGCCGGTGGTGGCCTCGCTCGCGGAGGCGCTGCCGCGCCGGCCCACGGCGCTGCTGCTGGGCACCGCGCCGGCCGGCGGCAAGCTGCCCGCTGCCTGGCGCGCTACCGTGCTGCAGGCCATCGAGGCCGGCCTCGACGTCATCAATGGCCTGCACGTCTTCCTGGGCGACGACCCCGAGTTCGCCGCCGCGGCCGAGCGGAAGCGAGTCACCATCACCGACCATCGCCGACCGCCGGAGCGGATGGAGGTGGCCGCGGGCCGGTCCCATCTGCCGGGCAAGAGGGTCATCCTGACCGTGGGCACCGACTGCGCCCTGGGCAAGATGAGCGTCGCCCTCGAGCTGCGCGACGCGGCCCGTGCCGCCGGCCTGCCCGCCGTCTTCGTGGCCACCGGCCAGACGGGCATCATGATCGAGGGCTGGGGGGTGGCCGTCGACCGGGTCATCGCCGACTTCCTGCAGGGCACGTGCGAGTGGCTCGTCGAGCAGGCCGAGGCGATGGGTGACTGGATCATCGTCGAGGGCCAGGGCTCGCTCGACCACCCGGCCTACAGTTCGGTCACGCTCGGCCTGATCCACGGCTGCACGCCGCACGCCATGGTCATGGTCCACCAGGCGGGCCGCGAGTTCCACCATGGCTGGGAGGAGCGGGGCAGCCGCTGCCCGCCGCTCGTGCCGTTCATCCGGCTGCACGAGGAGGTCGCCGGGCTGGTGGCCCCCTCGGTGGTCGCCGCCGTGGCGCTCAACACGTCGCTGCTGGCCGACGAGGCTGTCGCACGACGGGCCATCGCGGAGGTCGCCGAGGAGACCGGCCTGCCCACGGACGACCCGTACCGCTTCGGCGGGGAGCGGCTGATGGCCGCGCTGCGGGAACGGCTGGCGTGAGCGGCTCGCCCGCCGCAGGGCTGCGCACGGAGACGCTTCGCCTCCCGCTGCGGGATCCGTTCCGCATCGCGCGCGACGAGCCCGCCGACGTCGCGACCACGCTCATCGTCGATCTCGAGGGGATCGAAACGTGGCCGGACGGGGTCGGTGAGGCGTACCCGGTGGCCTACTACGGCGAGACGCCGGCAACCATCGAGGTCGTCCTACCCCTGTTGCTGGCGGCCGTGCAGGGCCTCGGCGCCGTGCCACCCGGCGTAGAAGGAGCACGGGACTGGCTGCACGCCGCGGACGATGCCATGGACGCCGTCATCGGCCACCACGGCGGCGCCAAGTGCGGCCTCGACATCGCCCTGCACGACCTGATCGCCCGGCGCCTCGACGTCCCCCTCTACGAGCTCCTGGGCACGTCGCCGGACCTACCGCCGACCGACTTCTCGATCGGTATCGACGAGCCCGACGTGGTGGCCGAGCGCGCCCGGCGGGCGGGCCACTTCCCGGCGCTCAAGATCAAGCTCGGCGGCCCGAACGACATCGATACGCTCGAGGCGGTGCGCGCCGTGTACGGCGGTCCCATCAGGGTCGACGCGAACACCGGCTGGCAGCCCGACGAGGGCGCCCGTATCGTGCCCGAGCTGGTCCGCCTGGGTGTCGAGCTCATCGAGCAGCCCCTGCCGGCGCACGACCTGGCCGGACTGCGCTGGCTCCAGGAGCGCTCGCCGCTGCCCATCGTGGCCGACGAGAGCGCGGTCACCCTGCGCGACCTGCCCAACCTCGTCGGCGTCGTCGCCGCGGTCAACGTCAAGCTCGCCAAGTGCGGTGGCGTCGGACCGGCACTGCGCATGATCCGGCGCGCGCGCGAGCTCGGCTTCAAGGTCTTCCTGGGCTGCATGGAGGAGACCAGCGTCGGTATCGCCGCGTCGGCGGCCTTGGCCTCCCTGGTCGACTGGGTGGACCTGGACGGCAATCTGCTGCTGGCCGAGGATCCATTCGAGGGTCTCGAGCTCGACTCGACCTGCCGCTGGCAGCTGCCCGCGTCGCCCGGGCTCGGGCTGCGACGCCGGGTGCCCGCCGCCTGACACCCGGCCGGGCTGTGGACAAATTGGTGGACAAAACGGTGGACAGAATCCCTTCCGCGGGTGGCGGGGCGAGCCGTAGGATTGGGCGGCACTCATCAACGGGGAGCGGGCACCGGGAGGGTCGCTCCGCAGCCCGTCGCGGCGGGAGGCCGCGCTCTTCGGGACCGCGTCACGGCCCCGACCCTGCTTCCGTTCGCCCTGGCCCCAGCCAAGCGAGGTGTCCGATCGATGGATCCTGGCATCGCCATGAGCAATGCCACGAGCGCCGCCCACGAAGACGAGTCGGCAGCCGGTGAGTTCGTCCGCTTCTGCTACCGGCGCCGGCGCGTGGCCTGGCCCGAGCTGTACGACGAGATGTGCGCCGTGGCGTCGCGCGGCCTCTTTCGCGGCTGGGGCTTCGCAGACCTGACCGAGAACGGCATCGGCTTCACCCTGCCGGAGCTGCCCAGGCTGGCGGCAATGGCAGAGCGCATCGCGCAGGAGGAACGGGACCGCCCGGCGGATCAGCTCCAGGCGGGCGCCGGCACCGTCCGCCAGGTCATCCGGGCTCGCCCGCTGGCGGTGGGCGTCCAGCGCTGACGGCGAGGGCCGGGGCTCAGGCGCGGATCTGGCGGCGCGCCAGCTCCGCCTCGATCTGGCGCTCGGCTTCGACGTAGCGGTCGATCTCGTCGCGCACCCGGTTGGCCTCCGGGACGTAGAGATGGACCTGCTGCTGCAGGACGTAGCTGAGGCGGCGGCTGGTCATCCGCACGTGGTCGAGGTTCTTCATCAGGACCAGCGGATCCATCGCCGCGAGGTCATCCGGGTGATACATCTGGCGCACGGACGGGAGTATAGCCAGCGCTGGTCAGGCGAAGGCGCGCGCCTCGGGCGGGGGCCAACTCCAGTCGATGGGTGTGGCGGCGCCGGCCAGCGCCCGGCGCCGGCCCGCCTCGGTCGGGGCGAGCACCAGGATGCGATCGGTCTTGGTCGCCTGGCCGGCCTCGCGCCCCCAGATCCTGGTCAGCTTGCGACCGGCCGCGATGTCGTCCACGACGACCCCCGCCAGCCGGTAGCCCTCCAGCTCGGCGGCGCGCTCCCAGACCGTCTCGGCCAGACCCACGCCGCCCTCGATGCGCTTGCCGCGGTCCGACTCCACGTCGCCGATGACGAGCGCCACGACGGCGTCGTCGGTGAGCACGTCGCGCAGGCCCGCGAGCACGCGGCGCAGGAAGGCCAGGTAGGCGTCGAGCTGGTGGGCGTCGTCGAGGCGCCGATCCACGGCGGCCGGATCGATGCCCAGAAACCAGAGTCGCAGCCAGTTGTAGTAGCCGTACTTGACGACCCGCAGATAGGGCGGGCTGGTGACCACGAGGCGGGCCCGCTCAGGCTGCGCTCGCCGCCTCAGGGCCTCGTCGGCCAGCTCGGCCACCTGCAGCGCGTCGCCCAGCAGGGCCATGCCGGGTACAGCCGGCAGTCCCTGGCGGTAGAGGCGGCGGAGCTTCGCGCCGAGGCTGGCGAAGACGTCGCGCTCGGTGGCCCGGAACCCGCGGCGCGCCACGTAGTCACGCACATAACGCGGCGCCATGCTGAACGAGTTGGGCATCACGTCCGAGAGGTAGCTGGCACTGCGGCCGTGGAGGATGCCAGCGGTGGCGGCGGCCAGGAAACGGTCCGTGGGCTGGCCGAGATCGAGCGACGAGCGCACGAACAGCAGCTGCGCCAGCGTGCGCGGGTGGAAGCAGAGCGCCACCTCGACCGGCAGGGGGGCAGCCTCGGCACCCCGCGGTCCGGGCACCGACACGCCGCCGGGTCCGGGTGCCGCCTGGCCCGCCGCGGCCAGTTCTATCCAGCGCGGCGCTTCCAGCGACCAGTCGATGCGCAGGTGGGCCAGGCGCGCCTCCGCCTGCCCGCGCGTCGGCGGCTCCACCTTGGCCGCGGTCAGCAGGTGGGCGAACGGGTTGAGGTCGAGGCCCAGGCCGAACCTGCCCTCGGCGCACGCCTGCAGGGGCGTGGTGCCGCGGCCGCTGAACGGGTCCAAGACCACGTCCCCGGGCCGGCTGTACCGAGCGATGAAGGCGTGCGCCAGCCCAGCCGGGAACATGGCCAGGTAGCTGCACATCGGGTGGAAGCTGTGGCCCCAGAGCCGCTGTTGCTGCTTCCACTCGGGCGCCAGGTCGAGCCGGGGCAACTCCGGGAAGAGGCCGAGCTGGCCGGGCGCGGTGCGGGCGGCTGGCGGCACGGGCGGGCGCACCTCGTGGCGACGGTGGGAGCGGCCGCGGCGGCCGAAGGGGCCGGGAGGATAGCACGCGCCGGAAGGGCCCTCAAGACGGCTCTCGAGGGCGGCGAGGCGGGGGTGCGCAGGGGCTCGCACCCCCCTCGCGACGATCCGGGACCACCGGCCCGAGGCCATCGAGCCGGTATCCGTGCAGTGTTTGGTCTGGTCGGCGGTGGCCGGGT
>DASSPM010000153.1:0-3109 GCA_035699625.1 Candidatus Limnocylindrales bacterium | reverse complement strand
CTCCCCGCTGCTCGCGGCCGCGCCCGGCCGGAAGGCGCAGACGGTAGATCTCCCCGCGTCTCACTCGGGCCAGCCGGGTGCGAGCGCGTCCATGTCCCGCATGACCCGGGCGCGGGCCGCGGCGTCAGCCGAGTCGTCCATGAGGGCGCGCGCCTCCTCCGCCAGTGCGGACCCACGGCGCCGCCGCTCGGCCGTCTCGACCAGCGCGCCACGCACGACCTCGGATTCCGTGCCGCCGCCGGCCAGCAGCAGCTCGAGCGCCCGTTCGGAGGCGGGGTCGAGTCGCGCTCTGACGGTTCTCGATGCCACGCCCCAAGTGTGGCACAGAATGTGTCACAGAACTACGCGCAGATGTCACGCGACGCGCCCTGCCCGGATCGCCTCCCGAACGGCCCTTGCGCGCGGACAGGCCGCGCGGCGAGGATTCTGGACGTGAGCGAGCGCGTTCGCGAACCCGAGCCCGAGCAACCCCAGCAGCAGGCGGTCCAGGAGTCCTCGCAGGCGGCGCCGCCCGCCGTGCAGCACGTGCTCGCCCTGCAGCAGGGCATGGGCAACGCCGCCGTCGCGCGCCTGCTGGCCAGCCAGAGCAACACGCTGGCCCGCGACCCGCTCCCGACCGGCGACGACTACCAGCGCGCCCGCAATGCCAAGGAGGAGTACGTGCGCGGGGGCGTGCGCGGCCCCGAGGACTACGCGCCCTCCACCAACCGCGGCGGCTTCGGCGTCGCCTACGTGCCCCAGGTCGGCTTCGGGGCCCTGAACATCCACCTGCGCGGCGCCGTGACCTTCAAGCCCGGCATCCGGCTGATCAGCCTGGCCGGCCGCCACTTCGCGATGGCGGTCTCCCCCGCCCCCGCGGTCGCCCAGGCCGTCTCGGCCATCAACGCGCTGCCCAACGCCGACCGCCCGGCCGCCGCCGCGCCCTGGCAGTGGGCGGGCGCGGAGGAGAACGACTTCATCAGCCGCTTCCAGGCCATCGTCGAGAGCTCCTGGCAGCGCAAGTTCGACTTCCGCTGCACGCGCCAGTTCTGGGGTGACCTGGGCGCCGCCGTGAACGTGATCGTGAACATCCACCGCGGCGACAAGACCGACGCCGACCACATGTCGCTGACCTCCTACAAGGTGCCCCCGGGCGGCGGCGGCGGGACCGTCGGCGTCGTGCGCTCACGCGCCGGGCGCGACCCCAACGACAACGAGATGGTCCTCAACTCCAACGACGTCCTGCCCCGCACGGACATCTCGCTGCGCCGGACGGTCTCGTTCGACCCCAACGCGGACACGATCGCCGCCGCCGGCCAGGGCGTCGTCAACGACTTCGCCACGCGCTTTCAGACCGGTGGCACCGGCCCCATCTGCGGCACCTGCGGCGAGGAGATCCGCGAGCTGGCCTCGACCCCGATCAACCTGCACGTGCAGGGCTACGGCGCCGACCCCGAGGTCGCCGCCCGCCGGCGCTTCGACGCGGCCGTGGCGGCGCTGGTGGCCGCCGGCATGGCCGACGCCGCCACCCGCGCGCGCTTCCACTACGACGGCGAGGGCGACCGCATGCGGCTGGTGGTCGGCTCCGGCGAGCCGCAGGTCGTGGCCGCCCACGAGGCCGGCCACATGTTCGGCCTGGCCGACGAGTACACGGCGCCCTTCACCTCCACCTCGGCCGGCACGCTCGGCAACCAGTCCGACCCGGGCCTCGGCCAGGCCCAGGGCCTGCCCGCCGCCGTGGACGAGAACACCGACTCGATGATGTCGGTCGGCAACATGGTCAAGCCCCAGCACTACGCGACCTTCCTGGAGGCGCTCAAGCACATCTCCACGATCACCGAGTGGGAGCTCGGGACGCCGACCGGCGTCGTCCCGCCCGGCGTCGACGGCCCGCTGCCCACCCGGCCGCGCCAGCCCGGCGACCCGCAGCCCGAGCCCGCCACGGCGATGGCATGAGCGCCCTGATGGAGCAGTGGGCCAGGCCCGAGCAGGGCGAGCCGATGGGCCGGCGCATCGGCCCGGACGGCACCGTCGAGGAGCACGCCGCCGCCACCGCCGCCTTCAAGGACGGCGAACTCGTCTACACGGACCAGGAGCCGCGCTGGCGCACGCTGGCCACCGCCGCCCCGGAGGTCGTGGCCATGCTCGAGCAGGCCATCCGCGACTCCGGCCTGCTCGACTCCGGCAGCCCCGAGAGCGGCGCCGGGACGACCGTGGCCAAGACGGCGCTGACCTGGACGCTGGCGCTCGACGGAAAGCGGTGCGAGCTCGAGTTCACCGACGCCGAGCTGCACTCCCAGCCCGAGCTGGCCGCGCTCGACGAGGCCTTCCAGCTCGCCTTCGCGCAGGCCACCGCGGCGCCCTGAGAAGAGAGATCTGCGCTCAGTAGGAACTGCGGCGGGAGCTTCCTGTTGGTACGGATGGCACTGCCGCATGGCCGGAGTAGCGTCGTTCGTGCCCGTCGACATCGCACGGACGTCACCTGCGCGGCATGACCAGAGCCTCGATACACGCTTCTGCGGCAGCCATCCCGCACGCGCTGTGGCGCCTGCGGGAAGCGCTGCGGGCTCCGGGAGCTGCTCGGCTCGGCACAACCGCCGTGTGGCTCGCCGCCGTCTGCTGCCTGCCCTACCTGACCTTCAAGGTGCTCTGGACGTTCGGTTTGCCGGTCGGCATCACCGATGAGTCCGTGCTCGACGACGGTGGGTGGGTGGCTGCGAACGCGTTGATGGCCGTGATCCAGCTGGCGGCCGTCGGGCTGGTGTGGGCACTCGCGCGGCCGCGGTCGCGCAGCTGGCCGGCCTGGCTGCTCCTCTTCCCGGCGTGGGTGGGTACCGGGCTGCTCTTCCAGGTCGTCCTCGGGGCCGTGCTGTTGGGCCTGTTCTCGCCCCCGTCGCAGGACTCGGCTGCGAACACGAGCGACTTCGAGCCTTGGGTCTTCGTGGTGGTCTACGCGGGATTCGCGGGACAGGCAGTCGCCTTGGCCATCGCCTTCACCTGTCACGTGAGGGCCCGCTGGGGCCGGCTGCTCGCTGCGCGTACCGGCGAGGTCCTGGAACAGCATCTCGCCCGACTGGCGCAGGCAGTGGCCGTGATGGCGGTCGTGATCGCCGGCGCCTTTGTGTACTGG
>DASSPM010000152.1:0-10289 GCA_035699625.1 Candidatus Limnocylindrales bacterium | reverse complement strand
TTCACCGGCTCGACGGCCGTGGGCAAGCAGATCGGCAGCGCCATCGCCGGCTCGGGCAAGGCCCTCACGCTGGAGTTGGGCGGCAAGGCCGCCAACATCATCTTCGAGGATGCCGCGCTCGACCAGGCCGTCGAGGGCATCGTCAACGGCATCTTCTTCAACCAGGGCGAGGTCTGCTGCGCCGGGAGCCGGCTGCTGGTCCAGGAGTCGATCGCCGAGCCGCTCGTGGAGAAGCTCAAGGACCGGCTCTCGACGCTGCGCGTGGGCGACCCGCTGGACAAGAACACCGACGTCGGCGCCATCAACAACGCCGCCCAGCTGGCCAAGATCGAGGAGCTCGTCGAGGCCGGCGTGGCCGAGGGCGCGGAGCTCTTCCAGCCCGCCTGCGAGCTGCCCGCGCGGGGCTGGTTCTTCCGCCCGACGCTCTTCACCAACGTCGCCCAGAGCCACCGCATCGCGCAGGAGGAGATCTTCGGGCCGGTCCTCTCGGTGCTCACCTTCCGCACGCCGGACGAGGCCATCGAGAAGGCCAACAACACCCCCTACGGCCTCTCGGCCGGGGTCTGGACCGAGAAGGGCAGCCGTATCCTGGCCATGGCCAGCCGGCTGCGCGCGGGCGTCGTCTGGGCCAACACCTACAACCGCTTCGACCCGACGAGCCCCTTCGGCGGCTACAAGGAATCAGGCTTCGGGCGCGAGGGCGGCATCCACGGCCTGCACGCCTATGTGCGCCTGGAGGACCGCTGATGGCCGAGCGGAAGGCCGCTGCGCGCCGTGCGGCGCCCGCCCGATCGGCCGCCCGGAGCCGCCGCGCTGCCGTCGTCGTCGGCGCCGACGCGTCACCGGCGCGGGTCGTGGTGCGCAAGACCTACAAGCTCTACATCGGCGGCGCCTTTCCGCGTTCCGAGTCGGGCCGCTCCTACGTCGTGCGCGCGCCCGACGGCACGCCCCTGGCCAACGCCGTGCGCGCCTCGCGCAAGGACCTGCGCGACGCGGTGCGGGCGGCGCGCGGCGCATGGCCCGCCTGGGACGGCATGAGCGCCATGAACCGGGGCCAGATCCTCTACCGCGTGGCGGAGCTGATGGAGGGCAGGCGCGCCCAGTTCGAGGCCGAGGTGGCCCAGGCCGAGGGGCTCCCGCCGCAGGCCGCGCGCGAGCAGGTGGACCGGGCCATCGACCGCTGGGTCTGGTACGCCGGCTGGGCCGACAAGATCAGCCAGGTCATGGGCAGCGTCAACCCGGTCGCCGCCAGCTACTTCGACTTCACCATCCCGGAGCCGACCGGCGTGGTGGGCCTGGTCGCGCCCGAGGCGTCCTCTCTCCTGGGGCTCGTCTCGCGCCTGGCGCCGATCCTCGTCGGCGGCAACACGGCCGTGGTCATCGCCTCGGAGAGCCGGCCGCTGCCGGCGGTGACGCTCTCGGAGGTGCTGGCCACGAGCGACGTGCCGGGCGGCGTGGTCAACCTCCTGACCGGCCTGCGGCGCGAACTGCTGTCGGTGCTGGCAGGGCACATGGACGTCAACGCGCTCGACGCCTGGGGCGTGGCGCCCGAGGAGCTGGAGGCCGTGGAGCGGGCCGCGATCGAGAACGTCAAGCGTGTCGCCTCCGGGCCGCGGGGACGCGCCGAGCGCTTCGACTGGCTCGACGACCGGGCCGCCCAGCGGCCCGAGTGGATCGCCGCCTTCCTCGAGCTCAAGACGGTCTGGCACCCCATCGGCGTCTGACCTCGGATCGCCCCGCCAGGCTGCGCCAGCCCGCGCTGCAAGCAGGCTGCAACGGCGGCGCCGCGGCGTCCGCTCGCGGTGGTGCCCCGGGCCCGCCTAGCCTGTTCGGGACATCCCCACCTTGCGAGGAGGTTCCCGCGTGACATCCAGACTCCGCACCTTCGTTCCCATCGCCCTGCTCACGGCGCTGGTCGCCGCCGCCTGCTCGACGGGCCCCGGCGCCAGCGCCTCGGTGAACCCGTCGTCCGTGGCCAGCCAGGGGGCCGACGCCTTCTGCCAGCTCGACCTGGCGACCTCGGCTGACATCAAGGCCACCGTCGACAGCGCCACCACCGCCTCGACCGGCGGCCAGGTCGACAAGGCGCAGGTCGCGGCGCAGGTCGATGCCACGCTGGCCCAGCTGAAGGCGCTGCAGGTGAGCGGCTCGGCCGTCACCGCGCGTGACGCCATGGTCAGCGCGCTCGAGGCGTTCAAGGCGAATCCCGAAGGGACGACGGCACAGGGCGTGCTCACGGCGCACGCCGCGCTGGTCCAGGCTCAGACGGCGGCCTGCGGCACCTGACGGGCGCGGATCACGGGCGGCCGGCGTCCCTCTGGAGGGCGTCGATCGCCTCCTCCAGGAAGGTTCGTGCCGCCCCCGGCTGCTCGGTCGGCGGCAGCGCCGCGAGCCGCTCTCCCGGTAGCCACGCGCCCTGCCAGCTGCCGGTGTGCCACTCGCCATGGCGCAGTGGCGGCAGGCTGTCGGGCAGGGCGGCTGCGGTGACGTACAAGTAAGGGGCCAACGACTGTCGGTCGCCGAGCGAGAGGCCACCGCTCACGTCCGGGCCATGTCCTCCGCTCAGGCGCACTGCACCGTCGAGGTGGTGCGGCCACCAGGACGTGCCCGCCGGGGCGCCGCGGGCGCGGGCGAGCTCGGCCAGCAGCAGGTCGAGATCGCCGATCCAGCGCGCCAGCTCGGCACGAGCAGCCGGGTCCGCTTCGCCGAAGGTGCCGCCCTCGGCGTGCGCGCTCTGCGGCAGGTGCTGCCCGAGGCGCGGGGTCGGAGCAGCCAGTCCGATCGGGGCGGTCCGCCGCAGCCAGCCGAGCGCCTCGTCCATCGTCCGCCCCGCCAGGTCGAGCGTGTCGATCGCCTGCCCGCCCCGGTCGAGCCGGCTGACGGTGGCGGCCAAGACGCCGACAGCGAATCGGCCGCCGCCCGGCAGGCGCGGACCGAGGAAGACAGCGCGCTGCCCGTCCCAGTGCATGGCGAGGTGGCTCCAGCCCGGACGCGGTGGAAGCCAGGCCCGGCTGCCGGCGGCCACGACCTCGGCCGCGTAGTGCACCTCCGCGCGCGTCGTGGCCAGCTCGGCTGGCGGCACGGCCCCGAGTGGCTGCCAGGGCATCAGCCGCGCGGTGCCGGGTCGAGCCGTCGGGCGACCGCCCCCGCGAGCGCGAGGGCACGCTCCGCTGCTGCCCCGTGCGCGTCGTGGCGGAAGAAGACGTAGGCATCGCGGCCGTCGGCCAGAAAGGGCTCGAGGCGGGCCGCCCAGGCCTCGATGGCTGCCTCGTCGTAGTGCTCGCGCCGCAGGCGGAGATAGAGGAAGTCGGCCGTCAGGCGGAGCATGGGCGGCTCGACCGACTCGTCGCGCTCTGTGGCGCAGACGGCCGCGCCGGCCTCCCGGCAGCGGCCATGCACCTCGTCCACCTGCCACGATGGGTGCTGGAACTCGATGGCCATGGGCAGCTCGGCGGGCCAGACGCGCAGCAGCGCGTCGAGTCGCCGGTCGTCCCGGGCGATCTCCTGCGGCACCCGGTAGAGCACCGCCCCGAGCCGCCCGCCGAAGAGGCGATAGGGCGGCAACAGCCATGCCAGGGTGGCTGCGGCGTCACCCAGGAGGGCACGCACGGCACCGCCGCGCTGTGCCTTGACCGTGAAGCGGAAATCGCCGGGCGTGGCTGCCAACCAGCCGCCCACCGTGGCCGGTCTCGGCTGGCGGTAGAAGGTGTTGTTCAGCTCGACCGCCGGCAGGCGGGCCGCGTAGGCGCGCAGCAGGCCCGCGCCGCGCGCGCCGGGCGGGTAGAAGCGTGGCGCCCAGTCGGGATAGGCGAAGCCGGAGGTGCCCGCATAGAGCCTGCCGGCCACGGCTCAGCCGCCGAGGACGGCCCGCACGAGGAGCACGACCCCCGCGCCGGCGCCAGCCAGCAGCACGAGCGGCGCCCCGCTGTGCGGCCGGCGGTGCTGCGCCTCGGGCAGCAGGTGCCCGGCGCCGATGGCGATGAAGACGCCGGCGAAGCTCGAGAGGAGGAGTCCGAGCAGCAGGGGTGATGGCGAGACGGCCTGGCTGACCAGCGCACCGATCGGCGCAGCCACGGCATCCAGCGCCACCACGGCCAGCGCGAAGCGGCCGTCGCGCCCGCTTGCCAAGGCCAGCGTGACGATGTTGATGCCATCGGCGAAGTCGTGCGCCAGGACGGCCAGGGCGACGATGACGCCCAGCTCCGGGCTGGCATGGAAGCCCAGGCCGATGGCGAGGCCGTCGAGGAAGCTGTGCACGATGAGGCCGGCCGGCCCGGCGATGCCCACCAGGCTCGGCTCGACGTGGGGCTCGTCGTGTTCGTGCGGTTCGTGTGGGTCCTGGTGCGGCGGGTGCTGGTGCTCGTAGGTCTGGCGATGGACGAGGGCCTCCAGCAGCGAGAAGCCGAGGAAGCCGACCACCGCCGCGGCGCCGATGGCCAGCTCCGACTCCTCGCCCAGCAGGTGGCCGGCCTCCGGCAGCAGGTTGACCAGCGCCGTCGCCACGAGCATGCCGGCCGAGATGGCCATCACCGGGTGGAGGCGGTGCCGGAAGCGCAGCGCGGCCATGCCGCCGAGCGTGGTCGAGACGACGGGCAGGAGCGCGAAGAGGACGAGCCGGAGGTCAGGCACCGACTGTCCCGCTCTGCTTTCGCTCCGCCGGGCGGGTCGCGGCCGCCTCCTCGACCTCGTCGAGGCAGCCCTCGCAGCCGGCGGCGCCCTCCACCTCCACGCCGCTGGGGTGCCCAGCCGCGGCCCGCGGAGCGCGGCCATAGAGCTGCCACGCCAGGCGCCGCGTGTTGACCAGCGCGATGCCGAGCACGACCAGCGCCGCCCCGGCGATGGCGCTCGCGTCGAGTCGCTCGTCCAGCACCAGTACGCCGAGCACGGTGCCGAGCACCGGGAAGACATAGGCCAGCGTGGCCGTGCGCGTCGCGCCCCAGGCCCGCAGCAGCCGGAAGTAGAGCAGGTAGGCGAGGGCGGAGCCGAAGAGGCCCAGCCAGACGACGGCGAAGAGGCCGTCGGGCAGCCTGGGCAGGATCAGCCCGCCGGCCGGGGCAGGCTCAAGGACGAGTGCCAGCGGCGTCACCAGCAGCGCCGCCAGGGCGCCCTGGATGAGCGCGATCTCGATGGGCGACGGCGCCCGCCGCGCGCCGCCCGGCTCCTCCACCAGGTCGCGCGAGGAGAGAGCCGCGCGGGCATAAACGCCTGCGAAGGCGTAGAGCAGGCTCGAGCCGACGATGGCCAGCTCGCCCAGCAGGAGCATCGCGCCGTCGCCCCCGGCGGGCCCCCCCAGCACGTCCGGCGCGACGATCACCGCGGCGCCGCCGAAGCCGACCAGCAGCCCCAGCAGGCGGTTGAGCGTGATCGGCTCGTCCTGCAGCACCAGACCGGCGATGACGATGGTGAAGAGGGGCACCAGGCCGTTGAGGATGCTGGCCATGGCCGAGGGGATCCACAGCTCGCCCCAGGTGATGAGGATGAAGGGCAGCACGATGTTGAGCGGCGCCAGGACGGCGATGCGCAGCAGCGTGCGGGGCTCCCGCGGCAGCCGGCCGCCGGTCACGCGGAAGAGCACGACCAGCGCCACGACCGCGATCCAGAGCCGCTCGGCGATCAGAGTCAGGGGCGGCAGCCCCGACTCGAGGCCGATCTTGATGAACAGGTACGAACTGCCCCACATGAGGGCCAGGGACGCGAAGAGCAGCCAGGGGCGCAGGGCCTGCGGCACCATGCGGGAGCGCCTCGGGTGACGTCTGGATGGGCCGCTCCATCCTAGCCGAGCGCTACGATTCGCTCGTGCCCGACTACGACCCGGCCACGGCGCTCATCGTGGTCGATGTGCAGAACGACTTCGCGGATCCCGCGGGCAGCCTCTTCGTGCGCGGCGGGCCCGACGTGGTGCCCGTGCTCGACGACGCCATCAGCGTGGCGCGGGCGGCGGGCGCCTTCGTCGTCTACACCCAGGACTGGCACCCCGAGTCGACGCCGCACTTCGCCAAGGACGGCGGCATCTGGCCGGTGCACTGCGTCGCCGGCAGCTGGGGCGCGGAACTCCACGGCGACCTGATCATCGACGGGCCGGTAGTGCGCAAGGGGAGCAACGGCGAGGACGGCTACAGCGGCTTCACCATGCGCCACCCGCTCAGCGGCGAGACGCGTCCCACGGAGCTCGAGGTCCTGCTGCGCGAGCACGCCGTCGAGCGCGTCGTCGTGGGCGGCCTGGCGACCGACTACTGCGTCAAGGCGACCGCTCTGGACGCGATGCGCCTCGGCTTCCCGACCGAACTGCTGCTCGACGCCATCCGGGCGGTCGACCTCACGCCGGGCGACGGCGAGCGCGCCCTCGACGAGATGCGCCGGGCGGGCGTGCGGCTGGTCTGACCGCCGACGGTCCGGGGGTACCAACGGCACTTGCGCTGGGCGGCCTCGGCGTCGCAATATCCGGCGCGCGCACGTCCTATCTCGGCCCAGCGGGGCCAGGCGGCGTGGGGGCGGAAAGGGCGAGCGTGAGCATCAGCGAGACGACGGTCGGCGAGGGCGTCCTCGGAGAGGTCGGCGTGGCGGCCGGCGTCCGGCCTGCCCGGCGCGCCCGACTGCGAGTCGTCGCCCGGCGGGTCCTCGGACTCGGTCTCGGCTTCCTCGTCGGAGTCACCGCGGCGGCGGTGCTGGCGGGCGTCTTCGTCGTCTCCCTCGCGCGCCTCCACGACGGGCGCATCGTGCCCGGCGTGCAGGTCGGCGGCGTCTCGCTGGCCGGCCTCGACGGGCCCGCGGCGGAGGAGCGCCTGCGCTCGGGCTTGCCGTCACTCTCCAGCGGCCAGCTCACGCTCCGCTTCGAGGGCCGGACGCGCCAGATCCGCTATGCCGCGCTGGGTCGCGACTACGACACGCAGGCCATGCTCGACGCGGCATTCGCCGTCGGCCGCGGCCCGGACGACACGGCCGCCACGCTCGACGGTCTGCGCAGCCTGGCCCGCGGCACCGAGGTGCCGCTCGCGACGCGCCTCGACCGTGCCGCCCTGGAGCGCTGGCTGGCCGCGACGGTGGCCACCTTCGAGTCGCCGCCGCGCGACGCGGCCGTGGTGCTCTCGGCGGACAAGGCGCGCTTCGAGGTGCTGCCCGCGGCCGCCGGTCGTCGGGCCGCGGCGCGCGAGCTGGCCGCGAGCCTGGCGGCCGCGTTGGCGCTGCCCGATGCGGGCGACATCAGCGTGGACCTCTCGGCGACGAGTGCTCCGGCGGCCGTCTCCACGGGCGATGCCGCGGCCGCGGCCGCGCTGGCGGAGCGCATCGCCGCCCGCCCGCTGCCCATCACCGATGGCCGGCGCACGGTCAAGTTGACCCCGGCCACCATCCGCCGCTGGATCGCCTTCGAGCTGGGCGCGGAGGGGTATCGGCCGGTCCTCGTCGAGCGGCTCGTGAAGGGCAGCCTCGGCCGCCTTGCCGACCGCTTCCGCGTCGAACCCGGCGACGCCCGCTTCGTCAAGCGGGGCCAGACGGTCATCGGCTTCCTCGCCTCACGCCCCGGCCACGAACTCGACGTCGCCGGCAGCCTGCCGCGCGTGCTGGCAGCGCTGGAGGCGCGCGCGGCGGGCGTGGTCACGCCCGGTGGCGAGGATCCCGTCGATCTGGCCACCGACTCGCTGGCCCCGGCACTGACCAGCGAGGAGGCAGGCAGGCTGGCACCGCTGCTGGTGCGCCTCTCGACGTGGACCACGCCCTACGTGCCCTCGGAGAAGAACTACTTCGGGGCCAACATCAAGGTCCCCACGCGCATCATCGACGGCTACATCCTGATGCCGGGCGAATGGTTCGACTTCTGGCGCGCCGTCGGCGAAGTGAGCACCAGCCGCGGTTACGGTCCGGGCGGCGTCATCCGCAACGGCCGGACCGAGCCGACCGGCGCGCTCGCCGGCGGCATCTGCTCGTGCTCCACGACCCTCTTCAACGCCGCGGCACGAGCCGGCCTCGACCTTGGGGAGCGGCACAACCACTGGTACTACATCACGCGCTACCCGGTCGGTCTCGACGCGACCGTGCTCAAGGGCTCGCGCGGACCGATCCAGAACATGACCTTCCGCAACGACACCGGCAAGCCGCTGCTGATCCGCGGCATCAACGGCTACGGGCGCGTGACGTTCGAGATCTACGGCGTGCCGACCGGGCGCAAGGTGAGCTTCTCCAGGCCGATCATCCGGAACCGGGTGCCGGCGCGCGACACCGTCCAGTACACCAGCACTCTTCCGACCGGGGTGCGCAAGCGGGTCGAGTACCCGGCCGACGGCTTCGACGTCTGGGTCACGCGCACGGTGCGCGACGCCCAGGGCCGCATCCTGCACCAGGAGACCTTCTACTCGCACTACGGCCGCGTGGACGGGGTGGTGCTCATCGGGCGGTAGTTCCGCCCGCGCAGGCCGCGCGGATGGTCAGGTGGTCACCTGGCGGGTACTAGGCAGGCCCGCGGCAGCACCATCGGGTCGATCGACGCCGCGCCGTGCGGGGGCAGCGCCTCCGACAGTGGAGTCCAGGCTCAGGGTCCCGACTACCAGCCGCCTGGCGACTACCTGTCGCCGATGCGGGCCATCTGGCTCGATACCGCCCACCTGGCGAGTACCTGCCCATGAACCCGCCGCCCGCCGCTCGCGGCTCGTCGAGAGGGCTCGCCGTCGGCTCGCCGCCGCGCCGCTCCAGCGGCGGAAGGCTGCGACGCACTAGACTCCGAGCCGATGGAGACGACGACCGACTCGCGCCCCTATTCCCCCGGCCTGGAAGGCGTGCTCGCCGGCGAGACCAGCATCGCCCTCGTCGACGGCGCCAACGGCCGGCTCCTCTACCGCGGCTTCCCCATCGGCGATCTCGTCGAGCACGGTAGCTACGCCCAGGTGGCCGAGCTGCTGTGGACCGGCGAGTGGCCCACCGAGGCCAGCCTCCCGGCCGCCGGGCTCCCTGAGCCGGTGCTGGCGGCCCTGCGGCTCCTGCCGCCAGACGCCAACGCCATGGACGCGTTGCGCACGGCGGTCTCGACCTGGGGCGCCATCACGCGGCCCGGCTGGCCACCGACCGTGGACCAGGCACGCGAGCTGACCGCGCTGGCACCGTCGGCGCTGGCTGCCTTCGGTCGATTGCGCCAGGGCAAGGAGCCGATCGAGCCCGACCCGACGCTCGGGCCCGCCGCCGCGCTGCTCTACCAGCTGACCGGCGAGCGGCCCAGCGATGCCGCCGCGCGCGCCCTTGACGCCTACTTCATCGTGGCCGCGGAGCACGGCTTCAACGCCTCCACGTTCACGGCACGCGTCATCAGCTCGACCCGCTCGGACCTGGCCAGCGCCGTCGCGGGAGCGATCGGCGCCCTCAAGGGCCCGCTCCATGGCGGCGCCCCGTCCGAGGTGGTCAGCCAGCTGCACGAGATCGGGACGCCGGAGCGCGCCGAGGCCTGGATCCGCGCCGCGCTCGACCGGGGCGAGCGACTGATGGGCTTCGGGCACCGCGTCTATCGCGCCTACGATCCCCGCGCGGCGGCGCTGCGCAAAGTGGCCGAGGGGATGAGCGGCATGGCCGACTGGCTCGGACTGGCCGTGGCGGTCGAGGACGTCGCCCTGCGCCTGCTCGAGGAGCGCCACCCGGAGCGCCCGCTCAAGACCAACGTCGAGTACTACACGGCGGCCGTGCTGCAGGGCGTGGCCCTGCCGCCCGACCTCTTCCCGGCGACCTTCGCCGTGGCGCGCCACGCGGGCTGGACGGCGCACTGCCTGGAGCAGGCCGCCGACAACCGCCTCATCCGGCCCGACGTGCGCTACACAGGCCCCACGGAGCGCTCGCTGCCGGGGATCGCGGCCAGGGCCTGACGCGACGCCCCGACGGGGTGGGCACGCCCCCGCCCAGCGCGGTCAGAGCTCCAGGCGCGTCCCGAAGTCCTCGTCGCCGAGAGCGCGGCGCAGGGCCCCCGGTGCGCCGCCGTCGGCGATGACGGCGCGCGTGGCGCCGTCGCCTGGCACCCGCGCGCCCTGGCCCTCGCGCCCGAGAGCCGCCAGGGCGGTGCGCACCTTGGGCACCATGCCGCCGGCGACGACGCCGCTCTCGATGAGCCGCTCGGCGTCGGCCGCGCCGATGCGCGGCAGGCGCGCCCCGTCGGCGCCGCGCACGCCGTCGGTGTCGGTGAGCAGCACGAGCGCCTCGGCGTACAGGCCGCGGGCCAGGCCGGCCGCTGCCTCGTCGGCGTTGACGTTGCAGAGCGCCCCCTGCTCGTCGAGAGCCAATGGCGCAACCACCGGCACCCGTCCCGAGGCGAGGAGCTG
>DASSPM010000151.1:0-14309 GCA_035699625.1 Candidatus Limnocylindrales bacterium | reverse complement strand
GCCGCGCTCCGGCGTGCGGCCGGCCTGACCGGGAGCCGTCGGAGAGCGGGGCCGGGAGATGCTGCGACGGCTGCAGCTGCTGCTCCTGGCGGGCGTGCTGTTGCTGGCCGCCTTCTCGACCGGTGCCGAGTTCCTCTTCTTCCTGGTCTACCTCGGCCTTCTCGTGCTCGGCGGTGCCTACCTGGTGACGCGCTTCGGCCTGGCCGACCTGGAGGCTGGCTACGCGCTTGACCGGCTACACGGCCACGTCGGCGAGCCGCTGCGCGCGACGTACACGCTGCGCAACACGGGCCGGCTGCCCAAGCTCTGGCTGGAGGTTCACAACCCCTCCACGCTGCCCGTGCCGCTGCCGGGCCGGGCGCTGGTGCTGGGCGGTCGCACGGAGCGGTCGTGGGTGGCCCGTGTGCCGCTCACGCAGCGCGGCCATTTCCGGGTGGACCCGCTGGTCATCCGCACCGGCGACCCGTTCGGCTTCTTCGAGGCTTCGGCCAGCGTGGGCTCCGGCGCCGCTGTCACCGTCTACCCGCGCATCGAGCACCTGCCGCGCTGGCGCCTACCGGCGAGCACGCTGGAGGGCACCCATGCCAGCCCCGAGCGGACGCTGCAGTCGACGCCGCTGGTGACCTCCATCCGGCCGTACGCCCCCGGCGACGCCTATAACCGCATCCACTGGAAGTCGAGCGCCCGCCAGCAGGAGTTACAGGTAAAGGAGTTCGACCTCGAGCAGACCGCCGACGCGTGGCTCTTCCTCGACCTCGAGCGGAGCGTGCACACCGGCCGGGGCGAGGAGTCCACGCTGGAGGCAGCCGTGCGCGTCGCTGCCTCGGTCGCCGCGCGGGCGCTGGTCGAGAACCGCGCGGTGGGCCTGACCGCCTCGGGCCACCGCACGACGGTGCTGCCGGCGGACCGCGGCGGGCGGCAGCACCAGAAGGTGATGGCGACGCTGGCCGCGGTGCGCGCCGACGGCGCCACGCCGCTCGTCGAGGCGCTGGTACAGGGTCTGCCCCGGCTCCGCCGCGGCATGACCGCGGTCATCGTCACGCCCTCTGTGGAGCGGGCCTGGGTACGGCCTCTGGCGGCCCTCCGGGGGCGAGGCGTGGCCGCCGTGGTCTGCCTCCTCGACGCCGCCGCTTACGACGAGCGGGCGCGCCGGGCGGCCGACGATGCGGTACCCGACGCGACGGTCGTCGAGGAGCGCACGCGGGGCCTGCGGGCGATGCGGCACGCTCTGGCCGAGTACGACCTCACCGTGCACCTGGTGGTGCCCGATCGCCCGCTCGGAGAGCTGCTCGTCTCGACCGGTCCGAGCGGCGTGGTGGCCCGCCTGTGACCGTCCTGCCGCACGCCGCGGCGCCCGTCGCCGCGGAGGACGAGCGCGCTTTCGCGCCGTCAGAGGGCTGGAGCAGCCTGCTCCTGCTGCTGGCCATGCTGGGCGTGGTGGCGCTGGCCGTGGACGAGCCGCGCTGGGTCGGGCTCGATGTGCGCGGCGAGAGCCAGACGCGGCTGCTGTTGCCGGCCATCCTGATGGGGGGCCTGTGGGGCTTCGTGAGCGGCAAGAGCCGCCTGCCCACGCTCCTCGCGCACCTCGCCGGTGCGCTCCTCGCGGCGCCCTTCCTGATCCTGGCCACGGCCTCCGTCGTCTCGGACGCGGCCGACCCGATGCTGCGCGTACGGGCCCTGCTGGCCAGCTTCGACCGCTTCTATATCGACCTCTTCTGGGAAGGTGTGCGCTCCGCCCAGACGACGCCCTTCGTGATGACCGTGGGCGTCCTCGCCTGGGCCACCGGCCAGTTCGCCGGCTTCAACGTCTTCCGGCGGCGGCGCCCGCTGGGTGCCATCTTCATCGCCGGCGCCGTGCTCGTCGCCAACATCTCGCTCACCATCCGGCCGCAGTACCCGTACCTCGTCGCCTTCGCCGCCGCGGCGCTGCTGCTCCTGGTGCGGCTCAACCTGCTGGAGCAGCGCGAAGGCTGGCTGGCTCGCCGCATCGGCGACGCCGGATACGTCTCGGGCCTCTACATGCGCAGCGGCCTCGTCTTCGTGGCGGCCGCCCTGGTCGGCTCGATGGCGCTCACGGCGACCGCCTCCTCGGCGCCGCTGGCCAACGCCTGGGACGACCTCGAGGAGGACCTGGTGCGCTGGGGCCAGGACCTCAACCGGCTGGTCGGCGGCGTGACCGCGCCGGCCCGCGGGCCGAGCGGCCTCTTCGGCAGCTCGCAGACCATCAGGGGCTTCTGGGAGTCGACCGGCGAGGTCGTCTTCCGGGCCACCACCAGCGACGGCGCCGGCCGCTACTGGCGGGCCGCCAGCTACGACGCCTTCGACGGTACGACCTGGACGCAGCTCGAACGTGACGGGGGCAGCCCGCTCGAGCCGGGCCGCTCTGTGCTCGAGGAGGTCAAAGAGCCGCTCGGCCCCAAGGAGGGCCGCAGCGACGTGACCGTCACGGTCACCGCCGCCGATCTGGACTCGCGTGTGCTGCTGTCACCCGAGACGCCCATCACGTTCGACCGCCCGGTGACCGTCTTCGCCAACCGCCAGGACGGCCCCCTGGTGGCCATCGAGGCCAACGAGCGGCTGCGGCCCGGGGCGAGCTACCAGGTCGTCGCCTCCGTGCGCAACGAGGGCGAGGAGAAAGGCGGCGTGACCAAGAACAAGCTGGCCGCCGCGGGCGTGCGCTACCCCTCCTGGATGCCGCGCTACGTGCAGATCCGCGACGACTCGATCGGCCCCATCGTCAAGGCCACCACCGATCGCATCGTGCGCGCGCTGCCGGAGGGCCGGCGCGCCCCGTATCACGTGGCCGAGGCCATCCAGGACCACCTCTACAGCGAGGGCTACATCTACGACACCGACGTGCAGGGCCTGTGTGGCACGCAGAAGGTCATCGACTGCTTCCTGCGCGTGAAGCGTGGCTACTGCGAGTACTTCGCCTCGGCCATGGTGATGATGCTGCGCACGCAGGGCATCCCGGCCCGACTGGTGATGGGCTACCTGCCGGGCCAGCGGCTCGTGGACGGCAGCTGGGAGGTGCGGCGCGACGCGGCCCACGCCTGGGTCGAGGTCTTCTTCCCGGGCTACGGCTGGGTCGCCTTCGACCCGACGCCGGGCAACCAAGAGAACGGCCAGCAGCCGACCGAGCTCGAGACCGGCCGGCCGGTGGCCTCACCCACGCCCGCCGGCTCCGGTGCGGCCGTCGTCCCCCGGCCGACCTTCGGACTCGACGGCAACGACCCCGACGAGGACCCGCGCGACCGGTCCAGCTTCGAGCCAGCCGGCGGCGGCGCGATAACCGGCAGCGCGCCGCCCGCAGCGCCGGTCGCCGTGCTGGTCGTGGCCGGGCTGCTGCTGCTGGCGGGGTCGGTGGTCGCCTGGGGCCGATCGCGCGGTCGGCCGCGGAGACCCGAGCCCGACGCGGTCTACAGCGGCGTGGCCCGCTGGGCCGGCTTCTTCGGCCACGCGCCGCGCCCGACCCAGACGGCCTACGAGTACGCCGGCGTGCTGGGCGAGCTGGTGCCCGGCGTGCGCACCGAGCTGCAGCTGGTAGCGCGGGCCAAGGTCGAGGCGAATTACGCGCGGCGTCCCGCCGAGGGTGACGCGCTGCGCGCTCTGCGGGACGCCTACCGACGCCTGCGCATCGGCCTCCTGCGGCTGGCCTTCCGGCGCCGCCGCTAGACCATGGCGGGTCCGGGGTGCCGTCGGCCGTCGCCGCCCTTCGATCCCCCCTAGAGGGCGCCCCTTCGGTCGCCGCGGGCCTCCGCGGCCGCCAGGACGTCGGTGGCGAGCGGTGCCAGGTGGTCGGCCAGGTTGTGCGCGGCGAGACTGGCGCGCCCTGCAGCGAGGTCGACGACGCTGATGCCGCAGAGCACGAAGGGGAAGGACCAGAAGCGCTCGTAGGGGATGCCCAGCAGGCCCAGCAGCGCCAGCCGGAAGATGCCGTCGTGGGCCACGAGGATGCCCCAGGGATGCGCCGCCGTGCCGCGCCCGTAGCCGGGCACGGGGCTCGCGGCCAGGCCGGCCGGGGCGGCCGCCTCGGCGGCCAGCTCAGCCAGGATGCGCTGCAGGGCGTCGCGTACGCGCGCCGCGGCGTCGAGCAGCCGCTCCCCGCCGGGGGCGTTGACCTCCGTCGGTCGCGCACGCCAGCCGTCAAGGATCTCCCGGCTCGCCTCGACCACCTCGGCGTGCGTCAGCCCCTCCCAGTCGCCCTGGGCGATCTCGATCAGGCCGCGCTCCGGCTGCAGCGGCGTGGCCAGCGGCTGCCGCCCGGCGATGGCCTCGGCCGTCTGACGTGCCCGCGCCAGCGGCGAGTGCCAGATCGCCGCCGGCGGCCGCGCCGGGATGGGCAGCGGCGGCCCGGAGGCGGGGTCGCGCAGCCGCTCGGCGACCAGCGCCGCCTGGCGCTCGCCGCGCGGCGAGAGGCGTGGGTCGCGGCGGCCCTGGAAGCGGCCCTCGACGATCCAGGTCGACTCGCCGTGGCGCACGAGGACGAGGCTGGCCGTCAGGTCGGGCGGGACGAGCGGCCCGTCGTCGCCCGCAGCCGCCCGGTCCCAGCCCTCCGCGGGTCCGTCCCGGCGCCCCCTGCTCACGCCAGTCGGAGGAGCCAAAGGTCGAGCACGGCCTCGGCCTGGCGGATGGCCTCGGCGACCGGATCGGGCACCGGGTCGTCGAGCGCCAGGATCATCAACGCGTCCTCGCGGGGACGCGTGCGGCCGAGGTGCATCGAGCTGATGTTGACGTCAGCTGCCCCGAGGATGGAGCCGATGAGGCCCATCGTGCCGGGCCGGTCCCGGTGGCGCGTGACGAGCATGTAGGGAGCCGGCGGCAGGTCGAGCCAGTAGTCGGCGAGGCGGACGAAGCGCGGCTCGCCGTCGGGGCCGATGGTGCCGGCGACGCTGGTCGCGCCGCTGAGGGTGAGCAGGGAGGTCCAGCGTCCGGCATCGCCGATGCGGCGCTCGACGAGGGTGATGCCGCGGGCACGCGCAAGGTGTGCCGCGTTGACCAGGTTGACGCGCTCCTCGGTGACCGTTTCGAGCAGGCCGCGCAGCGTGGCTGCGGCGAGCGGTGTGCTGTCGTGGCCGGCCACCTCGCCCGCCACCTCCAGCGTCAGCGGCCCCTCGAAGCCGCGCGCGAACTGGGCGTAGAACTGGCCGATCAGCTGGGCCAGGGGCAGGAAGGGCGCCAGCGCCTGGGCCGTCTCGGGCGTCATCAGCGGCGCGTTGACGGCGTAACGGGCGGGCCGCCCCTCGAGCACGTCCAGCACCTGCTGTGCCGCCTCGACGGCCACGCGCACCTGGGCCTCCGCGGTCGAGGCGCCCAGGTGGGGCGTGAGGATGGTGTGTGGCGCATCGAGCAGGGGCGACTCGCGCGGCGGCTCGGCGGTGAAGACGTCCACGCCCGCGCCGCCCAGGTGGCCCGAGCGGAGCGCGTCGGCCAGCGCCGCCTCGTCGACCACGCCGCCGCGGGCGACGTTGAGCAGGATGCTGCCCGGACGCATGCGGGCCAGCTCCGGCGCGCCGATGAGGTTGCGCGTGGCGCGGCTGAGCGGCACGTGGACCGAGACGACGTCGGCGCGCGCCAGGAGCTCCGACAGCTCGACCAACGCGCCGCCGTGGTGGCCGGCGGCCTCAGCGGTGACGTAGGGGTCGTGCCCAAGCACGGTCATCTCCATGGCCCGCGCGCGGTCGGCGATGGCCATGCCGATCTTGCCCAGGCCGATGATGCCCAGCGTCTTGCCGCGCAGCTCGATGCCCGTGAAGGTGCTTCGCCTCCACTCGCCGCGCCGGACCGAGGCGTCGGCGGCGGCGATGCGCCGCGCCACGCCGTAGAGCAGCGCCAGGGTGTGCTCGGCGGCGGCGATGGTGTTGCCGGTGGGGGCGTTGACGACGGTGATGCCGGCGCGCGTGGCGGCCTCGAGGTCGACGTTGTCGACGCCCACGCCGGCGCGACCGACGACCACCAGCCGGTTGCCGGCGGCGATGGCCTCGGCATCGACCTGGACCTGGCTGCGCACGACCAGTGCGTCGTACTCGGGCAGCGCGGCCAGGAAGGCCGCCCGGTCGAGGTCGGGACGCACGTCCACCGTGTGCCGCTCCGCCAGCGCGGCTACGCCTTCTTCCGCCAGCGGCTCGGCGACGAGGATCCTCATCCGGTCGGTCCGCCGGCCGGCAGCGGACACACCGTCCCAGGGCGGGTCACGCGACGCTCCCCGGTCGGGTCACGCGACGGGCGCCGCCTCCGGGGCCCCACTCCGGCTCGAGCGGCCGCCGCCCGAAGCCACGGCCGCGGCGGCCGACTCGGCGGCGCGCCTGGACGCGCCGGGCTCGACGCTCCGGCCCAGCGACCCGAGCGCGGCCTCGATGATGTCGAGCGCCGCGATCATCTCGCTCACCGTCGCGCTGCCCAGGTGGCCGACGCGGAAGATGCGTCCGGTCAGCTTGCCCTGGCCACCGGCCACGACGAGGCCGCGTTCGCGCATGGCGCCGTTGAAGGCGCTCCACTCGAGGTCCTCGGGCAGGTGCGCCGCGGTGACCGTGTCGGAGGCCACCGCCTCGTCGGCGAAGAGTCGGAAGCCGAGCGCGCGGAGGCCGGCACGGGTCGCCGCGCCGCAGGCGGCGTGCCGGGCGAAGATGGCCGGGTAGCCCTCCGCCTCCATCAGGTCGAGCGCCACGTCCAGCGCGAAGGCGACCCCGACCGCCGGCGTCCAGGGCGTCTCGCCCTTGGCGAGGCCGTCGCGGTGGGCCGCCAGGTCGAAATAGAAGCGCGGCATGGTGGCCTGCTCCGCGGCGCTCCAGGCACGCGGCGAGACGCTCACCATGGCCAGCCCCGGCGGCACCATCCAGCTCTTCTGCGAGCCGGTCACGACCACGTCGAGACCCCAGGCGTCCGTCTCGAAGGGCACCGCGCCGAGGCCGCTGATGCCGTCCACCAGCAGGAGCGTCTCGGGCGAAGCATCGCGCGCCGCGGCCGCCAGTTCCCCGAGCGGATTGGTCACGCCCGTCGAGGTCTCGTTGTGGGTGAGCAGCACGGCGCGTGCGGGTCGGCCCTCGGCGGCCATGCGCGCCAGCGACTCGGCCACGGCCGGCGGCTCGGCGGCCCGGCCCCACTCGATGTCCAGCTTGGTGACGTCGGCGCCGTAGCGCGCGGCGATCTTGGCGAAGCGGTCGCCGAAGGCGCCGATGCTGACGCCCAGCACCGGGTCGCCCGGGGAGAGGTGGTTGACCACAGCCGCCTCGAGGCCGCCGGTGCCCGACGCGCTCAGGATGAGGATGTCGTGTTCGGTCCGAAAGGCGGAGCGCAGGCGGGTCACCAGCCGTCCGAGGAGCGCCTTGAACTCGGGCCCGCGGTGATTGACCATCTGCCGCGCGCCCGCCTCGCGCACGGCATCGGGCAGAGGCGTGGGTCCGGGGACGCGCAGGTGCGAGGTCTGCTGGCTCACGGGAGGCGATACTCCGGGTGCGGCGACGGCGACAGGGAGATGGTAGCCGGTCAGGCCGGCGGGGACGGGGACGGGCTCCGCCTGGGCGCCCCGACCGGGCGTTTGACGCATCGCGCCACTCCCCCTAGCATCGCCGGACGCGAGGGGAGCTCCGAGGATGACCACGCCGACACTCGATCCGACCACGACCGCCGACCGCCCGGCGCAGGCACACGCCGACAGCGTCACGACGCCGTCCGGGGAGGGCCAGCCGGCGCTCGAGCCGCGTGAGCCCGAGACCGTGCCCGGCGTGACCATCGTCGTCTTCTCGGGCGACTTCGACCGCGTCCAGGCCGCCTTCAACATCGCCGTCGGCGCGGCCTCGTCGGGCCAGCCGGTGACCATGTTCTTCACCTTCTGGGGCCTCGACGTGATCACCAGGCCGAACGCCAGCCGCATCGGCCGCGACCCGCTGCGCACCGCCTTCCGCTGGATGAAGCCGGGCGGCGCGCGCCGCCTGCCGCTGACGCGCTTCAACTTCTTCGGCCTCGGTCCCAAGCTGATGGGCCGGCTGATGGGCGAGTTCAAGATGCCCACGGTGCCCGAGATGCTCGATCTGGCACGCTCGATGAACGTCAAGATCGTCGCCTGCACCATCACCATGGGCGTCATGGGTCTGACCAAGGACGACCTCATCGACGTGGACTCGTACGCCGGCGTGGCGACCTACCTCAAGGACGCCAACGAGCGTCGCGTCAACCTCTTCATCTGAGATGACCACCGAAGAGGCGACCGGCACCGCCGGCGCCCGCCCCCGGGGCGACATCGTGGTCGATGCCACCGGGCTGCTCTGCCCGATGCCCATCGTGCATCTCGCCCAGGGCATGCGCCAGGCGCGCGTCGGCCAGGTGGTCGAGGTGACGGCGACCGACATGGGCATCCTGGAAGATGCGCCGGCCTGGGCGGCCACCACGCGCCACGAGATCGTCGGCCGGCTGATCGAGGGCGACCGCTACACCTTCTGGTTCCGCAAGCTGCACGACTGAGGCGCCCTCCGGGCCCGCCGTCCGGCAGCACCGCCCGACTAGACTGCGAGCGTGCCAGCACGCCGCCCTGCCGCGGGCAGCCGACCCGAACCGCTCGACCTGCCGCCCCTCGCGGCGGCCGAGCATGCCCCGCTGGCGGCACGCCTCCGGCCGCGCACGCTCGAGGAGTTCGTGGGCCAAGAGCACCTGGTCGGTGAGCGCGGCGCCATCCGCCGCCAGCTCGAGCGCGGTCACCTCGCCTCGATGGTCCTCTGGGGGCCGCCCGGCTCGGGCAAGACGACCCTGGCGCGCATCCTGGCCGACGCTGTGGGCGCCCGCTTCGAGACGCTCAGCGCGGTCATGAGCGGCGTGGCCGAGGTGCGCCGCGTGATGGCAGAGTCGCGCGCCTGGCTCGACCGCGGCGGCACCGCCAGCGTCCTTTTCATCGACGAGATCCACCGCTTCAACAAGGCCCAGCAGGACGCGCTCCTGCCGCAGGTCGAGGACGGCACCATCACGCTCATCGGAGCGACCACCGAGAACCCCTACTTCGAGGTCAACTCGGCGCTCCTCTCGCGCACGCGCGTCTTCCGGCTCGAGCCGCTGACCGACGAGCAGGTCGAGCTCGTGGTGCGCCGCGCACTGGCCGACGAGCGTGGCTTCGGCGGACGGATCGAGCCGGCGGAGGAAGGCCTGGCGCACCTGGTCGGCATCAGCGCCGGCGACGCGCGGGCCGCGCTCAACGTGCTCGAGTCGGCGGTGGCCATCGCCGAAGCCGAGGGGCAGCCGGATGACGGCATCGTCCGCCCCACGCTGGAGCAGATCGAGGCCGCCGCCCAGCAGCGCGTGCTGGCCTACGACCGCGCCGGCGACGGCCACTATGACACGGTCAGCGCCTTCATCAAGAGCCTGCGCGGCAACGACCCGGACGCCGCGCTCTACTGGCTGGCCACGATGGTCGCCGCCGGCGAGGACCCGCGCTTCATCGCCCGCCGGCTGATCATCAGCGCCTCGGAGGACGTGGGCAACGCCGACCCGCGCGCGCTCCAGGTCGCCGTCGCCGCGGCCCACGCGCTCGACTGGGTCGGCCTGCCCGAGGCGCAGTACGCCCTGGCGCAGGCGGCCGCCTACATCGCCTCGGCGCCCAAGTCCAACCGCGCCGGGGCGGCCTACTGGGCGGCCATGGCCGACGTGGAGGCGAAGGGCTCGCTGCCGGTGCCCAGGCACCTGCGCACGGGCACCTGGCGCGAGAAGCGGGACCACGGCATCGGCGTCGGCTACCGCAACCCGCACGACTACGGCGGCGACGTCGAGCAGCGGTACCTGCCCGACGCGCTTGCCGACCGGCGCTACTACCTGCCCACCGAGGAAGGCATGGAGCGGCTCATCGGCGAGCGCCTGGAGCGCCTGCGCAGGGCACGCGCGGCGGCGCGCGAGAACGGCGGCGCGGAGAAGCTGCCCCGCGGGAAGCGCGGCCCGGAGGTCAACAGCATGCGCGTCTCGGGCGAGGCAACGGCCCTGCGCGAGCAGAACCGCCGCCGGCGCGCCGAGGCGCAGAAGAAGGACGCCGCGAGCTAGCTCACTCGAAGCGCATGGAGACGACGATCTGCTCGATCTCCTGCCCGAGGTAGGGCATGCCGTCCGGGTGGGTGATGCCCCCGATGAAGAAGAGCCCCCGGTCGGTCTCGACGATCCAGATCAGCATCGTGTAACCGACGCGGGTGACCTGCCAGAACGCACCTCCCTCCTTGGCCTTCCAGTTGTAGAAGTAACCCGGGTCACAGCCGAGGTCCTCGCGCACCGTGAGCACGACGTGCTGTGCGGCGCGTCCGCCCACGGTGGCCTCCGAGGGCCCGGCGACACGCTCCGTCCCGGCGGCCGTCGCCACCACGGCGGCAAGGTCGGCGGCCGAAGAATGGGACCGTGGGTCGTCGAGATCCCCGTTGCACGGATCAGCCTCGACGCCGTCCGGGAAGCGTGCCCAGAAGAGGACGGCCTCGGCGCCCTGTCCCCCGACCGTGCTCTTGCTGATGTGCAGGCTGCCATACGGCTCCCAGCCGGCCGTGGGCACGTCGAAGGAGAACCGAACGCCGTCCACGTCCAGGGCCTGTCTGCCGATCGTGTAGTCGGCCGAGAGCGGGTTGACGCCTCCCGTGGATGGCGCCGTCGGCTGTGGCGTTGCCGCTGGCGGACTCGAGGACATCGAAGCGGGTGCGCTGCCCCCGACGTCGCCCCCGGGCACCATCACGTCGAAGGCCATCACCGCCAGTACCACCACGGCGGCGGCGGCGGCGAGCTTGGCCAAGGTGTTCATGCCGGGGGTCCTCCAGACGGGCCGCCCGGTCCGGCGCTGGGGGGTCGCCGGCAGCAGGGCGAGGACCGCATCCAGGACACGGTCCGCGGACTCATGCTCGTCCGTGTGCAGCCACGAACGGACCATGCGAGTCGTGTCTCGTTCGGCGTTCATGGTGCTGCCTCCCGCACTGAGGGCCGCATGTCGGCGTCTACCGCGGCGCGCAGGCCGCGCATCGCATGGTGGAGTCGTGAGTGCGCCGTCCCGACGGGGATCTCCAGGATGGTGGCGACGCGGTCGAGCGGCAGGTCAAGGTAGTGGTGCAGGACGACGACCGAGCGGTGTTCGATCGAGAGGCGCCGGAAGGCGCGCTCGAGCAGGTCGCGATCGACGACCGAGCCGAGCTCGTCGTCGGCGGACTCGTCGACCGGCAGGAGCCGGATCCTGGGCGACCAGCGCCGGATCTTGCGGCCCTCGGCGTAGCAGGCGCGTAGCAGCAGGCGGTAGGACCAGGCGTCGAAGCGGGCGGGGTCGCGCAGCTGTGGCAGGTCCCGCCAGATGGCGAGCAGCGCCTGCTGCGTCGCGTCCTCGGCGAGATCGATGTCGCGCAGGATCCGGCGGGCCACGGCCAGGAACCGATCGGCCGTCTCGGTGGCCATCAGGGCATAGGCCGCCGTGTCGCCGCGTTGGGCCCGGATCACGAGCTCGGTGTCCATCTCTTTCCCAGTGACGGTATCGGTTGCGTCCGAAGCCGATCACACGGTATGGGGGACCGAGTCGCCCGTCGTGTCAATCTTCGGTCCGGGCCGCCTCAGCGCGTCGCCGTGGGCCGAGGTGCGACAGGGCCCCGAGCCCGCGTCAGATGGGGATCATGCGCACCACCACGATGAGCACCCAGAGCACGAGCATGATGCCGAAGAGGACCGCCGCCACGGCCACGATGCGGCGCAGGTCCTGCGCCACGTAGACATACTCGGTGGCGGCCTTGGCCGCCAGGGCGCTGCCGGTGCGCTGCCGGGCGCGCGAGCCGGCGCGGGACGCGGCGGCGTCGGCGATGTGCTCGGAAGTGACGGCCGGCCCGGTCTCCTCGACCACGTCCTCGGCCACCACCCGCGCCTCGACGAGCCGGCTCGGGCGCTGCGCCGGTCGGACCGAGCGGTCCTTGGGCGGTCGCGTGCCCGGTCGGGCGGTCGTACGCCGGGAGCCCCGGCTGCGCTTGCTCACTCGTGCCTCCTGGGGTTCGCCGCCTGGTCGGGCGGCCGTGGCGAAGGATAGCCGAGGCGAGCCGCCGGGTCCTCTGGCCCGCGTGCCATGCGAGCTGTCACAGGCGGCAACGACGCTGCCCTCCATGAAGGCCCCCACTCGTGATCCGCGCACCGCCCTCGCTCCGCCGGGACCCGCCCTGCCGCCCATCTCGCTCGACGCGGTCAGTGCCCTGCTGCGCGGCCTCGACGCCGAACAGCGCCGTGCGGTGACCCACGGCGAGGGGCCGCTGCTCATCGTGGCCGGGCCGGGCACGGGCAAGACGCGCGTGGTCACGCGGCGCATCGCCTGGCTCATCGCCACCAAGCGGGCGCGGCCGTCGGAGATCCTGGCCCTGACCTTCACCGACAAGGCCGCCGACGAGATGCAGGCGCGTGTCGACGAGCTCGTGCCCTACGGCCACACCGACACGGCCATCCACACCTTCCACGCCTTCGGCGACCGGCTCGTGCGCGAGTACGCGTTCGAGCTGGGCCTGCCTGGCGAGCCGCGTGTCCTGTCGCGGGCCGACGCGGTGCTCTTCCTGCGCGAGCGCCTCTTCGAGCTGGGCCTGGAGCGCTATCGGCCGCTGGGCGACCCGACCCGCTTCCTGGGCGCGCTGGTCGGCCTCTTCAGCCGGGCCAAGGACGAGGGCGTCGACCCGGCCGCCTACGAGGCCCATTCCGCGCGCCTGCAACGCGACGCCGAAGCGGCCATGGCGGGTGCCGCGGACGAGCCGGCGCGCGAGGCGGCTGCCGCCTGGCTGGAGGAGGCGGCCCGGCAGGCCGAGCTCGCCCGCGCCTACGGCCGCTACCAGGCACTCCTGGCGGAGAGCGGCCTGCTCGACTTCGGCGACCAGGTGGCGCTGGCCGCGCGACTGCTGCGCGACCACCCGGCCGTGCGGGCCGATGTCCAGGAGCGCTTCCGGTACGTGCTGGTGGACGAGCTGCAGGACACCAACCCGGCCCAGCTCGACCTGGTGGAGCTGGTCGCCGGCGGGCGGCGCAACGTGACCGCCGTTGGCGACGACGACCAGGCCATCTACACCTTCCGCGGTGCCGCGCTGGGCAACGTGCTCGGCTTCAGCAGCCGTTTCCCGGGTGCGCGACGCCTCGTCCTGCGCCGCAATCACCGCTCGCGGCCGCCGATCCTGGAAGCGGCCTACCGGCTGGTGCGCCACAACGATCCGGTCCGTCTCGAGGTCCAGGAGGGGCTCGACAAGCGGCCCCGCGCGGCCCGCCGTGCGCGCGGCGTGGCGAACGTTCTACAGCGGGCCTTCGGCACCGTCGCCGAGGAGACCGACTGGATCGCCCGGACCATCGCCGAACGCGTCGCCGCGGGGGCGCGGCCGCGCGACTTCGCCGTGCTGGTGCGCACCAACGCGGATGTCGATGCCGTACGGCGCAGCCTCAACCTGGCCGGCGTTCCGTGGCGCAGCGAGGCCGGCAGTGGCCTCTACGGCCGGCCCGAGGTGCGCGAGCTGCTGGCCTTCCTGCGCGTGGTGGCCGAGCCCGACTCGACCGTCGACCTCTACGCCCTGGCCACGGCCGAGCCGTACCGCCTGGGGGGCAGCGACCTGACGGCGCTGCTGGGCCTCGCCCGGCGGCGCCATCGGTCGCTCTGGTGGGTGCTGGGCGAGGTCGAGGCGCAGCCCGGCCTGCTGCGCCTCTCTGATGAGACCCGGCGCGCCGTGGGGCGGCTGCTGGCGGATCTGCGGGCCGCCTGCGAGCTGGCCCATCGCCGGCCCGCGGGCGAGGTGCTCTACGACCACCTGCGCCGCTCGGGGCGACTGGCCCGCCTGGCCGCGGCCGAGACCGCCGGTGACGCCGAGGCGCTGCAGAACGTGGCCCGCTTCTTCGAGCTGGTCCGTTCGCGGGCGCGGCTGCTGCCCGAGGACCGCGTGGCCTACCTGGCGCCGCACCTGCAGGCCGTCATCGAGGCCGGCGATGACCCGGCCTCGGCCGAGCTCGACGAGACGCTGGATGGTGTGGCCGTGCTGACCGTCCACAGGGCCAAGGGCCTCGAATTCCCGGTCGTCTTCGTGGCCGGCCTGGTGGACGGGCGCTTCCCGATGCGCGGCCGGCCGGACCCGCTGGCCCTTCCGGCGGCGCTGCGTCGTGACCGGACCAGCCTCGGGGAGGCTGCGCACGCCGAAGAGCGGCGTCTCTGCTACGTGGCCCTGACCCGCGCCAGAGACGAGCTCATCCTGACCTGGGCAGCGGACAGCGGGTCGGGCCGCCCGCGCCGGCCGTCGCCGTTCATCGCCGAGGCGCTCGACCTGCCTGCGGCGACGCCGGCGATGCCCGATCGCGAGGCGCGCCTGCAGCGGCTCGCG